>PMTT01000937.1 GCA_003167275.1 Bryobacterales bacterium | reverse complement strand
GTGAACGCCAGCCCCAGCACCAGAAGAGCGGCGGAAAGAACGGATATGCGACGCATCCCGCTATTATATAGAAGACCGGGATAGAAAAAGAACGGCCACGAACCAACGAAGCCTGTATGGAAGCCCACACCCAATCCAGGAAGCTCACCGCCCACGTCAAAGCTGCGGGTTGAGCGTCCAAGCTCAGTCCAAAGTTGTTGGACAGGGTGCTAGCCGCCGTGCCCCGCTGGGCCGACGACAACGTGTTGGTCGGGTTTGATACCGCCGACGATGCCGGCGTGTACAAGCTGACGGCGGAGCTCGCCCTGGTGCAGACGGTAGACTTTTTCACCCCGATCGTCGACGATCCTTACACCTTCGGCGCAATCGCCGCCGCCAACTCTCTGAGCGATGTGTACGCCATGGGTGGACGCCCCATCTCCTCGCTCTCCATGCTGGCCTACCCCGCCAAGGGCGACTTCTCCGACCTCGAACAGATCCTGAAGGGTGGCGCCGAGAAGATGCGGGAAGCCGGTTGCTCCATCCTTGGAGGCCACAGCATCGCCGGCGACGAGATCCTGTTCGGCTATGCGGTCACCGGCCTGGTGCACCCGTTGCGGTTCAAGCCCAACGCCGGCGCCCGACCCGGCGATGTGCTGGTCTTCACCAAGCGGCTGGGCACTGGGGTGATTTCCACCGCCCTGAAGCGCGGCATCGCTTCCGAGGGGCATGTGGAAGCCTCCATCCAGTCCATGCTGACCCTCAACCGCCGGGCCTGCGAGGAGATGCTGCGGTTCGACGTCCACGGATGCACCGATGTGACCGGGTTCGGCCTGATCGGCCACGCCCGCGAGATGGCCATCGCCAGCAACGTCACCCTGGAGATCGCCGTCGATTCGGTACGCTTCCTGCCCGGCGCATTGGACTACGCGCGCCAGGGCGCCATCCCCGGAGGACTGAAGAACAATCACGATTTCGCCTCGTGCGANNGATCTGTTGTACGACCCGCAAACTTCCGGGGGATTGCTCATCGCGCTCCCCGAAACCGACGCCGCCTCGCTGGTCCGCTCCCTCGACGGCGCCTACCCCATCGGCTGCGTGCTCCCGCGACAGGAAAAACCGATCCGCCTGATATGAAACCCAACCCCATCATCGTCGCGCTCGACGTAGATTCGGCTGACGAGGCCCGGACCCTGGTCTGTCGCCTCGGCCACCATATCGATTTCTACAAGGTCGGCATGGAACTGTACGCCGCCGCCGGCATGGGAATCGTGCGCGAACTCCTCGACCAGGGCAAGCGCGTTTTTCTCGACCTGAAACTCTATGACATCCCGGAGACTGTAAAGCGGGCCGTCGCCCAGGTCTCCCGCACCGGAGCGACGTTCCTGACCATCCACGCCGTCGGGTCCGTGATGCGCGCCGCCATCCAGGGCAGGGAAGGGGACGGACTCAAACTCCTGGCCGTGACTGTCCTGACCAGCTTCGGCCGCGAGGACCTCGACGACTTGGGCTATTCCTGCGAGGTGTCGGAGATGGTGGCCGTGCGGACTCGCCAGGCGATGGCAGCCGGCGTCGATGGCGTAGTCGCCTCCGCGCTAGAAGCCGCTGCGGTGCGCCGGATCCTCGGACCGGACGCCCTCCTGGTAACCCCCGGCGTCCGCTCGGCGGGCCGCGCGAAGGACGATCAGAAGCGTGTCGCCACTCCCGCCGAGGCCATCCGCGACGGAGCCGACCACTTGGTGATCGGCCGCCAGATCACCTGCGCCCCCGACCCCGCCGCCGAAGTTGTGAGGGTGTTAGAAGAGATACAGTGTAAGATGGAGATGGACGAGATGCGACCGCACGGGAGCTCCCTGGTCTGACCGCCGACGAACGCTTTGACCGCATCGAACAGTTGATCGGGAATCAGACCCGTCGCTTCGAGCAGCGCCTTGACCGGGTCGACCAGTCCCTCGAGACTTTGACCCAACGCCTTGACGGTGTGGACCAGCGATTGGACCGGGTCGACCAACGCCTGGATGGCATCGACCAGCGCCTTGATGGCATCGGCCAGCGCCTTGACCGGGTTGACGGTTCCATTGAGGGTTTGACCCAGCGGGTCGCCAAAATCGAGGAATCCCTCGCAAGAGTGTCTCAATACACTCTGGAGTTTCGTCAGGAGACCGTCGGCCGCCTGCTGATGATCGAGACAAAACAGGATATCCCTATGTCAATAATGACAAGCATGGAATCCAAGTTACAACCGCTGACGAAAGCCATTACGGAATTTGGCGCCATTTCCCCCCCCATCCAGGCCCATCAGTGGAAGCAGACGGACAACACATTCGACCTTGCGACACGCGTTTCGAAACTCGAAGAGATCGCTTCGAAGCTCAAGCCCGCGGCCTAGCACTCCAGCGAGGGCGGTGGCTGAACCGCCCCCACTCCATGCTGGCGGCCGGCGAAATCGCCTTTTCCTGCGGCACGGGGATCACCATTAACCGGCAGCTTTCCTACACTCCCGCTTCGGGATTTCCGGCGGCGAATTCGAACCTGGCGGGCACGCTGCTCAATGTCCGTGCGGTGCAGGCGATCTTCGACGACGCGAACTATCCCGGCCAGGGATCCCGCGTTCATCCCTACCAGTCCGACACACTCGGCCCCATATTCTGGGACTATCCGGATGGGCCGTGGGACCCGGAACGGAACGTCCGCGAGTTTCTGGCCGCGCTCCCCGACTGGCGGCGCTGCGGGCTGCTTGCCTTCACCGTGAATCTGCAAGGGGGCGGCCCGCCCGACGGCAACTACGGCGACCGCGTTTCGCTTCAGCCTCACCTAAGAATCTCCAAAGACGTCCGGGTGGCAAGGTTTATCTCCGCGGTCGCGACGCATTTTTGGAGGAGCGTCACGGTTTCGGTCGTGGAGGCCGAACGGTCAGGGATGTACCCTTATCTCTCGCGACGGTCCTCTGGTCGCGCTCGTCACAGTCGGTGCATCGGAGGAGGGCGTTGACCAGATTATGTGGATGTTGAGAACGAGTAAGCTTGCAGGGGTCTTGCCGTCGTTTGGACCGCGGGGTGGCGGTGAGCCATGGCCCTGAACGGATGATACTTGCCGAATGACGCCCTACTCGGAAACTGCTGGTTCGGCCGTCGCGGACCCCAAGTCGCGTTGGCGAAAGGATCACAACCGGGCGATGCCGGCGGCATCGTGATCGAAGGCCATTTGGGCCTTTTTACGGATAGCCGACGACTGGCTCGGAGAGGGCGCGAAGGCTCGGATGCCGCTTGCTCGACCCTTACCGCGGATCCTCCAAGGCCTCGACACTCTCCAGCCAGCATGATAGTATTTAAAAGCATCTACGATCGGACCCATCCCGCGGATTACCTTTGAAAGGGCCTTGCGTCATGGTAAAAGACATCCCGCATCAGTACATTGACGTTATCGGAAAGTCAATTGACACCTGGGTGATTGAGCGGCCTCAGGTCCTGCGAATTCTCACTGACGGCAAGTCGGGCGCATTTGTGGCAATTGCCCATATCCGTTCGCGAGAAGGCGCGAGCGAGCCCGTGCCATCCGGCGAGTATATTCTGAAGCTTGACTCTGAGCACAAGTGGGATCCCCTTGAGCCCAACGAGTGGCAGCGCCACAAACATGCTGAGGGCCGGAGTGAGCCTTTTGCGCGGCGCCACATCCCCACTCTGCTGCGACATGTTGTCTCCGGCGAGAAGATCGCCATGCTTTACGATTTAGCTGGTCGAGGTGTTTCCAACCTTCTCACGCCGGACTCTCTAGACGCTCGTTCTCTGATCCTACAAGGGGAGCAAATTGCACAGTCTTTGCTCTTTGAGCTAAACGCATCGGGCCGGGAAGTCTCACCCTGTTCGCCAAAGAACCTTCTCAGGCAGTGGTTGGGCTATCGGCTAGATAATCCAGAGCGTGCGCCGAGGCTTTATGAGTTTGCCGCGAAGGAATGTAATCATAAAGATTATCTCCTGTGGGCGGAAAGGGTCTATGCCAGCCCTTTGTCGTTCTGCACGAAACCGGAATTGGCCAAAGAGCAGTTCATGAGTGTCGAGGGGCTCCTTCACGGCGACTTGCATCCCCGCAACGTTCTTCTCGATCGGTCGAGACCTGAAAGTAAGGATTTCTGGCTGATTGATTTCGCCCTATCTTTTGAAGGCCCGCTTGGCTATGACCAGGCATATTTCGAGCTTGCAATTCTATTGCGACACCTCCACGCTGCTACACCCGAACGACTTCACCGGCTCCTAGAAGCTATTGAAGGCAGGACCGCCGCTGTTCCACCCGAGGATTACGGCATATACAGTTGCATTAACCAAATGCGGCTTCAAATCGACGCTTGGCAACTGCAGCATTATCCCAAAGCAGTAGATTCCGTTCAGAGCCAATTCATGCTCGCTCGCGTCGCGGCATCGTTAGCTTGGGTGAACAAGCCAATCGACGACGAATTGCGACGGATCGCATTCCGATACGGGTCCTGGACCGCCACGAACTACTTAAAACGGTTCTTTGCTGACACTTGGACGCAACTCGCAACGACTGCTGAAAAGGCGGGTCCCATGGCTGATTTGGAAGGCGTTTCCGAAGAGCTTTGGGCTCACATCCGACCAGCCGTCGGTAATTTCGATAGTCGGGCTGCCAAGTTCGTCGTGGCTGCGGGGCGGCTAAACAAAGGAACTGATTCCAGATGCCTGGGCCTGTTACCTTGGAGCGCGGTGATCGATTTTGATCCGAACAGTGACCGTGACGGATTGTATTCGGTGGTGGAGCCCGTTTTGGCCAATCTTCGCCCCGTGGGGTTGTTCGGACAAGAACCGCTACCAGTAGACTATGATCGGGGCACAGGCTGGTTAATGGCAGGGGGGTGGAACAAGAGCAGTGAAGTGATCCCACCAAGCGCCGAATGGGATTGGATTTACCCCCCCTACATTCGGAGTATCCTCGAATCACTCCAGAAAGTTCGACCTTCACAGCCCGTTTACATTGTGGTTCTTGCAGATACCATTCCAGCAGACTACGTACCTTTGCTGCTACAGGAGTGCTATGTCACTCTCCAGAGCTATGCCAACATTGTCGTCCTCTCCAAGATCCTGAGCCAATCGCGCCACATTAAACACCTGTTCGATCTGGGCGTGGACGAATTCCTTCATTTGATCCGGTCCAACTATGGAAGCAACGTTGACATTGAGAGCCCTCAGATCCCAGGCAAGCGGGGAGCCGTAAACATCCCAACCAAAGACCTCCGGCACATGGAGGACGATTTCGAAATCCTCCATAGCAGAGTTCTCGAATTCGACGCCCAAGAAAATCGGCCTCCCCAAGACGATTTCTGGCGAGGAAATCCGCCGACCTTCGCGGACCTTGAGGCTGGCGTCCCGTTACAACGACCGGCACACTATGAGGAACTAAAGGCAAAGGTTGTAAAACCTCTAGAAGAAGCTCCCAACAAAACTATCATATTGACGCACGGACCTGGCGCGGGAGGCACGACACTTAGCCTCCAACTAGGCTGGGAGATGCGCACCTACTATCCGACCGTGATCTTGCGGAGATACTCGAAATCTACAGTTGATCGGCTAGATCATCTCTTTCATCTTACTGAATTGCCGATACTGCTAATTGTGGACAGCTCCATATTGGCTGAGCCCGACCGGGAGGATCTGTACAGAGCAGCTATCCAGCGGCATTTGCGGATTGTCATTTTGTACGTACTTCGGGCTACCTCGCGCCGCGCTGCATCGGATCAACACGTCAACCTACCAGACGAAATGAGCAAGCAAGAAGCTCTCGCATTTCAGCGAGCGTTCAGCTCTCACACAAAAGATGTGGCAAGGCTTCGAGAATTGGAATTGATTGCAAGTTCAGATCTCGACGAATGGCGTGTATACCGTTCACCATTCTTCTTTGGCCTGATTACATTCCAGGAACAGTACAAGCCGATCGGCACATATGTCGCTAACTGCGTAAAGGGTGCTTCATTTCCAGTCCGGAAGGTTCTTCGTTTCCTCGCGCTGATTACAAGATATACACAGAACACTAGCCACAACCAGGCAGGCATCTCTGAATCGTTAGTCGCGAAGCTCTTGGATAAGAGCTTTGATGTTGACTCGAGTATCGCGGTTCTACTCGGTGAGGGAGCAGAGCGATTAGTGGTCCGTCATGCCGGCATCCTCCGGATCACTCATCCTGTGCTTGCGGAGCAAACTTTGAAGGTGCTAATTGGAGGGGATCATTGGAAGGCCGCCCTAAAGGACCTCGGTCTAGAGTTTTTGAGAGAGCTTCACCGATGTCTTGGTGCCAATGCCACAGGATCGCAGGTCCTACTGGAGAATTTGTTTATTCGACGCTACGACCTGCAATCCGGCCGAGGAGACTTCAACCGACATTTCGCTCCCTTGATTGTGGCCTGTGGACCTCCTGACGGTTCTACCGATGGTCAACAGGAAGTGCTTGCTGAGTTGACAAAGCTATATCCAAAGCATGGGCACTATTGGAATCATCGTGCGCGCCATCTCATCTATGGAATGCACCAACACTATGAGGAGGCCATCAAGTACATTGATAAAGCAATTGCGCTCGACGAGCGTGAAATGGTTCATTATCATACAAAAGGCCTCATATTTCGTTTCTGGATCAACGATGAGGTCGAAGGCATGTTTAAGCACGGCGGGCAGCCATCACCGGAAGAGTTGTTGAGCACGATTCGGGAGCGCGCAAGGGACGCTTTTGACTGTTTCGAGACCGCACAAGCAAGGTATCCGAACGGAACCTACCCTCTAGTGACGCGAGTTCAACTAACGATCGAAATTGCCGAACAGCTTGCGCGAAGTGCCAATGGAGATTTGACCATTCATGGGCTATTACGGGATCAGGGCCCGGTTGGAGAATGGCTAGAGGAGCACTTGATTCTTGCGGAAGATAGCCTCGACATGCTGAAGCGCCTTCGTGCCGATACCGAACCTTCACGCTTCGAGAGCGACTGCGAATCGGGTATTGAGAGAATCTATGGCAATTTTGATGACATGGTTCGGATTTGGGAGACCCTTCTGGGAGGCACGACAGAAGAACTGTTTGTTCGGAGGAACCTTGCCGCCGCCTATCTGAGCAGAAATGGCAGGCAGTGGGAGGGAATGGGTCAATCCGAACTAACCAGGATCACTGAAATGATGGAAAAGAACTTGGCCAGCGATCCTACGAACGCGCGAGATATCCGGACTTGGTTTCAGGCGCACCGGCGTCTGCCTTCATTTTCTCAGCACGGTGCGCTTGACCGCCTTACGAAGTGGGCCAAGGTCCATGAGTCTGTAGAGGCTCACTTTTATTTGTACGTCATGCACTTTCTCATTTGGAGGAAGAGCCGGAGCCCGATTGGTGAAGAGCAGATCTTGATACATTCAAAACGCTGCCGAGAGCTCGCGACCGACCGTGGGGATTATTGTTATGAGTGGTTGGGACGCGAACCAACGTGGTGCCCCCTTGTCGATCATCAGGTTCTTGGGAAATTGAACCGCAGACCATTGCCTATCTTCCAAGACACATCTAGACTCCAAAGGATGTCCGGAATGACCGCTGCTTTCGACCGACAGGGCGGAATCGTGCGCCTTAGCAATCGCCTGCACGCGTACTTTGTGCCCACCGATGAGATTTATGCCTATAAGGATCAACAGAAGGAAATCAATTTTTTCCTTGGATTCAGCTATGTGGGACTAAGAGCTTGGGATGTGGCACCAGGCCCCGCTCCAATACAGGCTCCGCGCCCGATCACTGTAGCAGCCTCAAAGGCGATCGAAGGGGCTCCGGGGAGCCGCCCAAGTCCGGTGGCCCCGCAGAGCAAGGAGGTGAATTCTAAGGAATCGCTTGCCACCGCAGTGCCCAAAAAGCTTTTTGCCATTGTTGCTGCATTTCCGACGCCCATGAAGCTTTCGGACATAGGGGAGAAACTCAATAAAGAATTCCCGTACACCTTCAAGCTTTACCGCGAAGCGGGGTTTGCAAATCTTACTGCCATGATTTCAGCTGATCCCCGACTGATCATTGAGGGCGCACCTGGACAAGAGGTTGTTCGGCACCGATCTTAAGCTGGGACAGTCGGTTCGGTGCTCAAGCTTGCCGCTGTGGACAGATTGTATCTGGGAGCACGCACCTTACGTGCGCTGGCCCTCGGTACGCCGCGGCCTCGTCTTTTCTGGATCGCTTACCGAATGCTCGGATGCGCGGCCGAAGCCGAGGACCTGGGTGCAAGACGTGTGGATGCGTTGGCAGTCCACCGATCGCAAGGCAGTCCAGGACGCACCCGCCTGCCTGGCTACGAGCACGACACGATTAGCGGTTAACGTGGTCCAATCCGCGCGGTCGCGGCGGGAAGCGTACTTCGGGATCTGGCTTCCGGAACCAGTGGACACCAGCGCCAATCCAGGACTGGGAGCGCAACGCGGTGAGGCGTTGGTGTTCGCGGTGTTGCTGCTGCTCGAAAGACTTGCTCCCACCGAGCGAGCTGCGTATATCCTTCGAGAAGCCTTCGGCTATCCGTACGGTGAGATCGGCGAGATCCTGAATGTGAGCGAGGCCAATGCGCGACAGTTGGTTACTCGCGCGCGGAAGCACATCGCTGAGGGACGTCGCAGGCGAGTCGAAGCGGTTGAGCAGCGCCGCCTCCGGGAGACGTTGATCGCTGCCGCTCAGAAAGGCGAGCTTGCTCCGCTCGATGCTCTTTTTGCGTCTGACGTTGTCTCCTATTCGGATGGCGGTGGCTTGGCGCGTGCGGCCGGATAGCCAATCACCGGCCGCGAGCAGGTGGCAAGGTTTATCTCCGCGGTCGCGACGCACTTTTGGAGGGGCGTCACGGTTTCGGTGGTGGAGGCGAACGGTCAGGGATGTGCCCTTATCTCTCGCGACGGTGCTGTGGTCGCGCTCGTCGCAGTCGGCGTATCGGAGGAGGGCATTGACCAGATTATGTGGATGTTGAGACCCAGTAAGCTTGCAGCGGTCTTGCCGCTCCTGACCTGAGCATCTAGGCGCCTCGTCTTTTTCTGTCACAAAGTAGGTCCATTACCTGGTCATTGCTTTCGCACCGAGTCGTTTGGCCCGCGGGGTGGCGATGAGCCCATGGCCCTGAACGGATGATACTTGCCAAATGACGCGCCACTCGGAAACTGGTCGGGTCCGGGTGTTGCTGGCCGCAAACTCCTGTTCTGGTAAGTTGTACCCAAAAAGTGGCCGCGAAGCGGGATCGCCACCACCGGGGTCATCTTCGGGAACGGTTTTATTTCTGATGCCTATGCGCGGGCCGGGGGGCCCGCCGCACCAAAAACGCCGCACTCATCGCAGGTTTTGATCACGTGTAATCCGAGACGGGGGAAAACGTACGGCTTAACAGATGTTTTTTGCAGACGTCACCGTATTGTAGTGGTACTGGACGTACAAGTAGATCATGCGGTGCGACTTCCACACTTACCATTGGCACCCGGCCAGATGCGTTCCGCTTTTCCGGCCCAATGGCCGTGAACCGTTGGCGGAGGTTCCGGCATGATGTTGGCCAGTGCGTTAACCTATATCGACCTGCGCGACCAGAGGTTGATGCGTTGCGTGAACCGGTGGGCCGCTCCGCGCTGGATTCGGGTGTGGATGATCTGCGCCACGCGCGGGGGCGACGGCTGGTTCTGGTACGCCATCGGGCTGATGATCCTGCTGTTTGGCGGGACGGCGCGGTTCCTGGCAGTGGGAGCGGCAGCGCTGGCTGCGGGGGTGGGAATCGCCGTCTTTCTGAAACTGAAGAAGGCTACCGGACGGAAGCGTCCTTGTGCCTTGGAGCCACACTGCTGGGCGACGCTGCTGCCGCCGGATCAGTTCTCGTTTCCCTCCGGGCATACGATTACGGCGTGTGCGGTGGCGGTGTCGTTGTGCCGGTTCTATCCGGCCCTGGCAGTGGGTCTGCTGTTCTGCGTGCTATGCGTGGCGGCTTCGCGGATCCTGCTGGGGATGCACTTTCTGAGTGATGTGCTGGCCGGAGCAGCGATCGGGACGGGCCTGGCGTACGGGGCCGTGGCGGTTTGTAGGGTATGCTTTAGCTTGCCCAGCTAAAGAAACAGCCTCCAACGCATGGCTGGGCAAGCTAAAGCATACCCTACAGCGCTTCGTATTTCCTCCGCCGGTAGTCCCGCACCACCTTGAGAACGTCGAAGCCGTACTTGATGGGGTTCAAATGCGACTTCTCTCCGGCGTAGATTGTGGGGATGGCGATCTCGGCGATGCGCAGGCCTTTCACGTGCGCCAGGACCAACATCTCCAGGTCGAAGTCGAAGGAGGCGGAGAGCTTCTCGAACGGGATCGTCTCCAGTGCCTTGCGGGAGTAGAGCATATAGCCGCTGTGATACTCCGCGAGTTTCATCCCGAAGGCCAGGTTCTCGATGGCGGTCAGCGCCTTGTTGGCCGCGAACTTGTACAACGGCATCCCGCCGCGCAGGGCGCCGCCGCCCAGCATCCGGGATCCCTGCACCAGGTCGGCGATGCCGCGGTCGAAAGGCTCCAGCAGATCGGGGATCTTCTCCGGCGAATACTGTCCGTCGGAATGCAGCACAATCCCCACCTCGGCCCCTTCCGCGAGCGCGTAGCGGAGCAGGGTCTTTTCCGCCTCGCCGTATCCGCGGTTCACAGGATGAGTAAGGACCACGAGGTCGGCGAATTCCTTCTGCAGGCGGGCCAATACAGCGGCGGTGCCGTCCTTGCTGCCGTCGTTGACGACGACATACCGGCGGATGCGCCGCCGGGCTTCGGGCGGCACGCGCGCGAAGACCTTCTCGACGGTGGCTGCCGCATTGTATGCGGGCATCAGGACGAATACGTTGTCAACCATTGCCGACGGCACTAGGGACCCGGTTCTTCCGGGATTCGGTCACATAGTACCGCATGGTGGCCTCCAGGGTTTCAGGGAAGCTCCACTTGGGTTCCCAGCCCAGCAGGCGGCGCGCCTTCGCGATGTCGGGGATACGGCGGTCGGAATCGTCGTAGCCTTCGCCGTAAAACTCCTCGCCCGGGACGCTGACGATCTGCGGCAGCGGTGTCGCGTCGTCGCGGAACTTCTCGGCGTAAATCTGGCGCATGGTTTCCGCCATCTGCCGGATGGAGACTTCGTTATACGGCGACCCGATGTTGAAGATCTGCCGGTCGCAGGCGCCATTGCGGTTTTCGACGATGCGGTAGGTGCACTCCACGGCGTCATCGATGTAGGTGTAGCAACGCCGGTTGACGCCGCCGTTCACCAGTTTCATGGTGGTGCCGTTGAGGAGGGCGTCCATAAAGAACGAAAAGACTCGCGGGATGTCTTCCTTGGCCTGCGGGAGAAAGTCGATTTTCGGCCCGATGAAGTTGAACGGCCGGATGATGGTGTAGTTGAAGCCCTGTTCGAGTCCGTAGGCGTGCAGCACGCGCTCGAGCAACTGCTTGGCCGAGGAGTAAATCCAGCGATGCTTCGAGACCGGCCCCAGAATGTACTCGCTGGTGTCCTCGGAGAACGTGGCGTGGATGGGATCTTCGGGGTCGGCCAAGTGGGCATGGGGAAGGCTGGCGGCGGTCCGGCCGTAGACTTCGCAGGTGGAAAACTGGATCAGGCGCTTGCCATGCCGTACGCAGGATTCGGCGATCTTGAGGTTCTCGGTGAAGTTCAGGCGGAAGACCTCTAGCGGAATCCGGAGGTACAGGCCGGGGTTGGCATAGGCGATCAGATCGATCACCAGGTCGGCATCCCTCACCAGGCTGTCGAGGTTCCATTCCGGGCAGCGGATATCCTGCTGCAGGAAGGTCAGGCTCGGGTGGTCGAGGTATTCGGCCACCTTCTCGCTGGTCAGATCGACCGCGACCACTGTATGTCCTTCGCGGAGCAACCGGTGGGTCAGATGAGAGCCGATAAATCCGGCGGCGCCCAGGGTTAGGATCTTCATGCGCTAGCTATGCCTTCGTGTTGATTGGTACGCTTTCAGGTATTGAACTACTATCATAAGCCAGTTTGGTTTGCCGGCACCGGCGATCTGGAGGCTTTGCCCAGCCCGGAGACCGTCCTGGCGGTCGCGATCTTCGCGGTGGCGGTGTGGAGAGAGCATGGCGGGTCCCGGTGGATGGGGTGGTGGGAGCGTCCCCTGGCTCGGCTGGCGCGGAGAAAGTGGCTGGCGATCCTGGTGGCGGTTGTTTCGCCGCTGGTTCTGCGGGCGCTGCTGCTTCCCTGGTACGGCATGCCAGAGCCCCAGGTGCAGGATGAGTTCAGCTTCCTGTTGGCGGCCGACACCTTCGCGCACGGCCGGCTGGTGAACCCGCAGCACCCATTCTGGGCGCATTTCGAGAGCGAACACATCCTCGCCCGTCCGGTGTATGCCAGTGCTTTTCCGATTGCACAGGCGGCGGTGCTGGCGGGGGGTCAGGTGGTGTTCGGACATCCCTGGTTCGGTGTCTGGCTCAGCACCGGCCTGATGTGCGGGGCGATCTGCTGGATGCTGCAGGGATGGCTTCCGCCGCGGTGGGCTCTGCTGGGCGCGGTGCTGGCGATTCTGCGGCTGGGGGTTGCCAGCTATTGGATGAACACCTACTGGGGTGGATCGGTGGCTGCGGCGGGAGGGGCACTGGTGCTGGGCGCCCTGCCCAGATTGATGCGCAGGCCCCATTGGCGGCACGCGGTAATTATGGGAGTGGGATTGGCGGTGCTGGCCAACAGCCGTCCGGTGGAAGGGGCCTGGTTCGGACTGGCGGTCGCGGTGGTGCTGTTTGGGAAACAGGGGTTGGGGGTTGGGGGCTGGGGGCTGGGGCCGGGACAGCGGCGGCCAGTGGATGAACGGCAGGAGCCAGCGGCCAGCGGGAGTGGTGCTCGATGCCCCAACCCCCAACCCCCAGCCCCCAACCCCTTCTTCCAGATCGTCCTCCCCCTTGCTCTGGTCCTCGCAGTTACTGGGGCCGGCGTGGGGTACTACTTTGCGCGCGTCACTGGGAAGCCCTGGGTGGCGCCGTACGTTCTTTATCGCAATAGCATGACGATGGCTCCTCATTTCCTTTGGCAGAAGCCCACGGCCCAACCACTCTACAACAACCGGGAGATGAGGGACTTCTATCTCTATTGGGAGATGTCGAATTACTTCGAAGCGCGGCAATCGCTATTGGCCGACCTCTCGCGGAAGGCCTCGTTCTACTGGCACTTCTACCTGGGGCCGATCCTCACCATTCCGCTGCTGGCGGTGGCGGCGCTCTGGCGGGACCGCCGGGGCAGGACACTGCTGCTGATGGCCGCTGCGTTCTCGCTGGTCCTGGTGGGGCAGGTCTGGCATAACACGCACTACGCGGCGCCGGCCACAGGGCTGGTCATCCTGATCGTCACAATGGCGATGCGAAGGCTGCGGCTGTGGCGCGACTGGAGGGGGCGGCCGGTAGGGTTGCGGCTGGTGCGACTGGCGCCGATGGCCTGTGCGGCGATGCTGCTGATCCAGATTGTGGCGGGGCGCGTCCAGGGCGACGTGTTCGAACAGCGCAGTTGGCGATGGCCACCGGCGGGCGGGGTGGCGCGGGCAAGGGTGCTGGGGCAGTTACGGAGTTTGGGAGGAAAGCACCTGGTGTTTGTGCGGTACGGCGTGAAGCACGATTTGGGAGACGAGTGGGTCTACAACGATGCCGGCATCGACGCTTCGCCAGTGGTCTGGGCGCGGGAACTGGATCGCGACGGGAACGCGGAGCTGATGCGGTATTTCGGCGACCGGCGGGTCTGGCTGGCGGAGCCCGACGCCCCTACTCCCCAGGCCGTGCCGTACGCCGATGCGCCGGCCCACCTGATGCGGTTCGTGCAACTCGGGGCGCCGGGCATTCGGGCGTTGCAGTCCGTGGATCGGGTGAGGAGCAAAGTGCTGGCCCGGGCGGGGGCCGGTAATGTTGGGCCGCAGACGTGCGACGCGTGGAACTTCCTGTTCGCCCAGGCGATTGGCGTGGCGGGGCCGGATGTTGCCGAGGGATGTTACAGCGGGAACAATCGCGGGGAGTTGGTGAGCTTCGAGCGCTGGTTTGCGTGGCTGCGCGAGCAGCGGTAGCCGATCGGGTGAGAATAGCCCGCAAGCGGGCGACGACCGGCTTTCAGCCGGCGGAATCGGGTAGGAGGGGCCTCACGACCCCGTCCTCCCACACCACCGTACATACTTGTCGTATACGGCGGTTTCTTCAATGTTGTAACGTCGCTTCCGAGATTTCGTCATCGGCTTTCTTCAGATCCCGCCTCGCGACGGGCACCCTTGCCTAGACGGATGGTTCCGGTCATTACGGTCCATAGAGGACTTGTCCATAACGGACTCACCTCCTGAATGCACATCACTACTCGACACACCAGGCGGCACCGCCTGTCCCACCAGGCGCCACCGCTGGCATCGGACTGTGCTGAAGATGGCCAACCTCCAGAGCCGCCTGCGGCCGGCTTCCTGGCGGCGAGCCCCATTGCTCTCTGAGTTCCCGTCGCAATTCTCGCTTCCACCCTCCTGTAAACCAAAGGTTCTGCCGATAAACCCCATGAGGACGGTTTGTTCCGTAGCACGCATTCCTCGATCCGGTCTGTATTCGGCAGAGGCCAGCGGGGACGCTTGGCTCGATGCCTGTAGCGGGTGCCAGGGTGCATGGCGGCAGCAGCCGTACCGCGGCGTATGATGGACTACTACGAGGAGTTGGGAGTCGATCGCTCGGCTTCGCCCGAGGAGATCCGGCAAGCTTACAAACACCTGGTCCGGTTACTCCATCCCGACCATTGCAGCGACGATGCGGTGCGCCCCTTGGCCGATCTGCAGATGAAACGGCTGAACGGGCTCCTCCGAATTCTGACTAATCCTGTGGAACGCGAGATCTACGACCGCACGGTCTTTGGGAGTCTACCACCGCAAGTGCTCCCGCCGGTGTTTCCGGCGCCGATCCCGCCACCGCTCCCCCGCCGCACGCCTGTCTGGTTTTGGCATGTTGCTGGCGGCGCTACCTTGCTTGTTCTGGTCGTTTTGCTGGCCTACACACCTCCCGCCCCACCGCGCCAGATAGCGGCTCCCGAGCAACCCAATCCGGTCTCCACGGCGGCGCCGAAGAAGCCTGCTCTCCGGGGCCTTGGGGTTAGAGCCCAGGTGACGGGAGGCCCTGGCCCCGGGCAACTGATGCCAGCCCCGGCGCATGAACAGTCACTGGCACCTGAACCGGACCTTTCTCCCTCGACCGCTTCTCCACCCGTTGCCGTTGCGAGCAACTCGGCGGGGTTGCCGGAGACCTCGAACATGGTCGCCGCGAAGAACCAGATCAGTGAAATTGTGGCGCCGGCACTTCCTGTTTTGGAGCCTGCCCAGGCGCCATCCGGCCCTCGATTGAGCGGCGTCTGGCTCCTGGTTCCGTCTCCGCATTCGAGAGCCGACGGCCTCTATCCGCCGGAATACATCGAGCTCCGCTTGACCGAGGAATCCGGCATCCTGCACGGCCGCTATCGGGCCCGCTACCACATCACAGACCAAGCCATCTCACCCACGGTGTCCTTCCAGTTCGAAGGACGCGCCAGCCCCGATCGGGCAAACCTGCCCTGGAGCGGAGCCGGGGGGGCCAGAGGCGAGATCCGGGTCCGCTTAGTCACACCGGAGACGTTGGAAGTAATCTGGGTGGCCAATCAGTTGAGTGAAGAACTGGGCTTGATTTCGGGAACCGCGACGCTGGTCCGCAAACTGGATTGACCAGCGCTTTGGCAGGCACCAAGGGACCACATTCGGGCGATACCGGGATGACAGACGACGAAAGGCGATCGTCTGTCCTACTGCACAATCAGGTCTGTTTCACGTGAAACAAGGATGTAAATCGGGTTACAAAAGTTCCCGGCCATCCCGTGGATGGGCAGGCTTTGGCCCAGCCGCGCCCTGCGCGCTCAGTTCGGAACCAACGCCAACCCTTCGGCATTACCAGAGCGAGTACCATGGCCGCTTCCGCATGGCAATCGGACCCGATGATACCGGGAATCCTTCCAGAACGGACTGCGGATTCTCGATCAACAATCGATCCGCCGCTTCCTCGTCGAATGTCTCTTGCACATACCGCTGGACCTCGTCGAGAACCGGCGGGCGGTGCACTAAATCGTGCGCATCGCTCGCCAGGAAGTGGACCAGACCGCGCGACATCAACTGCTGACTGGCAGTCTTCGCCGATTTTCCGAAGCGCCCCAGAAGCGAATGCGCCGTCACCTGCATCGAGCAGCCTCGCTCGACCCACGCCGCCAATTCGGACATCCTCGTGCGCAAGATCGGATTCCTCTCCGGGTGAGCGATGATCGGATGGAGGCCCCGATCAATCATCCGGTCGAGAATCGCGCTGGTAGTTTTGGGAATCAGGAAATCAGAGAATTCCACGAGCAGATGGCCCCGGTGCCCGATCGAGTATGCCTCCGGGCAGCGGAGTGCGTTCTCGATACCATCCAGGGTCATGTGAAGCTCGCAGCCGTAGTGGATGCGGATCGAATCCCCGGCGGCGGCCTGCAACCCGGCGATTCGTTCTTCGGCCACCTGCGGATCAAAAGCGAAGTGCGGATTGGCATGCGACGTAGCCACGATGTCCGTGGTGCCTGCCGCAGCGGCCATTCGCAGCATTCCCAGAGCTTCCTCCGGGTCGCGTGCTCCGTCGTCCAGGCCAGGCAGAATGTGAGTATGGATATCGATCATCGGCCTGTGAATACCATCGGCGGTTTTGGCGGCGAAGTGTAGGGCAGGCTCTACAGTTTCATCCGCTCCAGCTTGCGATAGAGCGTCTTGCGCTCGATCCCGAGCAATTGCGCGGCCTTGCTCTTATTCCCCCCGGTGGCGGCCAGCACCCGCCGAATCTGATCCTCTTCGGCATCCGCCAGCGTTTCCACCGGCTTCTCCTTGGATTCCATAGTGGTCTGCGCACGGAACACAGCGTCAGAATCCACCCGGTCGGCCAGGATCACCAGCCTCTCCATCATGTGCTGCAACTGGCGCACGTTTCCGGGCCAGGTATAATCCTGCAACGCCTTGACCCCGGAATCCATGAGCTTGACTTCACGCGTATAACGGGCGTTGTACTTGTTGATGTAGAAGCGCGCCAGCAGGGGAATATCGCTCCGCCGCTCGCGCAGAGGCGGGATAAAAATGCGGACGGTGTTCAGCCGCCACCACAGATCCTCCCGGAACTTCTCCTCGTCCACCATGCGCTGCAGATCGCGATTGGTGGCGGCGATCACCCGCACGTCCACCTCTTTAGAGCGGGAAGCGCCCACCGGCCGGATCTCGTGCCCCTGCAGAAACCGCAGGAGCGCCAACTGGAAATTGAACTCGATCTCGCCGATCTCGTCCAGCAGCACGGTGCCCCGGTTGGCCGCTTCGAAAACACCCACGCGGTCGCGATCCGCGCCCGTATAAGCACCCCGCACGGCGCCGAACAGCTCGCTTTCGAGCAGCGAAGGCGCAATCGATCCGCAGTCTACAGGGACAAAAGGCTGGCTCGCCCGGCGGCTCAGATTGTGGATCATGCGCGCCACCAGTTCCTTGCCAGTCCCGGTTTCACCCTCGATAATCACGGTCGCGTCGGTGGGAGCGGCTTTACATACGGTCTTGTAAATCTCCACCATCCCGGGCGAACTGCCGATCATCTGGCTCTCGGGCAGCTCTTCGTCTTCGGCCTCGTCCTCCTGGTCTTTCCACTGCGCTTCGGCGCGTTCGATGGCGTCCAGCATCAGGTCGAGCTCGAACGGTTTGGCGATGTATTCGAATACCCCGCCGCGGGTGGCGGCCATGACCGTTTCCACTGTTCCGCGCCCCGTCATCAGGATCACGGAACACTGCGGATCTTTGCGTTTGGCGGCCTTGAGGACATCCAGCCCCGTGCCCTCGTCGATATAAATGTCGGAGATCACAATGGGGTAAGCGTTGTCGCTCAAGCGCTCCATGGCTTCGCCGGTGGTCGACACGGCGTCCACGGCGTACCCCTTTTCTTCGAGCGCCGTCAGGATGGTGAACTGAAGCGCCGCATCGTCTTCAACTAACAGTAGTTTGTGCATCAATTCTTTTCTGCCGTGCTGGACCCCGACGTGTGGGCCGCCGCAGGAACCACGATCGTAAAACAGGAGCCAACCCCCGGCTGGCTGGTGACCCCGATCTTTCCCCCGTGCTGCTCCACAATCTGTTGGACGATGGAAAGTCCGATTCCGGTGCCGACCTCTCCGGATTCTTCCGCTTTTTTTGTGCGATAAAACTTCTGGAAGATCTGCTTGACTTCCTTCTGATCCATCCCAATGCCCTGATCCCTCACCGCGATCCGGACATGGCTACCCTCCTGCCAGGCCGAGGCGGTCACCTGGGTCCGCTGGGGAGAATACTTCACTGCGTTCGTAAGTAGATTGTAGCAGGCGTATTCCATCAGTTCACGGTCGCCGGTCAGTTGGAGTTCCTCCCCCACCGGTTCGAGGGTAAGACCGATGTGCTTCCGGTCGGCCAGCACCCCCACCCGCTGCACGCAGATTTCCACCATCTCCTTGACCGGTATGGCTTCGCGTTTCAACTGCATCTGCCCCGCCGAGAGACGCTCCACATTCAGGAAGATCTCCAGCATGCGGGCCACGCGCTTGGATTCCGAATTGATCGTGACTGCGAAATGTTTGCGCTTCTCCTCGTTCAGCGCGTAGCGGGATAGCAGCTCGCTCGAACCTTGGATGGTGGCCAGCGGCGTTCGCATTTCATGCGTAACGAAGTGCATGGCTTGCTGGTACCGCTCCCGGGCGGACTGCTCCACCAGCCAGTTGCGGCGCACCACCAGGTGGTAGTAGCCCGCCGCGGCCATTGTCACGAGCGCCGCCACCGATGTCGGGGTTGCAACGGAAAGGACCAGCCGGTGCCGGAAAAGGACATAGGGGACGATCTGGGCCGACAGAAAGATCGCTACGGCGGCGGCGTAGGCCTGCCAACCCGGCAAGTATCGGAACGTCAGCCCCGCCGCCGCCGCCAAACCCAGGCTGAAGAGGAACACCCAGAAGTCCGAGACATCCGTGATGAACAGCCCCTGCGCCATGGTTTCAAACGCTTCGGCGTTGATTTCGATCCCGGTCACATAGATGTCCGGACTGGTGGGCGTCAGGAGCCGGTCCCGGACTTCCGTTGGAGCTATGTCTCCCACGAAGACGACCTTCCGCGCAAAGGCGGCGGCCAACTCCGGGTGATCGATCAGCTCTTTTAGGGAGATGCGCCGGATGGGCTCCATGTTGTCCGGAATGAAGCGCACACGCATCAGCCGATCCTCCCGATTGTTCTGGCGCCATCGGGATACCAGCGGCGCCCCTTCCGCGGGGATCGTCATCCGGCCGACTTCCAGGTCGTTCGAGTGGGAAGCCAGGGTGATCTGCTCGCCACGACTCAGCGCGAAAGCCCAGAGCGAGAGGGCATATCGCTGCTTGTGGTTGGGGGCATTCCGCTTCACCAGCGGAATCGCCCGTGTCCGGGAGTCCCCTGAGTCCGGTTTGGCGTGTACGTGGCCCACGGCTGCGGCGCATTTCGCAAATTCGGGACGCGGATCCTCCCATTGGCTGCCATCCCGGATCAACTCGGAGGAGAGCACCAGATTCGGAGTACTGCAGAGCGCTTGCACCAGCCTTTGATCCACCGCCGGATCCTCGTTTTGATCCGCGAGAATCATATCCACTGCGACGGCCTTGGGGGAGGCACGGGCCACCAATTCCAGGGCCTGGGCCAAGGGCTTGCGGATGCCGTGCATGCCACCCGGAGTCGCTGCCAGGGTAGTCTCATCGATGGCCAGCAGCACCGATTGCGTCTGCCACGGTTTGGGCTGATAGAGCCGGAACATGAAGTCGTAAGCCGCGTTGTCGAGCGGCGAACCCAGGGCCAAACTCCCCACCACGGCCACGACAAACGCCGCCGCCAGGAGCCCCACATATGCCGCCGTGTGCTTCCAGCCCCGCTGTTCCATGCTCAATTCTCAGTATAGTGGCGCACAATGCCGGCGGGCGCGGGTGGGCAGCCTCTCAAGGGTGTTTCGCGGCCCGCCAGCGGGCAGGAATAGGCATGGTGGGGCGGACCCCCTGGTCCGCGCGGGTCCCCCCGGACCCGCTGTCGCCCATTCCGTCAATTTCTGGCGTGACGCCAACAGGCCGACGGGGGCGTCGGCCGCGGACCGGGGGGTCCGCCCCACCAGGATCGGGCAAGTACCCTTATCGCGCTTCTCTCCTGGCCGCCGCTTTTGATAGGCTGGATGAACATCCAATCCTATGAAAAAGCAACTCATTGTTTGCCTCCTGGCGGTTGCCGCCGCTTCGGCCGCTCCGGCCATCAGGTCGGGAGGCGTCGTCAACGCGGCCACTAATATTCCCCTCGGGATCCCGGGGTCCGGTATCGCCCAAGGCTCGTATTTCGCGATCTATGGAACCGGCTTGGGGCCGGACACATTCGCCAGTGCGAGCGTGCCTTACCCGAGCACTCTTGGGGGCGCTACTGTCACCATCACTCCGTCCAGCGGTGTGGCCGTACAGGCATTTCTGACATACGCCCAGGCCGGCCAGATCAACGCAATCCTGCCATCCAACACTCCGTTAGGGAGTGCCACGGTCACCGTCAGCTACAACAGCGGAACCAGCCCCCCGGCGCCCGTCACCATCGTCAAATCCAGTTTCGGCATCTTCTCGACCGGCTATCCGATCGGCGCCGCGGCGATCATCAACGTGAACACCGCCCCTCTGTACAACCTCTTGACCAACGCAGCCAATACCGGCGACGTGATGGAGCTGTTCGGCACCGGATTGGGACCCATCACGGGCGGTGACAACGTGGCGCCGGGCATCGTCTCGCCTGCCGGCATCACCGTCAAACTGCTGATCGGCTCGACGGTGGTCACGCCGGTCTACGCGGGACGGTCGGCCCAATATCCGGCCCTGGACCAGATCAACTTTGTGCTTCCCGCCGACCCCGGCATCCCGGACGGGTGCTTCGTCCCGATCGCCCTGCAGGTGAATGGAGTCACGGGGAACTATGCCACTTTCTCCAAAGCCACCGGCGGACGCACCTGCCCGGCGCCTCTCGGCTTGACCAGTTCCGCGCTGCAAAAGCTGGATCAGGGCGCGAAGGTGAGTGTCGGCGTGCTCACGCTTTCCCGCAGCACGATTATGGGGAGCATTACGTCCTCGGGAATCACCCTGGCGATCGATGCCGTGACCGAACAGGGTGGCGGCGCCTTCGCGTCCCTGGATGCCGGCGGCCTGTTTGGCCTGATCCAGACGCCCGGGGCCGTGCCTCCGTTGAACGCCGCGGGCACTTGTCTGGTCCAGACGGAGGCTTCGATCGCTCCGCCGACCACCACGATTCCGCCGGTGGCGAAACCTCTGGACGCCGGCTCCAAGCTCACGCTTTCTGGGCCAACCTCACAGACGGCGAACCTCCCCTCGCAGGCCGGCATCGGATATGCCGCGTTCCTCGCGCAATCCGGCGGTACGATCTTCGGGCTTCAAATTCCCGGTGTTCCCGCAGTGCCGGCCGGCACTCCCTCGACCTTCATCCAGCCCGGTCAGTGGACGATCAAGGGAACTGGCGGCGCGGATGTCGGGGCATTCAGCGCCTCGATCACAGTCCCGACTCCCTTGAACTGCAGCCCCAGTTGCGATATCACCACGATCGACCGAACCCAGCCGCTGACCATCCAGTGGACCGGTGGCGGCGGCAGCCAGGACTACGTCCAGGTGGCGGGTGTGGCGACGGCTGCATCGCTTGCGGATTCGACCAAGAACGTGGCGGTACTTTTCTCGTGCACCGCCAAGGCCACCGATGGATCGCTCACCGTGCCGGTCAGCGTGTTGAGCCAGATGCCGACCAGTTCCTCCGATCCCCTGGCGGCAAATACCGGTCTGCTGCTGGTCATCAATGGGCTGGGGAACTCCAGCACCGCCTTCACTGCGCCGCTGACTGCCGGCGGCAATCTTGACGCGGGATACTTCGGCTATAGCTCCGTGCTGACCAAGCTTATGAACTATAAGTAGGACAGACGATCGTTTTTCGTCGTCTGTCAGCGCGCGGGACAGATCGAGAGACGGCGGGCTAAAGCCGGCTTGGCGGGCTAAAGCCCGCTGACAGACGACAAAAGGCGATCGTCTGTCCCACTGGGTTACTGACCGAATACCTGGACTTCGGCGAGGCTCAGGTAGTTCGCCCCGGTGAGTTGCACGCGAACATAGCGGCCTTGCGCGGCGACTGCAATGAGGGTGGAGGGACTCGGAGCTGTAGTCTGATGGCTGCTCCACGTTCCCGACCGGCTCTGTAGCGTGGCGGGCGTGTCAGTGGCGAGGAACGGGGTGTCGGAAATAAACACCCAATAGTCAGTCAGCCGATCGCTACAGCAATCCGTGCGGTTCCAAATCAGGATGGAACCGATGGCAGCGGAACTGTTCAGATCTACCTGCCACCAGGCGTTGGTGTCCAGGTTCGTGGCGGTGACCGACTGGACGAAGAAATTCCCATTCGTATTGCCATCCACTGCCGAGGCTGGGCCCGCGCCGGCAGCTCCGGGATAGGTGCTGCTTTGGGCCGTCGACTTGCTCAGCGCGAGGTTCGTGAGCGCCGGGGCTCCGGTGCCAAACACCTGGACCTCGGCGAGACTCAGGTAGTTCGTCCCGGTGAGCTGCACGCGCACATAGCGGCCTTCGGTGCCGGCCACGATCGAGGACGGCCTTAACGTGGTGGATGGATTGGGAGCGGTGGTCTGATGGCTGCTAAATGTCCCGGGCCGGTTCTGTAGTGTGGCCGGTGTATCGGTGGCGAGGAATGGAGTATCGGAAACGAAAACCCAATAGTCGCTCAGCCGATCGCTACAGCAATCCGTGCGGTTCCAGATCACGATGGTGTCGATGAGAGAAGAACTGCCCAGGTCCACCTGCCACCAGGGATTGAGATCCAGATTGGTCGCGGTTACCGAGCCGTCGAAGAAAGCTCCGTCGGTGTTGCCGTCGAGCGCCGAGGCAGGGCCCGCGGTGGCGTACGCGAGAGTGCTGCTTTGAGTGGCCGTCTTGCCCAGCGCCAGGTCCGAACTGGCGGCAGCCGGCGTTCCCAACACCTGGACCTCGGCGAGGCTCAGATAGTTTGTGCCGCTGAGTTGCACGCGCACATAACGGCCTGGAGCGCCGACGGCAATGACGGTGAACGGATTGGGAGCCGTGGTCTGATGGCTGCTGAACGTTCCTGCTCTGTTTTGTAGGGTAGTGGGCGTATCGGTGGGGAGGAACGGGGAATTTGGAAACGAACACCCAATAGTCGGCCAATCGGGAGGCGCAACAGTCCGTGCGGTTCCAGATGACAATGGCACTAACGGTAGCCGGACCGCCCAGGTCCACTTGCCACCAGGCGTTCGGATCGAGGTTGGTGGCCGTGACCGACCCATCGAAGAAGGCCCCGTCCGTGTTGCCATCCACGGCGCTTTGAGCTACGGCCGTGGAGGAACCGGCAAGCGTGCTGCTCTGGCTGGCCACCTTCGACAACGCCAGGTTGGAGCGTCCAGCGGCCAGGTTGGTGAGCGAAAACGCCGCCGACAGCAAGCCTGCAGTTGCCGTCACGGTGTAGCTACCCGTAGTGGCGTTGGCCGTCGCCGTCACGCTTGCCACGCCGGAGGCATCCGTCACCGCCGTGGCGCTCGATAACATCGCGCTGGCCCCGCTGGCGGGCGCGGTGAACGTCACAGTTACGTTGGCTACCGGGTTGCCCACCGAGTCTTTCACCGTGACTTGAAGCGCAGTCCCGAACGTTGCCCCCACCGCGCCGAATTGCGGCGTGCCGCCCGAGGCGGTCAGTGCAGGCGGGGCGGAGTTGGTCAGCGAGAACGGCACCATGAAGCCCCCATAGCCGGCCCCGATTACATAACTGCCAGGCACGAGGTTCGCCGTGGCCGTCACCTGGGCTATCCCGGAGGCATCCGTCAACGCCGTGCGGCTCGACAATAACGCATCGGGGAAGGTCGTCTGATATTGAAAACAGAAGAAACCAGTGAAAGAAATCTCGTTCTGACAGAACGTGACCGCCGCGCCGCTGACCGGGTTACCACTGTCACGCAACACCACCTGGAGCGGATTGGGGAACGGTGTTCCGACCCTGGTGCTCTGGGGCGAGCCTCCCACCAGCGTGAGGCTCATGGTGGTGCCCAGGAGTAGGTTAGCGTCGGTGACGAGATCGGTTTTGCCGTCCCCATTGAACTCTCCCGCCACCAGAAGCAAAGAGGAGCTTACCGTCTGGTTGATGGGCAATTGGAACGTCCCGTCGCCATTACCGAGCAGGATGCTCAAACCGGTGACGGCCAGATCGGCATTCCCGTCACCGTTGAAGTCCCCCACTGCCAAGCTATTGGGCACCGAGGAAATAGCATAGTTGACCGGCGGCTGAAAAGTCCCGTCGCCCTTTCCCAGCAGGATCGAAACCACGGGATTGTCGCGCTGCCCGATGACGAGATCCGTCTTGCCATCCTTGTTCAGGTCTTCTGCCAGCAAACTGATGGGTGTGTCCGGGACAGTAACGCCAATCGGCGGCTGAAAGCTTCCGTCACCGTTGCCCAGCAGGATACTCACCGTGGCGCTGTTGCTGGTAGTAGTGGCGAGGTCGGCCTTGCCATCGCCGTTGAAGTCGCCCACGATGACGAGGTTGGCGCCGATCCCGGCTTGCAAACTGACGGGATAACTAACCGCGGGTTGGAAAGTGCCGTCGCCCTTGCCCAGCAG
>PMTT01000942.1 GCA_003167275.1 Bryobacterales bacterium | reverse complement strand
TCTAAAATAGCCACACCCATATGGTTATGGCTCGTTCAATTCCTCTGATCTAGGACGCCTTGCCGCAGCGCTTCATCACTTAGATCTGAAAGGCGCGACCTTTCTTCTCTCCTACCGCTACAAGAAATCAGTGCGGAACCTACTTGGCGTTTGGCATCAGCGCACTTTGGAGGTGCGGCGCCATGTTTCAGGGTTTTCCGGAGGACGTAGCAATGTTCGGGAACTTCTAATATCCAATCGCGAACTGCCGTCCAAGGGGGAATTTTGACGGGAGGCGCAGCGGTAATCAGCATTGCGGTGGCTAGCGACCTGCATGCACACACGGGTTCAAACGGTACACCAAGCCCGTCGCACCTCAATATCCTCGACCCGCCAGATTATCCGAACCAACATCCGATTACGGGTTTACTTGAACTCATTCGAGCTGAGGGGCTGACAGCCCACGGACTGGTCTCGCCCGGCGATTTGGGGGATAAAGCAAATCAGCAGGCTACGAAGTATGCGTGGAATGCGCTCCATGATATCAGTCGAGGACTCAAAGCTGAGTTCTGTACTGCTACAGCTGGAAATCACGATATCGACTCTCGGTACCTAGGGGATGACCACGCTCCAGAACACATTCTAAAAGCATTGCTGCCCCAGTTTCCCCTGGGAGATGAGCAATTGGATGACCGGTACTGGGCTCGCGCATACGCCATACGCGACTACGATCGCTTCCGACTCCTACTTCTCAATAGCAGTGCCTACCACGGCCACACTCCAACGGAGTTGAACCATGGGCGCATCGATAAGCAGACCCTCGAGGACATCCGAAAGGACTTGAACAAACGCGGCGTCCGGGAAATCAACGTCTTACTCTGTCATCATCACCCCCAGCAACACTCGGAGCTCGGTTTAGGCGAACACGATGTGATGAAGCAGGGTCAACTGCTGCTCGATTTGCTCGGATCGGCAGATTTCGGACGTTGGCTCATAATCCATGGCCACAAGCATCACCCAAAAATTACATATGCGGCTGGCAGTGCCACATCACCCATTGTCTTCTCCGCTGGTAGCTTATGCTCCACGCTCTTCTTGCCCGTTCAAACTGTCGCCCGCAACCAGTTTTACATCATCGATATTGATCCCAAACAATTGCCAATCCTGGGGCTGGCCGGACGGATCAGGGCGTGGGATTGGGCTACCGGAAGCGGTTGGCTCCCCGCAAATGAACGCTCGGGTCTGCCACACGAATTTGGCTTCGGATTCCGCGGCGACCCCATCGTGTTAGCCGACCAGATTGCCAGCTTGGTGTCTTCCGGCGTGCCGCTTGTCTGGGATGAAGTACGAACGGCGTTTCCCTATGTGGATTTTGTGCTGCCGCAAGACATGATGCGACTTGAAAGCCGCCTTATTCGAAACCACTCCATGAGGATCGTCAAGGACCGAGGGCGGGCCTTTCAACTGGGGAAGATGATATGAGTTCCTCAACCGTAGCACTGTTTGACACCTTCAACGCACGTGCGCTAAACCCAGCCCAGGTCGCGGCGACGTTCGTCCCATCAGACCAATTTGCCCGGCTTTGCAATCGCGCCCACACGATTGTACTCGGCCCAAGAGGCAGCGGTAAGACCACCCTCCTTAAAATGCTTCAGCCAGCAGCGTTGGCTCAGTGGCACCACCCGAATGCTAGTTCGGTTCGTGAGAAGGTCGATTTTACCGGTGTCTTCATCGCTACCGATATCAGTTGGGGAGAACAGTTAGCGGCTTTAGGCTCAGGCGCTCTGGGACTCGATGCGAGGAGACTGCTGAGCTTGGCGAGTTTCACGACCCATGTGCTGCGGTCGCTAGTAACCGCGATACAACAGCGACGGGGCAATCCAACCTCCGGTGTAGTTCGCTTCCGCCCTCTCGATATTTCGCAGTCGGATGAAGCGGTGGTCGTTAGGAGCATTTGTGAAGCATGGCATGTGAAGGACGCAGTACCGACGTTTATGTCATTACGTCAAGCGATGACACAAAGGCTGCTTCAAATCCGAGAAATCGCCAGTCGAGAGGCCATCGTCGGAGAACACGGAAGACCTGAACGGCTTGCCTCCCTCGGCTTTCTTCACCTGCATTTCTTACGCGCAATCAGCTACGCAATCGAGGTTATTGAGGACGCAGTCGGAGTCACTGGTGAGAAGTGGGCGCTTTTGTTCGACGAACTGGAGCTTGCTCCTGATTGGATTCAGGACGAGCTCGTAAAATCGCTGCGTTCTACGGACGATCGTTTCCTTTTCAAACTAGCGCTCAATCCCTTCACGGCCAATACCTACCTCATGCAGACTCCGACGTCTCCAGCACCGGGTCAAGACTTTGACCAGATCGCCCTTTGGTATGCAGAAAAGCGCGATTCCTATGCATTCTGTGCCGGTCTGTGGGAAGAATTGCTGCGCGAGCACAATTATCCAACTTCTCCGGCGCGTAAGGTGCTCGGACCGTCGTATTTTGAATCGAGCCCGGAGGATCTGAGGCAATCTGGGACTGCATACAAGCGTGGTTCGCGGTGGTCCAACCGTTTTGTGGCATTGGCCAAGAAGGATCGGACATTTCGACAGTATCTAGAGGCGAAGCAGATAGATCCTCTCGCGATGGATGGCATGACCAGCGTGGAACGCGCGGCGGATGTTCGGAAGATTGCTCCAATTGTTGCGGTGCGGGACTTCTTCAGACGGGAAGACTCCGAGAGTCCCAATGAGAGCGGCCGCTTACGCAGCCGGAAGAGCGCCATCCTGTATGCGGGTGCCGACTCGGTTTTCGCCGTAACCGAAGGGAACCCCCGATGGTTTATCGGGCTTGCTAAGAGACTGCTGGAAAACTCTTCGAGTACCCCCGTCACTATTCCTCCGATCGTGCAATCTGACGAGTTGATGAGAACTGCACAGCGATTCTCGGCAACTCTACGGACTATTCCAATTCAGCGAATCGAAGGGTTTAGACCCGTCAGCCTGATGCAGATAGTCAGGCAGGTCGGACGATATCTGCACTACGAAACTGTCAGGGGGCCGTTCAAACCAGAGCCTCCGGGTAGTTTTTCTGTCGATGCCAACGCCTCAGAAAACGTACTTGCCGCCCTTGGGCAGGCATTGAACTCCGGCGCGATCGTCTACGTCCCGGACGATGAGAGCCAGCTGATCCTAACCTCACTTCGCGGGAAGAGGTTTCGCCTTTCGTATCTACTTGCTCCAGTATATGGCTTCCCAATTCGGCTCGGAAAATCTGTTGCGTTGAGTGCCATTCTCAATTGGGAAGGCGGGGCGACGCAGCAGCTTGAATTGGACACAGGTGATGATGACGACTGAACCTCTTCTGGTTAGGCCACTTCCTGATGATTGGGCTGTTGTTCCATATCATCTGGCAATTGGGACGATTGGCTATGAACGGCGAGCGCGATATGTGTTTGATAAGTTCGGGCCGAGAGGATCCATAGGCAGCGTCGCGTGTGGGTTCACTGAGCAGCAAGTCCTCGCTTACAGTGAAAACGCTGATTGGTTCAGAGAGAGCGGGTTCAGCATTGAGCATAAACATGATTCGGAGTATGCCGCTTGGCTAGCTGGCAAGCTCGATTTGCTGAGAAACCTGGATGGGAATGCGCGGATCGTGGTTGACATTTCAAGTCTCACTCGGGTTAGGTTGGCGCACTTGATTGAGCAGTTCCGCCATGCGGCCGTTGACAGATCAATCGAGGTTACGTTCATCTACTCGTTGGCGGTGTACACGCCGCCAACGAGTGCGGCTCAGTACAACTCTCATGTAGGCCCTGTGACTTCCGCTTTTGCGGGATGGTGGGAAGAGCCGGACCGAGCCGCCGCTGCAATCGTGGGACTCGGTTATGAGGAGGACAAGGCCTTAGGTGCGGTAGAACACCTTCAGTCTAGCTATGTCTGGCTCTTTGTACCAACGTCGAAGATCGGCGAATACTCAGACGCATTAGCGCGAGCAAACCGTACACTGCTGGAGATTGTTCCGCCAGCTCGACAAATTGGCTACCGCGTTCACGACCCTCATGAGAGCTTCATAAAATTGGAATCTCTGGTATACGGGGTAAGCCGCAGTCACAATGCCGTATTGCTACCATTCGGGCCAAAGCTGTTCGCGCTCTACGCCTTACTGGTTGGCTCTTTGCATCCGAATGTTGCCGTCTGGAGAGTAAGCGCTGAGGAACTGGAGGAACCCGTAGATCGGGAAGGTAGTGGGCTCGTCTACGGGTTACAAGTCGAATTCGTAAGTCCGGAGCTGGAGTTGGCTGAACTCGATTAGCCCCCGGGGTGCGAGGCTTTGGACCGGCACGTTCGCTTCCCAGGCAATCGCAGCACATACCGCTCCGCGCAACCAACGACCTTGCTTCCTATGTGTCCCCATAAACACCCTTGCGTCCGCCGATCAACCACGAGGCTTCGTTCCGGCGGCCGGAGCGGCACGATTCCCTCGGCCGTCGTTTGACGCTCTATTCGACTTATGCCAATATAGGCATGTACCAACGGATGAAAACACTCGCGTGGCTTGCAGATTCTCGTTCCAACGTGAAGTCATTTCCGGCCTGCGTCCAAGACGACATCGGCTATGCGTTGTACGCCGCGCAGTTGGGCGAACGGAGTGTTAAGGCCAGTCCACTGCATGGTCTTGGCGGCGGGGTGATGGAGATCGCGGCCTATGACGCGAGCGGAACCTACCGCGCGGTCTATACGGTCTCGATTGGAGAATCGATTTACGTGATCCACGCCTTCCAGAAGAAGTCCAAGATTGGGATCGCGACGCCGAAGCCGGACATGGACCTGATCCGGCAGCGGCTCAAACAGTTGAGAAGTGAGGTAAAGAATGCCGAAAAGAGAGGCCCTCCAGCAGGAGCCCAGCACGGGCAACGTATTCGCTGACTTGGGCGTGGCCGACGCTGGCGAACATCTGATTAAAGCTGGGTTGGTAATTCGGATCGACCGGACCATCCGCCAACGAAAGCTGACCCAAGCAGGCGCGGCAGAGATCATAGGCATCGATCAGCCCAAGATCTCAGCTATGCTGGCTGGTCAGTTCCGGGGATATTCGGTCGAACGCCTCATGCGTTTCCTGGTCGCGCTAGGGCACGATGTGGAGATCGTCGTAAAGCCTAGAAAGCGCGGTCCGGGCGAACTTCGCGTCGCATAGAGACCGCGGTGGCGGGTGACGTGGCACTAAACCGGATCACTTCCAATGCCCCCTTTCGGGAAGTTGCGTCCAAGAGTGGGCACCGACGCTGGATCGCCCAACGGCTGACTTCATCCTGGCAAAACAGCATTATCTTCGCGCCGATGGGTCACAGGCCGGCCCAGTGTTGTGGTGGGCCGGTCGGTGACCTGCCCCACGGGGGTAGACTATGCCGGGGCCAACGAATGCGAGGACTTGGACGACAGGCCCAGGGACTGCCAGTGGGGTTCCGCTGCCAGGCGGAAACGGTCGGCCTCCTCCAGGAGGCCATCCTTTTCCAGCCGGACCGCGGCGGATTCGAGGAATCGGGCTTTGTTGGCGTGGAGGACCAATGGGGCTTCGTCGATCCGGTGCAGGGCCTGGTCGAGCCACGCGTACGTGGTTCGCTTCTTGCGCCAGGAGATCAGGGCCAGGGTGACCGACGCACCGGCGGCATCGGGGTGGTTGACGGCCGACAGTTCGCGCCAGGCCTCGTGTACCAGCGATTCGGCTTCGTCCAAATTACCGGCGTCCAACAGGACTTCGGCGAGGTTGCTTTGGGCGATGGCGATCGGGATCTCGACCGAGTCCGGACCGGCCTCCTCCAGGCGCAGCACTTCCCGGTAGTCGGCCAGCGATTCTTCCAGGCGGCCGGCTTTCTGGTGAATGGGGGCACGCTCCTGAAGGAATAGACTGCGAAGCTTGTCTCCCAGGTTTGCGGGCTCGGGGAGTGCCTTCTCAGCGTCGGAGATCCGGCCGTCACGCCAGAGCACCTCGGCCAGCAGGAGCCGAAAACGCGCGGCTGGATTCGGCTCGCCGCGCTGCTCGAACAAGCCGATGCACTCGGTGAGCAGTGCGATGGCTGGCTCGGTCTGCCCGCCGTTCCAGAGAACCTCGGCCAGGAGCCCGATTTCCTGGGGCGCCTCGGCGCGCGCACTACGGCCGACGGTGCGGCACAGGGTGGCGGCCTCTTCCACGGTGGCAAGCCCACGCTCCGGGTGGCCGAGTTGCAACTCGCATCGGGCGCGGAAACGCAAGAGCAGACCTCGGAGCCGCCGGTGTTTTGGACTGCCGGACAGGCTGGGGAGTACGTTCCCGATGACGGCCAAGGCCGGTTCGAAGGCGCCGGCGGAGGAGTGCAATTCGGCGAGGCCTGCCTGAACGCTGAGGCGGTCGATGCCCGCGGGAGGCTTCTCGCGCAAGTGGACGAGCGCCTGCCAGGCGGCCTGATAGGCCTCGGCGGCGCCGGCAGGACGTTGCTGCAGGCAATACACGCGATGCAATCCGATCCAGCAGTCCGCTTCGACGGCCGGATTCCCACCGTTGTTGGCCAGGACCTCGAGGCTGCTGCGGAAACTCGCCTCCGCCACCCGGCGTGAACCGGCGACCAGTTCCGCCAGGCCGAGTTCGGAGTGTGCGATGGCAAGTTCCAGGGGATGATGTCCACCGCCTTCGACGAGCCGATTGAGAGCGGCACGCCGGAGCGTGAGGGTACTCTCGTGATCGCCCGCGGTGCGCCGTTCGTTGGCGTCCTCATGGGCCTGCCCGCTCAGGATTCGGGCGACCAACTCTTTCCCACGCGCGGTGCAAAGGATCAGATGGAAGAGCATGGTTCCATCGGTGTAACCGGCGGGAAGCAGATTCACGGCCGCCGTATAGTATCCCAGCAGCGAGATGAGGGCGAAGGACAGCCAGAAAGGCGCGAGAGACGTCCCGGATAACTGAAAGAACGCCCAGGTGGCAGCCAATGCCACGGCAAGAGACGTCAAGGGTCCGGCGGCGACGACGAAGATCTGTTTGGCCCAGACACCCTCTTCCGACGCTGGAACGGCTCCGACATATCCACCGGAAAGCAGGCGCTGCCACTCCCAACTGAAATGGTAGCCGTGGTTGTCGCGGCACACGGTCAACGGGCCGACGTTCAGTGCCTTCACACGGAACCCGACGGACCAAGCGGCAAGCGCATGACCGCTTTCATGCAGAAGCAAATGCAGGAACAGGCCGAATGGGAGCAGGGCGAAGAAGGTCAGGGCGTTACCCAGGTTGCTCTTCAGGAAGTCCAGATCGGGCAGCCCCATCACTTGCGCGTATTTCTCAAAGATCGAGAGGCACTGCATAGCAGCGATGAAGGCGATGCCGGACGCGACGATGCCGAAGAGCGACTGGCGGCCGGGCATCCAGAAGTCCTCCGGGAGGCGGGGCGCAGGCTTCTGGCGGGGTTGGCTCAGCAGAAGGTACAGCCCCAAGGCGCCCACGAGGGTCAACCAGGGCAGGCCGAGGAGCAGGAAGGCGGAAGCTATGATGCCCGTCCGGCGGGCCCAGGGCCTTTGGCGTTTCAGTCCCCAGGCGGTGACGAAGCAGTGAAAGATCACGACGGCGAACCAGAGGGCCACGGCGCTCAGGAAAAGCAACTGGCTCCGGAGATCGTCGGGATAGAGGGCGGTGGCCAGGTTGTCGGCGTGGAGCAGGGTGAAGGAGATGAAACTGTGGCAGGTGAAGAGGAGCCAGCCGAGGGCGAGGAACATCCATCGGAGCGACTTCTCTCGATCGGGCACACCAGGCATGGGGCACCAATTTAACACTTGGGCTGGTCGAGGATGAACTGGACTAAGGTTAATACCGGAAGCCGGTTTACACTACAGGGTCGAAAAACCTTGGGCTGGGCAAGCTAAAGCATGCCCCACGACTTTTTGAGTGGTGTAGTTTTTTGGAGGCTTTGTGAGTCTTTGAAATTGTAGTTGAACATCAGCCGGCGTATTCCTCCCGCCGGGTGAGGGCAGGTCCACGACCTGCCTTTTTTTGCCGCTACTGTGGGGATTTCCTACGATCGTCCGAATCGCCGGCGGCAAGCCTCGTCGGTATGAAAACACGGGTGTCTCAGTAGCGCCAGCTTTTTACATCTGCACCGGACGGCGCGGTCTTCAGAATCTGTTCCAGCATCACAGGCATGAGGCGTTGGTGGATGGTGCCGGAGGATTCCGGTCCGGGAGGTCCGCCCGAGTAGCCGTGTCCCGCTCCCGCGCCGTACTCGAACGTGCCGCCGTAGTAGGGACCCTTGCCGGGCTCCTTGGTGGATTCCAGGAACTTCTCGGTCAGACGGACGGCCCGGTCCAGATAGTAGTTGTCACTGTCGCCCACAGCAAAATGTAGCTTGCCGATGAGCTTCGGGCCGAGCGTCTTCCAATCGCGCTGCAAAATGTAGTCGAGGTCGTAGTGTTCCTTCCAGTAGTCGGCCACCTTGTGGTCGATGATGCCCGTGCGCGGGTCCAGGATCAGCTTCGGATAACCGTCGTCGCCCACCGGACTGTAGACTGCCTGCCAGATATCGAACTGCTCGCCGGAGCGGCCTTTGCTGCCGAGTACCAACTCGAAGCGGATGGCATCCTCCATGACCGAGGTGATCCTGCCATCGGTTTCGCGCTGCATGGGAACGGGAACCTGTTTCCAGACGCTGTTGGCGTAGAAGGCGTTCTTATCCTCATATAGATTGACCAGGGCGTAGGCGCGGAAGTCGATGGGATCGGGACAAGCCACCCACGCCCCGTTGTAATAGTCGGGATGGAAGACCTGCTGCGCGAGGGCCTCCCATCCGCCGGTGGATCCGCCGTAGAGCACGCGGGCCCAGGGCTCGCCGATGGCGCGGAATTTCTTCTCGATGTAGGGGTTGAGCTCCTGGACAATGGCATCGCCGTAGGGGCCGAGGTTGGCGGAGTTGACGGCGTAGGAGTCGTCATAGAAGGGGTTGGCGTCCTGGGTGGTGACGATGATCATGTGGGGCAGCCGGCCGCTGGACCAGTCCTGGTAGAGTTTGTAGGCGTAGTCGATGCCGCCACCGCGGCCACCTCGGCCACCGCTGCCACCGGGCGGCGCGGGTTCGGTGCGGAAGCCGGAGAAGGTGGCAGCGAAGTGGCCCTGGCGGTACATCACCGGGTAGTGCGCGTCGGGATGTTCCTCGAAGCCTTCGGGCAGCAGCACGACAGCGCCCAGGTACACGGGCCTGCCCCAGAAGTCGCTGAGCAGCTTACTCTGAATCTTGACGTGTTTGATGTACTTGGTGTCCTTGGGAGCTTCGATGGGCGGAATGGTCTTGGTCAGTTCGACGCGTATGGTGCTGCTCTTGGCCGGATCGACCGCGATCTTCTGCGGGGCGCTGAACAGGTTGCCGGGCTTGCGATTCCAATGCTGGCCTTCGCCCTGATCCGGGGGGAGCTTGAGCGTGCGGCCGTCGGCGCGATGGAACGTCTCATAGACGTTGAGGACGGCCTGGACGGTGTACTCGCCGGCAGGGACGCGGTCGAGAGACTCGCGGGGATAGCCGAGCGTGGCGCCATCGATGGTGACGGAGCGGGCGCCGTACACGTCCGCGCCGAACATCTGCTGGGTGTTGAGGCCCTCGCTGATCTGGTTGCGCGGCTCGCCCTGCGGATTGGAGGAAAGGATCAGGACGACGTGGCCATCCATGGGTTTCTCCCAGGAAATCTCGAAGCGCAGGGAAGACTTGGGTTGGGCCGGAAGGCAGGCAGCAAAGCAGAGGAGGGAGGCCAGGAGGCGCATGTTTGCAGTCTACCGCGACAGGGGGCAACCGCCTTAAGCTATCCAGTCTTCTGGACAGCAGCGACAACGGCGAACGGCGGCCACTTCACCTCTAGATGGCGACTTCTCGTCAAGACCACCGATTTCAACGTAATTCCGATTCAGCACTGAGCAGAGCCCCGTTGGATTGGCAAAGGGCCACCCACGAAAAAAACCCTTGCGTCGATATGACATTTGATATATCGTAAGATATATCATGCATAAAGAATGGTTTTCGACTGGCGGCGGCGCCTGGCCTTGGGTGGCCTTCGGCGGCCGGTCCCGCTTCTTTGAATCCGGCGAAGTCCGGCTCGCGATCCTATCCCTCCTCGACGAGGGTCCCAAACACGGTTACCAGGTAATGAAAGAACTCGAGGAGCGCTCGGGCGGTCTCTACCGCGCCAGCGCTGGCAGCATCTACCCCACCCTGCAACAGCTCGAAGACGAGGACCTCATCCAGTCTGACCAGCAGAGTGGCAAGCGCGTCTTCACCATCACCGAAGCTGGAAAACTCGAACTGGCCAAAGACCCCGAGGCCGTCAAGCGTATCTGGCTGCGCGCCGAAAAGTGGGAAGAGTGGGGGCAGTACATGAAGCCCGATACCATGTCGGTCATGAAACCGCTCATGGCGCTGGGCAAAGCCGCCTGGGGCGCCGCCGCCCGGAACAGCAGCAAGACCGGCGGCGAGGAGCGTGTTCGCGACGTTCTGGATCGCGCCCGCCAGGAACTGGACAAGCTCTAAACGGGACCAAATCGGTCCGGAATGGAATCCTCGCGGGTCCCGCCAAGAAACCCGCCATCGCCCCGTAAGAGGCAGACAGTGTTATGCTTGTCTAAATTGTCCTGGGCCCGCGGATCGCACTCTTGACCCGTCAAAACGCCCAGATTGTGTCCGTTTCACGTGAAACAAGCCGTGGGAAGCATCTCATCCCGCGACGACTTAGTGGGGCGGGCCCCCTGGCCCGCAGCCGACCCCCTGCTCGGCCTGCCGGGAGAGACGAAANNGGGGTCCGGCGCGGACGAGGGCGTCCGCCCCACTTTAGCCGGCCCTGTTTCACGTGAAACAAGTTCGTTTGAGGGGATACTGCATGGGAATTGGCATCCGAATCGAGGAGCTCCGGAAAGTCTACGACACGCCACCGCCTTCAGCCGCGCGCGGCGGCGGGTTTTCGTTTACGCCGATGCGCACCGCCGGCCCCAAGGAAAAGAAGAAGAAGCTCGAGGTGGTGGCGCTCGACAACATCTCGCTCGAAATCCGCCCCGGCGAAATCTTCGGACTCCTGGGGCCCAACGGCGCCGGCAAATCCACCACCATCGGGATCTTGACCACCCGTACCCAGCCCACCAGCGGCCGCGCCTTCATCGGCGAATACGACGTCTGGAAGCAGCAGGTCAAAGCCAAGCTCCTGATCGGCGTCGTCCCCCAGCGCCCCAACCTGGATTTCGCCCTCACCGCCCGCGAGATCCTGCTCTTCCACGGCGCCTATTTCGGCCAGAGCGCCAAGGAGCGCACCCGCCGCGCCGACGAGCTGATCGAGAAGTTCAAGCTCACCGACCGCGCCGACCACATGGTCCGCGGCTTCTCCGGTGGCATGATGCAGCGCCTCTCCATCGCCCGCGCGATGATGCACGACCCGGAGGTCCTGTTCCTGGACGAGCCCTCGGCCGGCCTCGATCCCCAAACCCGCCTGCTGCTCTGGGAGATTATCCGCGAGTACAACCGTCTCGGCAAGACCCTCGTCATCACCACCCACTACATGGACGAAGCCGACGCTCTCTGCGAACGGCTCGCCATCATCGATCACGGCAAGATTATCGCCAAGGGCACGCCCCAGGAGTTGAAGGCCTCCATCCCCGGCGGCTATCTCCTGAGGCTGCGGTTCGACCGTGTGTCCGATGAGTTGCTCGCCCAGTTGCGAGCCATCCCCGGCGTCAGCGAGGTGCGCTCCACCGAGCCAGGCGCGACTGATGTCTACGCGGACCGCGGAGGGACGCTGATCTCGGGAATCGTGAGCTCGGCCCAGACCGCGGGCGTGGAGCTCCGCGACGTGCACATTGCCGAACCCAGCCTGGAAAACCTGTTCCTGCATCACACCGGAAGGAGCCTGCGAGATTGAACTGGAAAACGTTTTACGCCATGCTCTCTCGCGACGGGCATGTCGCCCGCCGCAACCTGATTCCCACGCTCGTCCAAAACCTGCTGCAGCCCATGCTCCTGACGTTCGTGTTCGGGCGGATCCTGACCACCAGCGGCATGATGAAGATGGACTATAAGAACGTGCTCCTGCCAGGCATCATCGCGATCAGCATGGTGCTATCGGGAGTCTGGGCCGTCGCCATGCCGCTCATCTCGGAGTTTCAGTTCACCCGCGAGATCGAGGACCGCTTGCTGGCTCCCATGGAAACGCACTGGCTTGCCGTAGAAAAAGTCATTGCCGGTATGATCCAGGCGATGGTCTCAGGTCTGGTGGTGATCCCGTCGGCGTGGCTGGTGATGGGCAAGGGGGTGAGCCTGGACTTCAGCCACCCGCTGGAATTCGCGGCGGTATGCCTGCTGGTCGCGCTGCTTTCCGCGGCAGGCGGACTCACGCTTGGATGCAGCATTGGCCAGACCCAGATCGGCCTCATGTTCAGCATGGTGATCGCGCCCATGATGATGTTCGGCTGTGCCTACTATCCATGGAGCGCCCTGGCGTCCTTTCCGACCTTGCAGTACGTGGTGCTGATCAACCCGCTGGTCTACGCCAGCGAAGGTCTGCGGGGCACGCTGGCGCCCGATGTGCAACATATTTCCATCCCCCTGGTTCTGGGAGCGCTGGTGGCATTCGACCTGGTGCTGCTGGTGGTCGGCCTGAAGAAGTTCGGCGACAAGGCAGTCAGCTAGCCCGGCGGTTAGCCTTCATTCCCGGCCGGCGTAGAGCTCGTCGATCTGTTCCTTGAAGTTCTCCATGGCGCGCGTCCGCCGCACCTTCATGGTGGCGGTCAGTTCGCCCTGCTCGATCGAAAAGTCGCGCGCCAGAATGCGGTACTTGCGAATCTTCTCGAAGGGCGCGAGATGCTGATTGACCCGCGCCACCGCCTTTTGGATTTCGGCCGACACCGGCGGAGCCTGCGCGATCTCGGCCATCGGACGGCCGCGCCAGGGGTCCATGCCCTTGATGCTCTCGGCGTTACCACTGTTGATGGTGAACAGCGCCGTCAGGAAGGGGAGGCGGTCGCCCACCAGCAGCACCTGGCTGATGAGCGGCTCCATCTTGAACAGGCTTTCCACGCGGGATGGGTAGATCTTCTTCCCAGTTGAGGAAACGATCAGTTCCTTCTTGCGCCCGGTAATGAAGATGTAGCCGTCGCTATCCATCTGGGCGACGTCGCCGGTGTGCAGCCAGCCTCCCGCCAGTACTTCGGCGGTGGTCTCGGGGTCGTTCAGATAGCCCGTGAACAGGCAGGGGCCGTTCACCAGCAGCTCGCCGTCATCCGCGAGCCGCACTTCGACTCCGGGCAGCGGCTTCCCGATGCTGCCAGCCTTGGGACGCGCGATCGGATTGAAGGTAACCACGCCGCCCTCGGTGAGACCGTAGCCTTCGATCAGCGGCATGCCAACGGCCTCGTAGAATTCCGCCAGGTCCTTGCCCAGCGGCGCCGCTCCCGAGGCCGCCACCCGGATCCGTCCGCCGAAGCGTGCGCGCACCTTGCGGAACATCAGGCGGTCGGCGACCTTCAGGGGCAGGCGGATGTGCAGCGGGACCTTCTTGCCTGCGCGCTTGTACCGCGCCGCCGCCAGGGCCAATGCCAGGCCGCCGTAGAATGCCTTGCGCGCGGCGGCCGGCCGTTTGCGCAGCTCGTTGCAGATGGTGGAGTAGATGCGCTCCCACATGCGCGGCGGCGCCAGCAGGATGGTGGGCCGCACCCTGCGGATATCCTGCGGGAGCTTCAAGAGGCTCTCGAAAAACGTCACCGGCATCCCCAGACGGATGGGCAGCAGCTCGATCACCACGCGCTGGGCGATGTGCGCCGAGGGTAGAAAGGCTACTGTGGAATCCTGCGGTCCAAGGGGCAATACGGCCGGTCCCATGTCCAGGTTGGAAACGATGGCATGGTGCGTGATGAGCGCCATCTTCGGCTCCCCGGTGGCGCCCGAGGTGAGATACAGAATCGCCGTGTCGGAGGGCGCGACTCCCGCGCGCAGGCGCGCCGCCAGTTGCGGATCGCGCGCCACCTCGGCCCGTCCACGCTGCCGAAGTGCCGCGAGCGTCATGGCGCCCGGAGCTTCTCCCGTGAGCAGAATCCAGTGCCGTATGGGCGCGTCCCGCAGCGCATCGAGAGTCTTGGGATCTTCCACGAACGCCGCGCACGCGCCCGCCGTCGCGAGGGTCCGCACCAGATCCTTCGGCGGATAACTCGGATACATGGCGGCGGCGATCGAGCCGTTGGCCATGATGCCCACGTCGGCGATATAGAATTCCAGCCGCGTTTCGGAATTCAGCGCGACCACGTCGCCCTTCCCGATTCCCAGACTGCGCAGGCCCGCGGCGATCTCCTCCACCGCCTGCTGGTACTGCTTCCAGGAGTAGGTCAGGTACCCGGATTTGCTCTGCGCGTCGGGCTGATGGAGGGCGGGCGCATCGCCATAAAGGCGCGTGGTTTCTTCGAGGACCTGGAAAACGGTGCGGGGGTTCACTCCAAGCAATTTATCACGCGGCAGTGGGGTATGCTTCAGCTTGCCCACCAATCCCATCATCTGGTCGCGGCCATTCGCGGTCCTTGCCTTTGCCGCCGCCGTGCCGGCACCCTCTCGGCGCAGGAGCACCTAACTCCATCGGGCAGATGACGTGCGACACGGGAATGCGTCGAGACGCTCGGAACGGGTCCGCACACCGGAAGTCTCGACGCGGCAGACACGAGTCTGGTGGGGCGGACCCGCTGTCGCCCATTGAATCAAATTCCGGCGCGATGCCAGCAGGCCGACGGGGGCGTCGGCCGCGGACCAGGGGTCCGCCCCACGTGGCTGTCAGTTGTCCGGGGGCTTCTGCTCGACATGGTCGATTACTAGCACGGGCATACGGTGTTTTTGCAGTTTCAGTTTCAAGCCGAGTTGCTTGTCGAGGGCCTCAAACAGAGAGACCGTTCCGGTTGGGTCGGATGCCGTGGGAACCGACGACTCATCGGCATTGACGCGGCCGGTAGTCCGGAATGCCCGCCGGGGGGAATAGCTCAGCGCGAAGTCCCACGCCTCTCGGAGCCCCGTGGCGTCGATCACAGGGTGCTCGATATAGCCATTGTCCAGCCCGCGCAGCATGTCCGCGAATTGCCCCATGGTCGTGTTGCGGCACTCGAAATGTCTGGTCAGCGCTGGCGCGGATGGCGCGGCATTTCCAGGTAGCTCGACCGTATTCCTGCATCCAGTGCGGTGCGCGGGGTCCGCCTTCGTGAGCTTCAAGTTGCGCTGGTTCGCCTCCAGTGCATACACCTCGATGGGCTCCTCGCCAGTGTGGGTCTGCAGCTTGAAGCGGTCCAGCAGGAGGGCCTTCATCATCGGGCGGAGCGCGTCCACGTCAATCAACTGACCGGAGGCCAACTGGCTGATGGACGCCTTGGCGATAATGTCGAAGCGGTCCGTGTCCAGCCATTTGGGCCCGCCCACCAGGGAGTCGTCAACGCGGTCGTCGATATTCCAGGCGAACTTGACGAAGTCCTTCATGGTGTTGGCGCGCATCTCGATTCGGCCGCCCGGAAGTACGCCTCCGCCTTCCGGTTCACCCAAAGGGCTTGGCTTGACGGATGCCACTTCGAACTCCGCCGGGACCCACCGGCAGGCTTTTTGCTATGTCCGGCAGGTTGGCCGTCGGCTTCTGGTTTACATGGTCTACCACGATGACGGGCGTGGGCGTCTCTTGCCGTTCCAACCTGAGCCCGAGTTGCCTGTCCACCGCGTCGAAGAGCGAGATGCCCTCGGGGCCGGCGGACGCGAGCGTGTCCGGCGCGGTCCATTGGATGTTGAAATTCCACGAACCTGTCAATCCGGTCCGGTCCAGCACCGGGACGCTGCCGATGTAGGTCGAGGCTATCGTACGCAGCGCGTCCGCAAACTCCGTCATGCTGACGTTCTGGCACGTGGAGGCCGTATACGATACGGTGCCGGGAGCGTTCTTCGGTCCATTCTGAGACTGAGGTTTGGAGCGGCAACCGGTGGCGCCCGAGCCCTTCGCCTCGCTGAGTTGCGGGCGCTTTCCCACGGCCAAGGCATAGACCGGCAGGGGCCTCATCTCGTGGTGGACCGCGAGCTGAAAGCGGTCCGCCAGTAACGCCTGCAACATCAGCTTCAGAGCTTCGGGAGTGGCGTCGGCCGGAGCCCTGGCGATCACGTCGAATCGATCGATCTCCAGCCACGTTGGCCCTCCTATCACATGGCCGGCATCCACTCCAAAGGCGGTCCGGATGAGATCCACCATGGTTGCCGTTCGCAGCATGTAGAAGCCCCCGCATACGAAGCCGCCCTTCATCCGGTTGGCCGCGTAGGCGCTCGA
>PMTT01000265.1 GCA_003167275.1 Bryobacterales bacterium | reverse complement strand
ATTCCGTCCCTGGCCACCATTTTTTCAATCACTTACAGGACCCCAAGAAGCCTGTGTCGTTCCAGTACTTTTGGTTCCCGAGGTGTGTCTCCAGGACGAATCGGAGCCCGGGCTGGCCGGACTCCACCAGGGTCGTCTTGTTCACCCAGCCGTGACGAGGATCAATCGTCAAGAATCTGGACGATCTTCAGGTCTGCCCCTCGCGCTACGAATTCACGCCGGTGGCGAGCATGCCGCCATCGACCACGATACACTCGCCGGCCATGTAACTCGCCGCGTCCGAGGCCAGCAACAGGGTCGCCCCGATGAGTTCCTCGGGTTTCCCGAAGCGGCGCGTCGGGGTCCGCACCAGGAATTCACGACCACGTTCCGTGCCGTCCAGCAGTTTCGCATTGATCTCGGTAGGAAACACCCCCGGCGCCAGAGCGTTGACCGCGATCCCGTCCTTGGCCCACTCCTGCGCGAGGCTGCGTGTGAGAGACAGGACGGCTGCCTTGGATGCCGCGTAGGCCGCCACTTCGAGCAGGCTCACGAAGGAGGTCAGAGACGCGATGTTGACGATACGGCCGTGGCCGCTCCGGGCGAGAGCCGCGTAGAAAGACTGGCAAGTCCGCAACACACCAGTCACGTTGATATCGAGAATCCGCTGCCAGTCGGCCTCAGAGACGTCGGCGGTCGGCTTGCGCTGAATCTGGCCGGCGGCATTCACCAGAATGTCGACGCGGCCAAGTTCCTTCAGGATGGAATCGCGGAACTTATCGACCGAGAGGCGGTTCTGCACGTCGATAATCTCGCGCACGGTCTTACGGCCTCGGACTTCGATGTCGGTAGCAACCTTATCCACCATGTCCGGGCGCCTGCCTCCCGCCACGACGTCGGCACCTGCCTCGGCCAAACCCAGCGCGAGGGTTTTGCCGATTCCGGAAGTCCCTCCCACGACGACAGCGACGCGGCCGGAGAGATCGAAGAGACCAAGCACGGTAGTAGACATAGAGTGCATTCCGATTATCGTCGATAATCGGGTTGGCGCGCGCGCGGCGTGCGGCGTGGGCCACGAGTGCTCGTGCGGCCGGAAGGCACGCTCCATGCGGCGGAGAGAACCAGAGAACTGCGAAGCGTTCATTGTTTGTCCCGCGCGCAGAATTCTCTTCGCGCTTGGCGCCCTGCTCGATGCCATAACACGGTCGCGATGTTGGGATGATTCAGCGCCGCCAGCATCTGGCCTTCGCGCTCGAAGCGCGCCAGACGCCGCCTCCGGTCGGGCCGCCGCGTACTACTGAACGATGGGACGGCCGGCCTCTAGCGCTGTGATCATGGCCTGCAGGCCTTCGCGGTTGAGGGCATCGGGGGCCTGGACAAGCGCTTTGCGCGCATGCTCCAGCGCCTGCTTCGGATCGCCGTTGGCGGCGTAGCCCCGGGCCAAGCCCACGTGTACCGGCCACTGCTCGCCGTTGCGTTCGTAATTCAGCTTGAAAATCTCCATGGCTTCCTTGGCCTTCTTGTCCGCCAGCAGGCGGCGGCCGTACTGATGGAGGTCGAGCGAGGTGGCGGACGGGTGGCGAACGGCCGTTTGCATCACCGTCATCGCTTCATCCTTCCGTCCCAGTTTGTCGAGCACCATCGCTTTGTTGCTCAGCGTGGTGAAATTGGCTTCTCCGATGAATTGCTTGCTTACAGCAATTTCGGCCCATTCGAGCGCCTGGTCCAGGTGGGTGTTCTCAGCGATGCAGAATTGCGAAGCCGCGACCCAGCCGCGCCAGCCGAACCCCTGTACGTTCGTCAGGTTTTCCTTCAGCCTCGAAATGTAGAGATCGTTGATGTTCTCCACTTTGATGGTCCACGGGACAGCGAGTTCTTCCCACTGCAACTCCGCCACCGACTCGGCGGGGCGGCGGGTGGGGAACTCGTAGGTCAGCCATTCGCGGTATTCGTGCTTGTGCGGCTTCACGGTCACGCGCAGCGCATCGTCAGCCGGATCGTAGTAGAAGCTGCCCCAGGCATTGGAGTCTTTCGAAAAGATCAACACCCACTCCTCCGGGCCGGCGATCATGTGCAGGCCGTAGCGTCCGGCCGGCAGCGGCTTGCCTTCGATAGTGACGTTCTCCGAGACCGCAAACACGGTGTTCTCATTGGCCCCGGCACGCCAGGGCGCGGGCTTGCCGTTGCCAAACCCGAGGTCGGTGAAACCGTAGGGGACGAGTTTGCCCCAGATCTGGCCGCGCCGGTCCTTGCCGTCGGGTCCATGAACGGCCGGGCTGGAGTATTCGATGGTGACGTGCGCCGGCCCGATTTGCTGGGTCACAGTCGCTCGTTGATTGTTGCCACTCGGCGGAATGGCGAGCCCGGGGATAATCTGGGCGGTGGCGGGTAGGGCGAGGGCGATAGTCAGGGCGAGACGTAGCATGGATCGGTTAGACGGGACAGGACCGGAAAGGTGCCGGGCGTCGTTGTGGCACGGGCATTCTTGCCTGTGTTGGCTCTTCTTGCCTTGGAGACCAACACAGGCAAAAAAATACTCACTCTCGACGCAGGCCCGCCATCGGATCCAGTCTCGACGCCTTCCGCGCAGGCACATACGCCGCGCTGACCGCCACCAACAGCAGCAACCCGACCGCCACCAACAGCGTGAGCGGGTCCTCGGGAGCGACGCCGTAAAGACTGCTGTGGATCAATCTCGAGGCTGCATACGCAAGTCCCGCGCCGACTGCCAGCCCTGCGGCGACCAGCCAGGTGGTCTCGCAAAGGATCATCGAGATCACGCGGCCCGGTTGGGCTCCCAGGGCGATGCGAACCGCGATTTCACCTGTGCGGCGCGCGATGCCATAAGAGAGCACCCCGTACAAACCGATAGCGGCGAGGGTCAGCGCGACCAACCCAAACACCGCCGCGAGTTGCGCGGTGGTGCGATCCTGCGCCGTCAGGGGGGCTATCCGCTCTTCAATCGAAGTGGCGGACGTGATGGGCAGCGCGGCGTCCATGCGCTGAATCGACGTCCGCACGGCAGTCATGACCGTCGCGCTCCCCGCGGCCGTGCGAATCAAAAAGATGGGACTGTTCGCCGGGAACGGGGACTGCTCCGCCGGCAGGAAGTAGCGCGGCTCTACGTCGCCTCGCAGGCCTTGGGTGCGCGCGTTCCGGGCGACGCCCACTACCTGGTAGGTGGTCCGGACGTCGCCATAATCCGTCGTCAGGTGCATTCCGATGGGGTTCCGCCCAACGAAGAACCGTTTGGCGAAGGCCTCATTAATCACACAAACCTTGGGGGCGCCGGCCCGGTCGCTGTCCAGGATCTCGCGTCCCAGGGCGATGCGCACGCCCAGCGTCGAGAAGTACCCGGGGGCGACCTCGTCCAGCGAGGACTCACGGTCATTTGTTCCCTTCGGGGCGTAACCTTCCACCTCAATCGCCGACGAGGAGTTCCCTCCGCTGAAAATGCCAAGCTCCGAAAAGCTCGCGGCGCGCACTCCTGGGATCCGCTGGAGCGTGGCGAGCAGTTGGCGCGGCAGGCTTGCGCGGCGCGCGGTGTCATAGCCCGCTTCGCGCGAATCCACCCGAACGAGCAGCAGATGTTGCGCCGGATAGCCAAGATCCAGGCGTTGCAAGTTGTAGACCGTCCGCACCAGCAAACCGGCGCCCACCAGCAAAGGTAAGGAGAGCGCCAATTGCAGGCTCACCAGGAATCGGCCCCAGCGCATCTGGCCGAGCGAGCCCGTGGCGCCGCGGCTCTGTTCCCTGAGACTCGCTCCTGCACCGGTCTTGGTCACCTGCCAGGCCGGAAGAACGCCGAATAACAGGACCGCGACGAGTGTCGCAGCCACGGCGAAGGCCAACACCAGCGGGTCCAGCGCGAAACTCATGTCGAAAGCGCGGTCGGATTCCGCGATCATCCGCACCAACGCCCCGTGCAGAAAACCAGCCAGGAGGAGGCCTGCGGCGGACCCCATCGCAGCGAGCGCCAAGCTTTCGGTGACGAGTTGGCGGATGAGGCGGCCGCGGCTCGCTCCGAGCGACAAGCGCAAGGCCATTTCCGTTTTGCGCGCGGCGCCGCGCGCGAGCAGCAGGTTGGCCAGATTGGCGCAGGCGATCAACAGCAGCACGCCCACCGCCCCCAGCAGCGCGGTGAGCGACTCGGAGAATGCATGACGTGTCTCGGATGCTCCACGCCCCGCTGGATGGATTTTGAGATGCTGATCCAGAAAGTCGCGCCGCTGTTCTTCGGATGCAAAGGGAGCGTAGAACGCTTCCAGCCCAGCCTGAAAGATCGCGTTGGCCTGAGCCTCCGCCCGTGTCGCGGTGACTCCGGGCCTAAGCCGGCCGAACACGTGAAGCCACATCGCTTTAGTGGGAGGCGCTTCGTGCAGCCAATCCCCGCTGAGTATCAGGACGGGTTGCATGCGCAACGGGAGCCACAGGTCAGGCTGCTGCCCGCTGGTTTCGCCGATAAAGCCGCGGGCCGCAACACCGATGATGGTCAGCACGGCTTTACGCACGGTGAGCGTCCTGCCCAGCACGTCGGGACGGCCGCCGAACCGGCGCTGCCAGTAGCTATAGCTGATGATGGCAGAGGGCGTCTCGGCGTGGTCGTCGGCGGCGGCGAAGACCCGGCCAATCGCGGGGCTGACGCCTAGGACCTGAAAGTAGCCACCTGATACCAGGCGTGTGCGCGCCTCTTCCCAATCGCCGCCTTCGAAGCGGACCCGCCAGTTATTGAGGCTGCTTTCAGACGCCATCATCGCCGAGAAGCTGCCGGCGTGGTCCCGCAACTGCTCGAATTCGGCGTAGCTGAGCCAATCACGGGGGCCATCGGCGCGGCCGATCCACCGGCCGGTCCACATCCCCGAATTGTCGGGATTGGAGAGCATCACCAGTTGCTCGGGCTTGTGAACGCCCGGCAGCGGGGAGTGCAGCACGCCGTGCCACAGGCTGAAGATCGCCGTGTTGGCGCCGATCCCGAGGGCCAGCGAAAGCACCGCGACGGCGGTGAAACCGGGCCGCGCAGCCATGCCGCGTATCGCGTATCGTAGGTCTTGAAAAATCACGTGCCAATGCTCCTTCGGGGCGATGGTCAATGCGTCCCAGGTAGCGCGCGCCCACAACGCCGCTTGTTCCAGCCGCCCTCCGGTTCGCCGGGCCTCGCCCAGTTGCTCGGCGAACATGAGGAACATCTGGTTGCCGTACTCATCCCGGAAAGCCGCCGGATAGCAATACAACAACGCCCGGTAGATGGATTTGGCGCGCGGCATGCTTCAGTGATCAGGCGCCCGGCACCAGCCCCGTGGCCCGCGCCTGTTGCACCAGGGAGGTGAGCCGCTCCACTTCAGCCACCGCCGCGCGCTTGCCGAAACGGGTGAGCCGGTAGTAGCGCCTGCGCTCGTCGGTGCTCGAGGGGTCTGGGCTTTCCGCCAGCTCTTCGATCAAGCCTTGCTCCAGCATGCGGCGGATGGAACTGTACAGCGTCCCGGCGCTCAACTGCACCTTACCGCCGGTCCTGGCCGCGACGTCCTGCATGATGGAGTAGCCGTGACGGTCGCGGTCGGCGAGCGCGATCAGGATGTGGAAGACCGCCGTCGGCAGCGGCAGCAGCGAATCTGGTTTTGGATCGTGCATCGCGAACTCTACTTGATGCAAGTATACCGCTAGCGAGTATACTTGTCAAGGGCAGAGTTCCTTTAAACGTGGGGCGGACCCCCTGGTCCGCGGCCGACGCCCTCGTCGGCCTGTTTGCATGGGGCGTTCAAATGGCGAAAGCGGGTCCGGGGGGACCCGCNNAGGGGGTCCGCCCCACAATGGCTCGCGCTCAGAATGCGATCCGCAGCACGCCCTGCAACGTTCCGTTCGTCCCATACCAGTTACTGAAGGAGTAGCCGGTGGTGGCCGGGAACTTTCCGAAGTTTTGCGGACTGGTGAAGTTGACCGCCGTATTCGCCGTGTACAGCCAGCGAGTCTCCGGGAACAGATTATCGGCATCCATCCGCACCGTCACCTTGTACTTCTCTTTGTACGACCATGTCTTCGTAATCGAGTACTGCGGCCACCACACCCATCCGGTGCGCGCGATGCCGCTGCCTGCATTCCCCTCGGTATACGCCGCCGGGTAGGAGAATGCATTGATGTTGAAAAACGGATTCTGAGCGGATTGCGGAAACATGTTGGGACCGATCGAGTAGTTTGGCACGTTAATGGTCTGCCCCGGGACAATGTTCAGGCCGCCCTCCCCGGAAAGGTACTTGTTAGGGCTGCCGGCGCTGCTGAATGTCACGGGAAGGCCGCTTCGGAAGCTCTGGATGGTCAGGAAGGTCCATCCTCCGATGACCTGATTGACAATGCCGCC
>PMTT01000130.1 GCA_003167275.1 Bryobacterales bacterium | reverse complement strand
ACGCAGACCGTCGAAGTCATCGCGTCCGCGGTCCAGTTGCAGACCGACGACGCCCGGTTCAGCACCGTCTTGCAGAACAAAATGGTGAACGATTTGCCCATGGTCGTCGGCGGCACGGTCCGTACGCCGTTCGACTTGGCCTCCGTCGCGCCCGATGCCAAGAACCTGGGCGGCGACAACGGCTTCATGCTGGGAGGCGGACAGGCCGCTTCCTACGGCACATCGCTCGACGGTGTTTCCACCAACACCAGCCGCGCGCTCTCCAAGAGCTGGGTGGCATCCAACTCGCCTTCCGTAGAGGCCATCGATCAATTCTCCGTGGATTCGAACGGATATAAGGCGGACGTTGGACACGCAGGGGGTGGAAATCTGACGTTTGTTTCGAAGTCAGGCACCAACCAGCTTCACGGCTCGGCCTACGAGTTCCTGCGCAACAACGATTTCGACGCCAACAATTTCTTCAACAACCTGGGGAATATTCCGCGATCGATTTACAAACAAAACGATTTCGGTTTTACCGTGGGAGGTCCAGTCTGGATTCCCAAGGTGATCAACGGGAAGGACAAAACGTTCTTCTTCTTCTCCTACGAAGGTTTCCGCAACCGCACCGGCGCCGCCGGCGTGACCAACACGGTCCCGACCCCCGAGATGTACACCGGCGATTTCAGTAAGTGGGTCACCTCCACGGGGGCGTTGATCCCCATTTACAATCCCCTGACCCAGGTCTTGAATGGGGATGGTACCTACACCCGCCAGGTGTTTCCTGGAAACCAGATTCCCCAGAGCCTCTTCAGCCCCGCCTCGATGAAGGCCCTCGGTGTTTTCCAGGCAAGCGGAGCCCTCAAGCCGAACAACAACGCAGCTCCGGGCACTGCTGCCTACGTGGCGAACAACTACCTGATCACCTCGGGAACCAATGTCTACCCAGTCAACAAGTTCAGCATCAAAGGCGACCACATCTTCGGCAGCAAGCACCGCATTTCCGGTTACTACGGCTATGACCGCGAGCATCAGACTCCCGGTCCCGACGGACCCCCAACCCTGCCAGGGAATTATTCCAGCTACAACGACCTGACGCAGTTCACCGACGTTTTCCGAATGAGCTGGGACTGGACGCTTGCGCCCAACAAACTGAACCACTTCTACGCCGGCGGCAACAACTGGCGCCAGGATCACAAGCCTCCTCAGGAGTACATCGGCAATTGGAAAAGCAAGTTCTGCTTGCCGAACGTGCCCAACTGCGACGAGAACCTGGTGAATCTCTTCTACAGCACCACCGGCAACCCCTACAGCACGTGGGGCGGCCAAGCCGACAACGGCTCCGAAAACACCACCTACGCCTTCAACGACGACTTCACCTGGTCGAAGGGGCACCACACATTCAAATTCGGCGGAATGTACCAGCTCAACCACTACAACGGATTCGGCCGCCAGTGTGAGGCCGGCTGCGTGGGCTTTAGCTACCAGGAGACCGGTGTTCCCGGCGGCTCCAATCCCAACGCTGGCGGCAACTCCTTCGCGTCGTTCCTGTTGGGTCAGGCGGATAGTGGGCAGATCGACACCGTCCGTTTCATCGGCCAGCAGTTCTATTATTTCGCCGGATTTGTTCAGGATGACTGGCGCGTCAGTTCGAAGCTGGTTCTGAACCTCGGCCTCCGCTATGACATCAACCTGCCGCCCACTGGCTTGAACGATAGCTGGAGCGATTTTGGCCCGACCACGCCGAATCCCGCTGCCGGCGGCATCCTCGGCGCGGTGCTCTTCGCCGGCTCCGGAACGGGCCGGGTTGGCACCCGCTCATTAGCCAACCTGTGGACTGGTGGCATTGGTCCGCATCTGGCAGCCGCTTATTCGTGGGACTCGAAAACCGTGATCCGCGCTTCCTATTCGCGGTCGTTCGGCTCGCTGGTTTCGGTCAGCGGTTCTACCCACAACAGCGGATTCACGCTCACCCAGACCGACAGCAACGGCACCTCCGGCGTGCTGCCCACCTTCACGATGGACCAGGGCTTTCCGCCCTACACCGTACCGCCGTTCATTAACCCATCGGTATCCAACGGCACCAGCGTCGCCTGGTTCCAGGGAAATGAGACCACCAAGCTACCCGCCTACGATAACTTCCACTTCTCGATCCAGCGCCAGTTGGGCGGTTCCATGGTGGCCGAAATCGGGTATAACGGCGTGTTGGGGTCGCACCTGCAATCCGAGTTGCTGCAGTACAACCAGATCAACCCGTCTTACCTGACGGCTTTCGGCACCGTGGCTCAGAGCGTCACCGTGCTCAATAGCCTGGTTGGCTCCGCCACGGCCAACGCGGCGGGGGTCTTCGCCCCGTTCCCCGGCTTCAATACCCTGTGGGGATCTCGCGCCACCGTTGCGCAGGCGCTTCGCCCCTATCCGCAGTACAGCTACATCGATACCTATGCCGGCCAGGGCGACCACAGCGGCCATTCGACTTACCATGCTATGATCGCGACCTTCTCCAAGCGCGTGTCACATGGGGTGACCTTGCAGCTATCCTACGCGCTCTCGAAGATCCTCACCGACTCCGACACCGCCTGGGGTGTACAATATGCCGCGAACTTTTTCGACCGCGGCCTGGAGAAGTCCATCGGCCAGTTCGACGTGAAGCACGACGTCAAGATTTCGGGCGTCTACGATCTTCCCTTCGGCAAAGGCAGGTCTATGTTGCACTCCGGCCCGGCTGCCTGGATCGTAGGGAACTGGCGTTTGGCCGGCATTCTGGTTTACGATAGCGGCCAACCCGTGGGGGTGAGCACCTCGCTGACTCTTCCCATCTACCCCAGCGGGGCAACGGGGCGCGTTCCCGCCTACGTCACTTCCTACCAGGGCTGGCAACCCAGCTATAGCGGCAGCTTCGATCCCAGCATCGACAAGTTCTTCGTGCCCTATGGGAGCGCCCCGTTCCCCCTCCAGGGTAGCGGAACGGCGCTCTACGGCATCGGAAACGAGACTCGCTACAATCCGAGCCTCCGGCTCTTCCCGAACCTCAATGAGAACGTATCGCTCACGCGTTCGTTCCCCATCCGGGAGCACACCAGCATAGAGTTCCGCGCCGAAGCCTTCAACATCTTCAATCGCGTCCGCTTCGGGACAGGCTCCACGCAGCTCCAAAGCCAGACGTTCGGAGTCCTGACCGGCTCCGGAAGCCAGATCAATTCGCCCCGCCAATTGCAGTTGGCAGTCAAGTTGTATTTCTAACTGGGAGACCCCGTGGGGTATGCTTTAGCTTGCCCAGCCCTTGATGGAATGGTGGGCAAGCTAAAGCATACCCCACGGGCTCCGTAGCCTCTACCAGTACTCCTCTCCCGCCACCAGATTCTGCTTCAGAAACTCCGCATTAATCTCCAGCCCCAACCCCGGCCCTGTAGGAACCTTCAAAAGCCCCTTCCGCACCTCGGGCGGACTCCCCGCCGCCATTCCCTCAATATAATGTCCCGTCCGCCCAAGCTGGCTCTCGGACCGGTAGAAGTTCTGGATCGACGCACCGAAGTGGGCGTTGGCATAGGTCAGTACCAGCGAGCCGACATTGTGCAGCGCCACCGGCGTCCGAAAGAGCGACGCGTAGTCGGCGATCTTCCTGGTCCCTGTGAATCCCCCCGCGAACGCCAGGTCTGGATGGATGATGTCCACCGCCTGGTTGTCCACGAATGGTTTGAATCCGCGCACCATCTCCAGCTTCTCGCCCGTGAGCAGCGGCACGCGCGTCGACCGGCGAAGCGCCATCCATGCCTCCGAAAATGGCGGGTTCAGCGCGTCTTCAATAAACAGAGGATTCATCGGCTCCACGGCCTTGGCCACGGCGATAGCGCTGGGCGTATCCAATTCGTTATGGCAGTGGACCGCGATATCGATATCCTCGCCCACCGCCTCCCGGCAATTGCCATATGCCCGCCCGACGTCCCGTAGTTGCTGGGTGGTGAGCGTCGGAGCGAATCTCGCCGAGGGAATCCCCAGTGCCGTGTCGATCCCGTTCTTGAAGGCCGTAAATCCTTCGGGCATTTCCTTGATCCGTTGGGCCCAGTCGCGGCAGGAAGCCTTATCAAGCATATTCAGGCCGATCCCGTGCGAGTACATCGGGATCGATTCGCGATAAGGCCCGCCCAGCAGCGTCGATACCGGTGCGCCCAGAAGCTTCCCTGCCAGATCCCAAAGCGCGATATCGATGCCGCTGATGGTGGGAATGTGAGCCATATAGGTGTGCATCAGGCTGGTCATGTTTTGGAAGTGAACCTCAATGGCCAGAGGATCCTTGCCGATCAGCAGGCTCTTCATCGTCTCGATGCGGGCGCGCGCCATCGGCCCGGTGGCGCCGGCCTCGCCGTACCCCGTCAGGCCGCTGTCGGTATCGACGCGGATCAGACAGTTTCCGGCGATGTTCTTAATCGCCATGGCTCGAATGTTCGTGATCTTGACGCGATTGACACTGGCAGCGGCCAGTGCGCGATATCGGCTGAACAGGCTGGCGGACGGCAGCGCGACCGCGAGCCGCAGCAGATCGCGGCGGGACAGGTGCTTCATGGCAAGTCCTCCTCGTAGGGTATGCTTTAGCTTGCCCAGTCCTTAGATACTTGGTGGGATCGCGGTAGGGATACCGGTTACACGATACCCCCCGCACGGACCCGTGCGGGCGCTCAATAGCGCACCCGGTTCTTATCTT
>PMTT01000729.1 GCA_003167275.1 Bryobacterales bacterium | reverse complement strand
GAGCCGCGCTTCACCTATCACGGGTTCCGATTTGTGGAAGTGACCGGCTTCCCCGGCGTGCCGTCCGCCGACGCGATCGAAGGCCGCGTGGTTCACGATGACATGGCGAGGACCGCGGATTTCGTGAGCTCCAACGAACTGCTCAATCGGATTCACCACAATATGTTTTGGGGCATCCGGGGCAACTACCGCAGCATTCCCACCGATTGCCCGCAGCGCGACGAGCGCCAAGGCTGGCTGGGCGACCGCTCCCAGGTGAGCCGCAGTGAGTCCTACATGTTCGATGTCGCGGCGTTCTACTCCAAGTGGATGACCGACCTGTCGGATTCCCAGAGGCCCAACGGCAGTATCCCGGTGGTCTCCCCTAACTACTGGCCCTTCTACTACGACGATCTCACATGGCCGAGCACCTTCCTGTTTCTGCCCGGCATGCTCTACGACCAGTACGGCGACCGCAGGGTTTTGGAGCGCGACTATCCCGCGATGAAAAAGTGGATCGACCACGAGCGCACCTTCCTCACCAACGGGCTCATGCCCAAGGATCAATACGGCGATTGGTGCGTCCCGCCGGAAGACCCCAAACTGATCCACTCGCAGGACCCCGCGCGCATCACCGACAAGACGCTGCTGGGAACGGCATATTATTACGAGTTGCTCCGTTTGATGGCGCGTTACGCGCGGCTGCTGGATAAGCCGGAGGCCGCGGATTTCGATACGCTTGCGGACCAGGTGAACGCCGCGTTCCAAAAGCGCTTCTTCAAGCCGCTTGACTCCCGGTACGACAACGGCACGCAGACCTCCAGCATCCTGCCGCTGTATTTCCAGATGGTGCCCATCGAAAACCGCGCCGCCGTGCTCGACAATCTGACCCGCAAAATCGAGCAGGAGAGCCAGGGTCACGTGGGAACCGGCCTGGTGGGCGCGCAATGGCTCATGCGGACACTTTCCGATAACGGGCACTCCGATATCGCCTACCAGATCGCCACTCAGAAGACCTACCCCGGTTGGGGTTACATGGTGGAGAAGGGCGCGACCACGATCTGGGAATTGTGGAACGGCGACACCGCCGACCCGGCCATGAATTCCGGAAACCACGTGATGCAGATCGGCGACCTGGCTGTTTGGATGTACGAGTACCTCGCAGGTATTCGTTCGGACCCCGATAACCCCGGCTTCCGGCACATTCTGATCCATCCCTACCCGGCTGGCGACCTGACGTTCGTGAAGGGCTCGCACCAGTCGATGTACGGTATGATCGCGAGTTCGTGGAAGCGGGAAGGAGCGAATTTCACGCTCGAGGTTACGGTACCGCCCAACACGACGGCCACAGTGTGGCTTCCGGCGAAGGATGCTGCCGCAGTCACGGAATCCGGGCGCTCCGTGAATGACGCCGCCGGCGTTAAGCCGCTGCATAGCGGGGGGCAGGGCGCAGTCTTCGAAGTGCAATCGGGAATGTACAGCTTCCGGTCAACACTGTAGCTGACGCCAGGAGGTCAAAACGCAACTGTGGGGTATGCTTTAGCTTGCCCAGTTCATCAAGGTTGGGCAAGCCTAAAGCATACCCCACAGCTTGTTTTAGGATCGCTTATTGAATCGGCAAGAGGACTGTGTTGCTGTCCTGGCCGTTGATTGTAATATGCAGCGATGCGTTCGTTCCCGTGGGGGCGGTATCGTCGAGACGGAATTGCACAGCGTCGATGCCTATGCTGCCCGGGGCCACGAAGGCGTTGACGGCTGCCAGAACAGCGCCCCCAACCAGTACGTTGGGCGTATCCAACAGCAGGAACGGAGGATCCGATGGCACTGCAAACCCTTCCGGACGCGCATGGTCCGCGGGCCCGAAGCCGGTTCCATAGACCGTCAACAACTCGCCATGCAGCGCCGGTGCGGTGGTGGTTACCGGCGAACCGTCCTCGTGCACCGCTACCACGAAAGACAGGTTGTTCGCCACTTGCGGGAAGAGCCCCGGTGCATTCCTCACCACGGTGAAGTTCGCCTGTACATCCGGGAGACCCGTGGAACTCACCGTCAGCGTCTGTGCGCCCAGCCCCAGATCGTCCGGCAGTTGCAGGTTGATCTGCGTGGGCGAGACAAAGAACACGGGGATGAACCGGTCTCCCACCCTCACGGTCACACCGCCCAGCGTCTGGGCCAGTGGGGTGGCCGGGCCGACGGTGGTGCTGGTTGTGAAACTGGCGCCGAAGACCGAAGCCACCGAGCCCGGCGCTAATCCGGTCTCGGGCGTAGTGCCGGCGCCATTGGTCACTCCTGTGGGGGCGATGTAGGGGATGGGGTCGAGTTGCGCCTGCACGGCTCGGGGCGCGTTCATCGCTACCGCGCCCGCCGGCTTAGTCCCGGTCAGGTCGCCGCTCCACCCGTGGAACCGGTAGCCTGGCAGCGGAGTAATGCCTACGATGACAGTGGTCTGTGAGTCGTAGAAGCTATCCGTCGAACTGGGCGCGAAGCTCCAGGTCCCGCCGTTGGGCGGAGTCGCGGACGCAGCCAGGCGGTTCATTACATGGTAATTCGCCGCCAGCGTAACGGGATCGGCGGTCAAGGTCAGCGACCAGTCGGTCGACGATGATCCGCTGCCTGGCCAGCCCAGGAAATCCTGGCGCACGCCGTCTGTAACCGGCACCGAAGATGGCGCGCCCACGTGCACGGTGGTGCCTACGGGGCGCTGGATGTCGCAGGGCGTTGGGCAACTGCTGCCATCCACCTGCACTGTAAGGTTGGCAAGCGAGGTCGTGATGATCAGGTGGCCCAGCGGGCTGAAGGTGGCGTTCAGATGCACTCCAAGATCGACCGCGTTAGCAGGAACGGTAAAATCGTGCGCGGCTGAACCTCCGTCCGACCATGAACTGAATGCCCACACGTGCCCTGTCGCGTCGGTCTGCGGGCTGGGAGCCGCCAAATGGTGAGTCTCGCCAATGCCCCAGACGAAATTGTAGCTGGTCCAATTGGTTCGCCCATCGATACTGAGGCTTAAGCCGGGTGGCGTGGTAGTCAAAAGCGCGGCGGCGGCGGGAGCGAAGGTCGCAGTCAGTGAGTCCGCAACGGGCGACTCGGCCACCGTGTAAGCATGAGTGGAAGCGCCGCCATCGCTCCACGACTGAAAGGCCCACCATTTGCCTTGAAGATCCTGTTGCGGAGAGATTACGCCGAGAGAGTGGACCGTATCCCAGCCCCACTGCAACACCGTCGGAGTCGGCACCTTGGTACGATCCGCCAATAGCGTCAAGCCAGTCGGCGCACTTGCCAGGTTGATGGTCCGGGCCAGGGCGAACATCGGGTAAACGCTGACGGGACCGTTTAAAGTCACCGTGTCGGTGAGGCCCTGGACGCTCTGGAAGTAGCCCGGCTGCCAGCCAGTGAATATCCAACCGGGGTTCGGCGAGGCAGTCAGGACGACCTGCGAGTTGGCATCGATATAGATGTCCTGAGTCGAGGTCATCGGCGCTCCGTTGACATAGACCACGCCCGGAGTGCTGCAATTGGTGGGGTCCTGACAGGTGAAGAAAATCAGGCTGAGCGCATACTGAAGATCGAACTGCGCTTTATAGGAAGTGATCGTCGGATCTGCCGTAACAGTGACTGTATTCCCGCCCAAAACCGGGCCGGCCGCATCCGTCCAACCTTTGAAAGTGTACTGGGTCTTCGTCGGCCCCCCGTTTTGCACCATCGAGTCTACTGAGAGGGTGTGCTTGCTGCTCGCGGGCCATATGGCGCTCATGGCGTGGTTGTAAACCTGGCCGTCGACGCTGAAGTATGCGCCGTCGGGCACCGGTGAAACCGTAACGGTGGTGCCCAGATTTTGCGCGTAAAACAACGGAGCCAGCACTCCTGACGACACCATCGTCAGAAAGAAGACGGGCGCGATTTTCGATTGGAATTTCTTCATGGCCTTTATGTTCCAGGGGGCCCCTAAACGGAAGGGCATCCCTCTTCCCACGCGTGCAGTATATGCATAAATACAAGGAAAAACACGGCTAACTTTGGTGATGCGGCCATTGCTAGCCATTTCGATCATTGATTCCTTGGCCGCGCGGGCATTTAATCGTAACGTTCGAAGGGTCCTCTTATATGCGCTACGGTGTTCTGATTTCGATTTCGCTGGCAGCCGCTCTCACCAGCGTTGTCACGCCTTCTGTTGCGGCCACTTTCGGAACCGTGGTTCCGATCGCCGGCCAAGCTTCCGACATTGCCCTGGACGAGTCGCGAGGTTTGCTTTACGTCGCGAACTTCACGGCTAACCGAATCGAGGTGATGTCGCTTGCCGACGGCTCGATCCGCACCTCCATGAACGTGGCTCCGCAGCCGGGCGCCATTTCACTGTCGCCGGACAACCAGTTTCTGCTGGTAGCTCACTTCGGCAATTTCGCGACGCCGAATACCAGTCAGAACCAACTCACATTGATCAACCTGAACAGCAACACGCGGCAGACTTTCTCCACCGGCGATACGCCGCTGGGCGTGGCCTTCGTCGCGGATGGAACGGCCGTGGTGGTCACCACCACGTCGATTCTGCAGTTCGATCCGATCTCCGGCGCCATTAACGTGTTGGGCACTTTTGCCAGCCTGGCCACCACCCTGCCCGCGAAGCTCGGGACGTTTCCCACGCAAGTGATCCTGGCATCGCTGGCGACCACGCCCGACCGCACCGTGGTCTATGGCATCGCGGAGGACACGAACTCCCAGGCCTTCTACCGGTTCGACTTGAAGAAGGGCCAGATCTTCGCCGGCAATTTCGTCGCTGCGCCTAAGCCGCTGCCGCGCATCACCGTCTCCTCCGACGGTGGGTGGGCCATGATAGGGATGTACAAGATCGACGCCACCTTCCACGATTTGAACCAGTTCCCCAACTCCACGACCACCGCCAACATCGGCGCTAATGCCGTGGATTCGAAGGCCGGCATCATCTATTCGCAAATCCTCACCGTCAACCCCGCAACCTCCTCGAGTTCCTGCACGTCCGCCGCTACTTGCATCGGGTCATCCACACCGACGGCCTCGGGGCCGCCCGTGCTGTTCCTTTTGGACGCGGACAACCTCACCGTGCGGGATAGCCTGTTGTTACCGGAAAACTTGACCGGGAGAGCCTTGCTGACCGCCGCCGGGGACGTTCTGTATTCTGTTTCCGATAGCGGCGTGATGGTCCTGCCGGTGGGCCGGCTGAAGCAATTCCATCGCTTGACCACCGCCCAGAGCGACGTGATGGTAAGCGGCAATTTCTGCAATCGCAGCGTGATTGTACAGTCCCTCACAATCACCGATCCGGGCGGCGGCAATACCGATTTCATCGTCAGTTCCAACCAAAACGGAGTGACCATATCTCCCTCGTCGGGCATTACTCCAGCCACCGTGCAGGTACGCGTGGATCCCAATGCGTTCCAAAGCCAGAACGGCACTGTGGCAATCCCGCTGACGATCACCTCCGGCACCGCCGTTAATGTTCCTCCGACGGTACGGCTGCTGGTCAACAACCGCAATCCGAATCAGCGCGGGACCATAGTTGACACTCCCGGTGTCCTGACCGACATCCTGGCCGACCCCAAACGCAATCACTTCTACGTGATTCGGCAGGATCTCAACCAGGTGCTCGTGTTCGACTCCACCACGTACCAACAGGTCGCGATCCTGCGCACCGCCACCACTCCGACCCAGATGGCCATCACATCCGATCAGCAGTACCTGATCGTCGGTCACGACGACTCGCAATACGCCTATGTTTACGACCTGGATTCTCTCCAGCCGCAGACTCCGATCACGTTTCCGGGCGGCCATTATCCGCGCCAGATCGCGGTTTCCGGAAAGGCGATCCTATCCTTGGTGCGCGACGTCACCGGGGATGCGCCCGGAGCCATCGATCGAATTGACTTCACCCAGCGGGTCGCCACCGAATTGCCGACGTTGGGCATCTACATCAACAATGTGAATCCGAGTGGTGTTCTGGCGGCAGCACCGAATGGCGGGTCCATCCTGGTGGCTATGCCGGATGGCAACGTAATGCTGTACGACGCTAACGCCGATACATTCACAGTGTCCAGGCATGACTTCACCACGCTACAGGGCGGGTATGCGGCTTCGAGCTACAACACTTATGTAGTCGGCCAATACCTGCTGAACGCCTCACTGGTGACACAGGCGACCCTGGAGACTTCGTCCGGCCAGCCTTCGGGCTTTGCTTTTGTGGACTCGACCGGTATTCGAACCACGGTGGCCGCCGTCAACAGCCCTGGCGTGATCCAGCGCGTGGATCCGTCTCAAAGTCTGGGTATCAAGCCCACCAGCACCGTGGAAGCTCCGATCGGCGCGACCACCGTGCTGCCCCTGTTGCGCACGCTGGCGCCGCTCTACGATCGCAGCGCGGTCATCTCTCTTTCGATTTCCGGCATCATGGTCCTGCCCTGGAATTATGACGCCGCCGTGGCGCCGCCCAAGATCTCGTCCATTGTGAACGCGGCCGACGGGACCCAGCCTGTGGCGCCGGGTGGCCTGATCAGCGTGTATGGTCAGCAGATGAGCCCGGTCAACATGGCAACCAGTCAGATCCCGCTGCCGACGGCGCTCGGAGAGTCTTGTCTCACGGTCAACGGCACGGCGGTGCCCATGCTCTTTGTTTCGGGCACGCAGATCAACGGACAGCTTCCCTTCACCGTGAGTGGCAACGCCACCATGACGCTGCGGACGCCGGGCGGTATCAGCGATAACTTCAACTTCACGATCTTTTCGGCTGCGCCCAGCATCTTCCGCTCGGGTACGGCCGGACCGGAGACCGGGTTAGCCACCATTGTCCGGGCGGACAACAACCAACTGGTGACACCCACGAATCCGATTCATCCTGGCGATTCGATCATCATCTACGCCACCGGGCTGGGCCAAACACAGCCTGCCGTGGATGCCGGACTGCCATCGCCTGCCGATCCTTTGGGTTCGGCGATCATCGTCCCGCAGGTCACGCTGGGCGGAGTGGGACTCAACCTGGCGTTCGCCGGCCTGGTACCGGGCGAGGTGGGAGTCTACCAGATCAACGCGACGGTCCCGTCCAAGGTTCCGGAGGGACTGAGTATCCCGCTCGTAGTCAATCAGGGTGGCAATTCGACCACGCTGAGCGTGCGGGTAGTGAACTAAGCTGGATACGGAAGTCAGGAGCTAGAAGTTAGAATCAAGCCCGCGCCGGCGCGAGAAGCCGGGCGCTCACACTGCGGTCGTCATGAGGTAGACAGGCGCGGGCTATACAGTTGTCCGGCGATTCCGCCGATTATCACCGAGGAGATACCAATGAGAACGATTCAACTGTCGGTACTGTTATTGGCGGCCGCAGGCACTACCTGCTTTGCCCAGCAGTGGGAGTTCGGAGGCGGAGCGGGTGCGGGCTTTCTGCCCGGAGTCCCGGTAACTGGGTCCGTGGGGACCGCCACCGCTGGATTTCAGTCGGGCATTTCCGCCGGCGGGTTTGTAGGACAGAACCTGTACAACCACCTCAGCGGCGAACTGCACTATGCATTCCAGCAGAGCGACCTTCGCTTGCAGAGCGGAGGAACCGAAGCGACCTTTTCGGGTGTGTCGCATGTAGTTCACTATGACCTGGTGTATCACACCAACCGCAAGGGCTCCCGCTCGCAGTATTTCGCATCTGCGGGCGCCGGGCTCAAGATTTTTCGCGGCACCGGGACCGAAGCCGCCTATCAGCCCCTCAGCCAGTTCGGGTATTTCACCAAGACCCAGGCTCTGAAGCCCATGGGGACCGTCGCCGTGGGTGTGCGGTACGCATTGTCTCCCCGGGTTTTCGTCCGCACCGAAATCCGCGACTACATCACCATGTTTCCCAAGGAGTTGATCACTCCGGCTCCCGGCACGAAGTATGGAACTCTGTTACACGATTTAGTACCGATGATCACATTCAGCTACGAATACTAACCGAGGGTGGGGCAGGCGGTCGCCGCCTGCCCTTTCGCTTCGGGGAATCGAATTGAAAGCAGCGTGGCACAGGCATTCCTGCCTGTGTTGGTTTTTCTTGCCCTGGAAACCAACACAGCCAAGAATGCCTGTGCTGCTTTACGGCATCATGGCGACCAACTTGCCCTTGCCTGCCTTCCGGGCAATATCGATGGGTGTGTGGCCGTCATGATCGGGACGCCCGAAATTGCCGCCGGCCTCCAGAACGGCCTTCAATATGCGCGCATTGCCGCGCGAGGCGGCTTGATGGACGGCGGTCCATCCATGATCATCGGGAATGTTGGGGCTGGCGCCGTGCGCCAGCATCCACATCACTCCGGGGATCTGTCCCCAGCGAATCAGGTCGTTTAACAGCGGCTTGCCATTGGCGGTGGCGCGATCCGGGTCCGCTCCCCGATCCAGCGCGAGTTCCGCCATGTCCGTCCGGGTGGCCCACACGGCATGTGCCAGCGTTGCAGTAGGGTCCGCGCCATGTTCCAGGAGCATCTCGACGATCGGTCCGTGGTTCGCGCCCACCGCGAAATACAGCGCATCCACATCGTGGTTCCAGGACTTGGTGAGTGCACCTACCTCCGCTCCGGCGTCCAAAAGCAGCCGGGCGACATCGGCCACCGGTGCCCCCGGAAGCCGCGAGCCGGCAGCGCACTGCAGCGCCGTCAGGCCGCCCGAGTCCCGCTCGCGCGCGAAGTCGGGCCGTTCCCGCAAGGCCCGCTCGACCAGTTTCCGGTCGCCGAAAGGGGCCCCGGCGAAGCCATCGATGCGTGCGCCGCCCTTCGTCAACCTGTCAACGTACTCCGGTTGGCCCACGAACGCCGCGATGATGATGGCGCGGGCAGCCGGCCATGCCCCCAGTTGTTCCGGATCGGCGCCATGCTGCAGCAGCCAGTCCAGGCAGGCCAGTCGTTCGGGCTGAGGATGGCCGGCAGCCACGTGCGGGTCCTCCTGGAGCAAGGCATGGAGCGGCCGGTAGTTACGGAATGAGGCGTTTAAATCGGCGCCGTTCTCGTGCAGCAGTTGGATCGCAGGCAGGAAGGCCTGCCGGGCGGCCATGCCGATGGCGCGCGGATGGCAGGCAGCTTTCGGATTGTCTTTTACGGCTGCCCGAACGGCCGCCATCTTCCCGGACTTTAAGGCCTCGATCAGATCGTCTGCCATAAACACGGCCTGCACACCAAGACATTCTCCCTCAAACCCGCGACTGTGCGCGAAGATTCCAGGCTACCGGGCCGTCCGCAGCCGGTAATTTGAAATGAAATTGAAAATATTGACTCCCGCGAGTACATTGCATAAGATAGTCCCCACATAAGTACTAAGGGTAATAGGAGGGTGAATGCCACGAATTTCCTTGCCGCTTGAACACATGAAACCCCACTACGCAGTGGTGGTAGTTGGCTCCGGCTATGGCGGAGCGATCGCGGCCTCGCGTATGGCCCGCGCCGGACAGCAAGTCTGCGTCCTGGAGCGCGGCAAGGAGATCCAGCCGGGGGAATACCCCAACACGCTCGAAAAGGCGACGGCGGAATTCCAAACCGACGTCCCTGAGGAGCACATCGGTTCCCGCACCGGCCTGTTCGATTTTCGGGTCAACTCCGATATCAACGTCCTGCTCGGCTGCGGACTGGGCGGCACCTCGCTGATCAACGCCAACGTAGGCCTCCGGGCCGAGCCGCGCGTCTTCCAGGATCCCGCATGGCCTGCGGGCTTCAGCCAGGATTCCGCCCTGCTGGAAAAGTGCTATGAACACGCCGAAAAAGTCCTCAACCCGCAGCCTGTTCCGAACGACTTCGGCCGGCTGGCGAAGCTCGACGCCCTCAAACTCTCGGCTGAATCGATGAACGCGAAGTGGTATCGCACCCCGCTGTACGTGACGTTCCAGGATCCCGAGGGCGGGGTGAACCCCTTCGGTGTGCCCCAAACCGCCTGCATCGGCTGCGGCGATTGCGTCTCAGGGTGCAACTTCCATGCCAAGAATACGACCCTGATGAACTACCTGCCCGACTCCGTTAACTTCGGCGCCGAGATCTTCACCGAAGTTGGGGTGCGGTCCGTGGCGCGGAACGGCGACGGCTGGCGGGTGTTCTATCAGCCACTGGCCGTGGGGCGCGAGCTGTTCGGCGCTCCCGACCTCTTCGTCGACGCCGATATCGTCATTCTGGGCGCGGGCACCCTCGGGTCCACCGAAATCCTGCTGCGATCGGCCGAGCGGGGATTGCCGCTTTCGTCGAAACTGGGGACGCATTTCACCGGCAATGGCGATGTTCTCGGGTTCGGCTACAACACCGATACCGAAATCAACGGCATCGGCTTCGGCGCGCACAATCCCAAGGGACGCGCGAAGGTCGGCCCTTGCATCACCAGCGTCATCGACCTCCGGGAACAGCCCGAACTGAACGACGGCATGGTGATCGAGGAAGGTTCGATTCCGGGCGCGATCGGCGCGCTGCTGCCCCTGGGACTGGGCGCCGCCGCCCAACTGGGAGGCAACCGCCCAGATGGCGTCGTGGAGGGACTCAGGGAAAAGGAGCGCGCACTCGAGAGCCTCATCGGCGGGCCGTACCTCGGCGCCATTCGCAATACCCAGACCTACCTGATCATGACCCACGACAACGGGGAAGGCGTCATGCACCTGGCGGACGACCGGCTGCGGATCTCCTGGCCCGGCGTGGGCAGCGAAGAGATTTTCCGCAAGGCCAACGACAACCTGAAGAAGGCGACCGCGCCGCTCGGCGGTGTGTTCGCACCCAATCCCACCTGGCACTCGCTGCAGACCAAGTCGCTGGTGAGCGTCCATCCGCTGGGCGGCTGCATCATGGGAGAGGACGCCGGGCAGGGCGTGGTGAACCACAAGGGGCAGGTATTCGGCGGGCAGAATGGCAATGCCGTCTATGATGGCCTGTACGTGGATGATGGCGCCGTGCTGCCGGTGCCGCTGGGCGTCAATCCGTCGCTGACCATCTCGGCGGTTGCCGAGCGCACCTGCGCGCTCATCGCCCAGGACCGCGGCTGGGAGATCGACTACGACGCGGTTTCGCAGCCCAAACCGCCCGTGATCACGGCCGCCGGCGTGGAATTCACCGAAACGATGAAGGGCTTCTGGGTCCAGGGGGCCACCGATTTCCAGACCGGCGCCACCTTCGGCAAGGAGGCGGCCAACAGCTTGCAGTTCACCCTCACTATCCGCGGCGACGACGCCAACCTCATGGTGAAGGAACCCGGCCACGATGCCCGCATGTCCGGCACCGTTCTGGCGCCCGCGCTTTCTCCCAAGCCCCTCACCGTCACCGACGGTATCTTCAACCTCTTCGTG
>PMTT01000022.1:1160-4366 GCA_003167275.1 Bryobacterales bacterium | reverse complement strand
GCGCCGCAGCCGATGCAGGCGGCGGCGTCCATAGACCGTTCAGAGTTGTCCTTGGGGACCAGGACGGCGTTGCCATCCGGCGCGCTGCCGGTCGCGACGGAGATGAAGCCACCGGCGGCGATCAGGCGGTCGAAGGCGCTGCGGTCCACCACCAGGTCTTTGACCACGGGAAAGGCGCGCGCGCGCCACGGTTCCAGGTAGAGCTCATCGCCATCCTTGAAGTGGCGCATATGGAGCTGGCACAGGGTGGTGCCGGGGAGCGGGCCGTGCGCCACCCCATTGACCATGCATCCGCACATGCCGCAGATGCCTTCCCGGCAGTCGTGATCGAAGGCCACGGGATCTTCGCCCTTAAGGGTCAAGTCCTCGTTCAAGACGTCGAGCATCTCCAGGAACGACATTTCGTGGTTGACGTCGGGAACTTCGTAGCGCTGCATGCGGCCCTTCTCGTTTGCGTTGCGCTGCCGCCAGATGTGGAGAATGATTCGCATTTACTTGTAGCTCCGTTGCGCCGGGTGCACGTATTCGAAAGTCAGCGGCTCCTTGTGCAGGGCGGGCCGGTTGCCCACGCCGCGGAACTCCCAGGCCGCCGCGTAGGAATAATTGGCGTCGTCGCGGGCCGCTTCCCCTTCGGGAGTCTGATACTCCTCGCGGAAATGGCCGCCGCAGGATTCGTTGCGCTCCAGCGCATCCAGGCACATCAGCTCGGCGAGCTCGAAGAAATCGGCCACACGGCCGGCCCTTTCGAGCGACTGGTTCAGCTCCTCTCCGGTGCCCAAGATCTTGACGTCATGCCAGAACTGGTCGCGCATTTCGGGGATCTTGGATAGCGCCTGCTGGAGCCCCGCGGCGTTTCGGGACATGCCGCAATGCTCCCACATCAGCTTGCCCAGATCGCGGTGATAGGAATCCACCGAGCGGGTTCCTTTGATCTCAAGCAGGCGTTTGGTCAGGTCGGCGACCTGGCTCTCCGCCTCGCGGACCGCGGGATGTGTGACGTCGATCTTCTCGACCTTGGAGCTCGCGATGTAGTCGTTGATGGTGTTGGGCAGGACGAAGTAGCCGTCGGCCAAGCCCTGCATGAGCGCGCTGGCCCCCAGGCGGTTGGCGCCGTGGTCGGAGAAGTTGGCCTCGCCGATCACGTAGAGGCCGGGGATGGTGGACATCAGGTTGTAGTCCACCCAGAGGCCACCCATAACATAGTGCATGGCGGGGAAGATGCGCATGGGCGACTCATAGGGATCTTCGCCGGTGATGCGATTGTACATGTCGAAGAGGTTGCCGTAGCGCTCCTTAATGACCGGTTTGCCGAGGCGTTGGATGGCGTCGCGGAAATCCAGGTAGACGGCCAGCCCGGATTCGCCGACGCCGCGCCCCTCGTCGCAGACCTGCTTGGCGTTGCGGGAGGCCACATCGCGCGGCACGAGGTTGCCGAAGCTGGGGTACTTGCGCTCCAGGAAGTAGTCGCGCTCGGGTTCGGGGATCTGGCTGGCGGCGCGCTTGTCGCCCTTGGTCTTGGGCACCCAGACGCGGCCATCGTTGCGGAGCGATTCGCTCATGAGGGTGAGCTTGGACTGATACTCGCCCGAGACCGGAATGCAGGTGGGGTGAATCTGGGTGAAGCAGGGGTTGGCGAAGAGCGCACCGCGCTTGTGCGCGCGCCAGATGGCGGTGGCGTTGCAGCCTTTCGCGTTGGTGGAAAGGTAGTAGACGTTTCCATAGCCGCCAGTGCCCAGGACGACGGTATCGGCGAGGTGCGATTGGATCGTTCCGGTAAGCAGGTTGCGGGTGACGATGCCGCGCGCCCGGCCATCGATCACGATCAGGTCGAGCATCTCGGTGCGGGGGAACATCTCGATCTGGCCCGTGCCGATCTGCCGCTCCAGAGCCTGGTAGGCGCCGAGTAGCAACTGCTGGCCGGTCTGACCGCGCGCGTAAAAGGTACGGGAGACCTGGGCGCCGCCGAAGGAGCGGTTATCGAGATAGCCCGAGTACTCGCGCGCGAAAGGCACGCCCTGCGCCACGCACTGGTCGATGATGTTGAGGCTGATCTGGGCCAGGCGGTGGACGTTGGACTCGCGCGAGCGGAAGTCGCCGCCCTTCACCGTGTCGTAGAAGAGGCGGTAGACGCTGTCGCCATCGTTGTGATAGTTCTTGGCGGCGTTGATGCCGCCCTGCGCCGCGATGCTATGGGCGCGGCGCGGCGAATCCTGGAAGCAGAAGCACTTGACATTGTACCCCAGCTCGGCGAGCGAGGCGGCGGCGGATCCGCCTGCCAGACCGGTGCCCACCACGATGATCGTATGCTTGCGCTTGTTGGCCGGATTCACCAGCTTGAGATTGAAACGGTGACGGTCCCACCGCGTTTCAATGGGCCCTTGCGGGGATTTCGAATCGAGTTCCATGGCTGGCGTTCCTCAGAGATGCAACAGTCCGGCCATCACGGCGATGGGGATGGAGCAGTTCCCAATCGCGATCAGGATGGCGACAATGGCCGCGCCCTTCTTGAGCAGCGGCGTGTAGCGTGGGTGGTTGATGCCCATGGATTGGAACATGCTCCAGATGCCATGGTACAGGTGCGTGCACAACAGAATCATCGCGATGATGTAAAACGCCGAGACGCCGTAGTTCTGGAAGCCGGAGATGACGTTGTGGTAGACGTCCGGAGTTGTGGGGTTCCCACCGACATCTTCCAATTTGAGCACGGCGCCCACGGTCAGGTGCAGGACGTGAAAGACGATGAAGGCGCCGACGATGGGGCCGCTCCAGATCATCGTGCGGGCGGCGTAGGAGGCCGGCACGTCGTTCTTCTTGACGTAGCCGATGGGCCGCGCGGTCCGGTTCTGGAGCCAGAGTTGGACGGATGCGGTGATGTGCAGAAGCACGGCCACCAACAAGAAGGTGCGGGCCGCCCACAACGGGATGGTGTTGGCCGGATTGTGGAGGAAGGCGGCGTAACGGTTGATCTGGTCGGGGCTCGACGCATAGATCTGGAGGTTGCCGAGCAGATGTGCGATTACGTAGCCGAAGAGAATCACGCCGGTAAGGGCCATAACGGCCTTCTTACCGATGGGGGCTTCGTAAAAGCGGACGGCCCGGTCGATGGGACTGATCGCGATTGCACTCATGCTGTGATCCTGTATGGCGCGAATTGGCTTCGCCGAGATGGTTTGGTGACACCCGTACGCAGGGGTGCACAAAGAGGG
>PMTT01000022.1:0-1120 GCA_003167275.1 Bryobacterales bacterium | reverse complement strand
AATCGGGAGAACACGGAAAAGGCTTTCTCGCCAAGCAGGACCAAGTACCGCCAAGAGCACCAAGAAAACCAAAAAACGGGCGGGATAGGATCGATGGGTGCATAGTGTCAGTCGATCCCGGGCTGGTGGAAGGGGAGAGGTGCCGGAGGGGCTTTGGGGACGACCCTTGGGGTGGCTTTTGGGGCGGGCGGAGGGGTCGGAGAGCAAGTTGACGAAACGAACTGGTCTGGTGGGCTAGCAGGCTTTGTTTCAGTGGGTTGCGGGGGAGTTGGGGTTGGGGGCCCGGGCGGCGGAACGAGCTGGATTGCGGGGGCGGGAGGGGGGGCGGGGATGGCGTCGAGGGCCTGGAGGCGTTCAAGCTCGCGGAGGGCGTCACGGCAGTTGCGCTGGGTGGAATTGACGATGCGGTGGAGACGGGTGAGGGTTTTGTCGCAGAAGTTAAAGGCATGGCCGAGAGGGGAGGTATCGTCGAGTTCGAAGCGGGAGTCCATTGAGTAGGTCCAGACTTGGGCTTCGGCGACAGCGAGGCGGCGGAGGGTCCAGGTGGAGCGGACCAGGGTGTCGACCAGGTCGCGCTGCTCGGGGACTGCGGGGCGGAAGCGCTGGTGGTACTCGTCGCGGAGAGTGTCAAGATCGGCGCGGTTTTCGCCGGGAATGGTGAGGGACTTGGAATAGATGCCGGATTTCAGGGCATTCATGCTGGAACGGGCCTTGCCCTCGGCAGAGCGGGGGCCCGTGGAGGCGTTGGATTTCTTCATAGGAGCTTCTGGAAATGGAAAAGGCCGGGCTGCCCGTGTCAGTCGCGGGAAGGCCGGCCTTGGCGATACCTACACCTTCATGGTGGCATGGGAGGATGGGGCTAAAGGGTGATTGAGGCCGTAAAGTCTTGAAAAGATGGGGAAGATATTCTTTCAAATGTTGTCACCGTTTACCGGCCAATCTTGGAAAAAGCGATTGCAGGAGGGAGGTCTTGCGTTTCGGAGGTCCTGTTGGGCGAAGAGGCGGGGCTCGGGAACTTGGACTTGGCGCGGAGGAGTGGAGGAAGACCAATGCACATCGGCAGGCGGGCCGGTTCCATTGCGCGGGCGGATCATCGGACATAAAGGACGTTGAACTAAGC
>PMTT01000654.1:37168-38988 GCA_003167275.1 Bryobacterales bacterium | reverse complement strand
GCGACTGTTATTGGAGTTCCTTCGTGTGGATCGGCTGGATAGCCTTCATGGCGGGGGTCTCGCGGACGAAGATCTGCGTCTTCTTATATTTTGGGACCGCAATGGTGATGTTGACGAGGATGATCGCGATCACGATCAGCAGTTCAATCAGGGAGAATCCGCGGCGCTGTCTACGGTTAAGCATATCGTTCCTACTAACATTCTATGACGACTCGGTCCGCGCGGGCGTGCAGGGAGTTTCCAGGGGGCGCGTTTTGGGATTCGCGCGTTCGATAGCCGGACTCAGCGCGCCGGCGCGTCCGTTATACCAGTTCCAAACGGAGTTGCCTTCCAACAGCTACGGCGGCGCGCTGCATCGTGTGCAGCGTCACGCTGGTATTCTTGGGGTCCAGCAACCGATCGAGAGCGCGCCTGCTGGTCTGCATCCGAGCCGCCATCGCGGACTTGGTGAGGCTCTCTCTCCATCGCGGCCACGATCTGGTCCGCGAGAATCTGCTTCAGGGCCTGTTCTTCGCAAGTCTCCAGAATGCCTTCCTCTGCCAGGAAGCCGTCGAAAGACGAGCCTATTTTCCCTTTCTTCTTGGCAAGAATGCCCGTGTTACAGCTCATCGATCGCCTTCAGCATTCGCCAGAAATCGGCCAGGAGATCGAGGCGCAGCGCGTTCGCCCCGTCGGACAGCGCCCGTTCAGGCGCGTCGTGCACCTCCACAAACACGCCATCGACGCCCGCCGCCACCGCCGCACGCGCCAACGTCGCGATGAACTGGGGCTGACCGCCCGAGGCAGCGCCCGCACCTCCCGGCAATTGCACGCTGTGCGTGGCGTCGAAAACTACCGGCCAACCGGAGTCGCGCATGATCTGGAGGCCGCGCATGTCCACCACCAGGTTGTTGTAACCGAATGACGAGCCCCGCTCCGTCAGCACTACCTGGCGATTTCCCGTCGCGGCCACCTTCTCCGCGGCGCGGTGCATATCGTGGGGCGCCATGAACTGGCCCTTCTTGATGTTGACAATTCGCCCGGTGTACCCGGCCGCCACCAGGAGGTCGGTCTGGCGGCACAGGAATGCGGGGATCTGGAGAATGTCCGCCACCTCGGCGACGGGTTCGGCCTGGGCCGGTTCGTGGATGTCGGTGAGGATCGGAAATCCCTCCGCCTTCAGCCCGGCCAAGATTCGCAGACCCTCGCGCAGTCCCGGTCCGCGGTAAGCGTCGCCGCTGGTGCGGTTGGCCTTGTCAAACGACGCTTTGAAAACGAATTCGCCCACCGCTTCCCGAATCCCGCGCGCCATGCGGTGGACGTGTTCTTCGCTTTCGATGACGCACGGTCCGGCGATCAGCACCAGCGGGGTACGCCCCGCGCCAGGCCCCTTCCCTGCCCCGCCGAACGCACTGAATTCAATCGGCACGGGAGTACTGGGGCTCCTCTTGAGGGACGGCGTCTTCCTTCGGCTCCGCGGCATCCTCTCCCGGCTCCACCTCCTGAACCAGGGGCGCGAGGCGGCGGCGGCGGTTTTCGTAGGCTGCGCCGATGAACGCCTTGAACAGCGGATGCGGCTCCATGGGCTTGGACTTGAACTCCGGATGAAACTGGCAGCCAAGGAACCACGGATGGTCCGCGATTTCGCAGATCTCCACGTAGGTGCGGTCAGGCGTCTCGCCTGTAATGCGCAGCCCGGCGGCCGTCAGCAGTTCCTCGTATTCGCGATTGAACTCATAACGGTGGCGATGCCGTTCGTGGATCTCGCGCCGTCCATAAGCACGGTGCGCGAAGCTGTCGGGCGACAGGTTGCACGCCCAACTACCCAGCCGCATGGTGCC
>PMTT01000654.1:10735-37124 GCA_003167275.1 Bryobacterales bacterium | reverse complement strand
CCGAAATAGGGAACCCGGCGTTCGCGGGCGTAGCGGATGGCGTTCAACATGCCGGCAATGCCGCGCTTCCCAAAGCCGCCGGGCACCAGGATGGCGTCGAAGTCGTCGAATTGGCGCTCCCACTTGTCGCCCGTCAACCCTTCGGCTTCAATCCAGTGAATATTCACCTTCAACTGGTGGGCCAGACCGCCGTGCGACAAAGCCTCCTTCAGGCTCTTGTAGGAATCCTCGTATTCGACGTATTTGCCCACCACCGCGATCGAGACTTCGTCCTGCGGGTTCTGCAGCCGTTCGAGCATCGCGCTCCAGCGGCTCAGGTCGCGCGGACGGGCGTCGATGCGGAGCAGCCGCAGCACGATTTCGTCGACTCCTTCTCCGGCGAACTCCACAGGCACCTGGTAGACCGACTTTACGTCGCGGGCGGTGACCACAGCTTCTACATCCACGTCGCAGAAAAGTGCAATTTTTTCCTTCATCTCCTGCGGGATGNNGGCTGGATACCGATGGCGCGCAGCTCCTTGACACTGTGCTGGGTGGGCTTGGTCTTGAGCTCGTGAGCGGCGGCGATCCAGGGCACCAGCGTAACGTGAACGAAGATGCAATTGCCGCGACCCTGCTCGTGCCGCATCTGCCGGATGGCTTCCAGAAACGGCAGCGACTCGATGTCGCCCACGGTGCCGCCGATTTCGGCGATGACCACATCCACGTCCGGCGCCACGCGCTTCATGGCGGCCTTGATTTCGTTAGTGACGTGGGGAATCACCTGGACGGTCTTGCCGAGATAGTCGCCGCGTCGTTCGCGGGCGATGATCTGCTCGTAGATCCGGCCCGACGTCAAGTTGTTGCTTTGCGTGAGTTTGGCATGCGTGAAGCGCTCGTAGTGGCCCAGGTCGAGGTCGGTTTCCGCGCCGTCGTCGGTGACGAACACTTCCCCATGTTGGAAGGGGCTCATGGTGCCGGGATCCACGTTGAGGTAAGGATCGAACTTCTGGCAGGTGACCTTCAGCCCGCGGCTTTCCAGCAGGCAACCGATGGAAGCGGCGGCGATGCCTTTCCCCAACGAAGAAACCACACCACCCGTTACAAAGATATATTTGGCCATACTAGCTCACCCCCCGCAGCATTGAGGCTTCGAATAACCTGGACACCCGTTCCAGGTCTTCCGGCGTATCCACTCCCAGCGACTCGTATTCGGTTTCCACCACGCGGATCCGATAGCCGTTCTCCAAGGCGCGCAATTGCTCGAGCCGTTCAGCTTGTTCCAATGGCCCAACCGGAAGTGTGGAGTATTCCAACAAGAAATCGCGCCGGTAGGTATAGAGCCCAATGTGTTTGAAGTGTGGTTGCATGGGGATTTTTGACTGCGTTCCGCCTCTCACAAACGGGATCGGACAGCGCGAAAAATAGATAGCGTCCCCCTGCCGGTCGGTGACCACCTTGACCACGTTTGGGTCGGTGATTTCGCGGGGATCCTCGATTCTCTTTTTCAACGTCCCCATCACCACGTCCGGGTCGTGCACCATGGGCAGAATCGCGGCATCGATGGCCGCGGGGTCGATCAGCGGCTCATCGCCCTGGATGTTGACGACGATCTCGGCATTTTCGGCGGAAGCCACTTCGGCCACCCGGTCGGTGCCTGAGAGGTGGTCGGCGCGAGTCATTTTCACCCGTGCGCCGAAACTTCTTGCAACCTCGTACACCCGTTCGTCGTCAGTGGCAATAATCGTGCTAGTCAAATATCGCGCCTGGGAGGCGCGTTCATACACATGCTGAAGCATGGTTTTGGAGGAGATTTGGGCCAGGACCTTGCCAGGAAAACGAGAGGACGCCAGTCGCGCCGGGATCACGCCCAAGATTTTACGCGGCACAGGCGATCATACCACAAAACCGCTATGTTAGACTTGGGGAAGAAAGGCTGGCCAGCCGTGCTGCCGTCCTACCCAAAACTGTTTGTGTTCGGCGCCATTATTCTGATGTCCGCCGGCTTGGTGGTTGCCCAGCCGCCGGTCACAATCACGCCTCGCCCGCAGAACGTGCCGAAGAGTGAGGTTCTTCCAAAAGCCAACATACGTGTGGATAGCAATCTCGTTCTCATTCCGGTGACAGTCACCGATCCGATGAACCGGTTCGTCACGGGGTTGGACAAGGAAAACTTCAAGGTGTTCGAGGACAAGAAGGAGCAGCCCATCACGCAGTTTTCGAGCGAGGACGCACCGCTCTCGGTGGGAGTGGTNNCAATTCTTCAAAACGGCCAATCCCGAGGACGAATTCTTCCTGGTGCAGTTCAGCGATGCCGCCGAACTGGCGCAAACGTTCACCCCGAACCTGGAAGAGGTTCAGAACCGCCTGACATTTACGCAGTCTAAAGGCCGGACGGCGCTGCTGGATGCCATCTACCTGGCCCTCCACGAAATGAAGAAGGGCAAGAATCCGCGAAAGGCCTTGCTGGTAATCTCCGACGGCGGCGATAACAACAGCCGCTACACGGAAACCGAAATCAAGAACCTGGTGAAGGAAGCCGACGTCCAGATCTACGCCATCGGGATCTACGAAGCGATGGCGGCTCGGGGGCGGACCCCTGAGGAGGCTGCCGGACAGGGGCTGTTGACCGAGATTGCCGAGCAGACCGGCGGGCGTCAGTACCCGGTGGATAACCTCAACGAGTTGCCGGATATTGCGGCGAAAATCGGTGTCGAACTCCGCAATCAGTATGTTCTCGGCTATGCGCCGCTGAATCCGCAACACGATGGAAAGTACCGCCGCGTCGTGGTAAAGTTGATTCAACCCCACGGTCTGCCAACACTTCGGCCATTCTGGAAACAGGGCTATTATGCTCCTGCACAATAAACGACTTCTCACAACCCTGACCCTCGCCACTGCCGCGGCCGTCGCGGCTCTGCGTGGCCAACAGACTAAGCCTCCGACTCCCACGCAGGACGAGACACCGACATTCCACTCAGATGTACGAGTGGTGGTTCTGCCGACCACCGTGGTGGACAAAAGCGGTCACCTGGTGACCGACCTCACCAAGGACCAGTTCACGGTTTACGAGAACGGGGTGGTGCAGCCGATCACCAAGTTTAAGCGGGAAGACGTTCCGGTTTCGCTGGGCTTGATCATCGATAACAGCGGAAGCATGCGGGACAAGCGCGCCAAGGTGGAGGCGGCCGCGGTGGCGTTGGCCAAGGCCTCCAACCCCGACGACGAAAGCTTTGTCGTGAACTTCAATGACGAGCCGTTCCTGGACCTTCCTCACGGCAAGGACTTCACCAGCGACATCAAGGAACTCGAAGAGGCCCTGACGCGTATCGATTCCCGCGGGGGCACCGCCATGCGGGACGCCATCCGCGTGTCGATCGACTGGGTGAAGGAGAAGGGGCATAAAGACAAGAGGGTGCTGGTGGTGGTCACCGATGGGAATGACAACTCCAGCATCATCAGCCTGGAGGCGCTGGTCAAAGCCTCGCAACAGAGTGGAGTGCTGATCTATTCGGTGGGGCTGCTGAGCGAGGAAGAGCGCCGCGAGGCCCAACGCGCCAAAAGGGCGCTGATCGATCTGGGAACGGCTACCGGCGGCGAGGCGTTTTTCCCCAAGGAGCTTTCCGAAGTGGAGCCGATCGCGCAGAGGGTAGCTCACGACATCCGCAACCAGTACACCATCCAGTATTCGCCCACTATCGCAGCCCTGGACGGTACGTTCCGCACGATCAAAGTAGTGGTGAACGCGCCGGGCAAGCCGACTCCCCATACCCGCAGCGGTTACTACGCCACTCCGGATCAGGCGACGCCGAAGGGCGCGCAGACTTTCAAGTAAAGCATGCTCCGGATACTCTGGCGCCTCACGCGGGGTTACCGGCTGTGCCCATGGCGCAGTCCGTATCTCCGATGGCGCATCGAGACTTACTGGGGCCTGCATGCGGAGCGGATCACGTTTGCGGACTTCTGGAGTTTCGCCTGGAGGCAGAAGCGCGAGCTATTCCGCTATTTGAGGTGGGCGGATTCGATGGCGCGGCGCCAAGGGGTTGAACCATCGCAATCCGGGAAATCGGGAGAAATCGGCGTCGGCTGACGCGATTTCGGCCTGATATTCGATAGCCACTGCGGCCAGATGCGCATCGCTCGTGAGGTTTCCACCCGTACCCACTGCGGCTAGTAAATCGAAGAGGATGTCCCCGTGACGGTCACCTGGGGTGACAATCTGAACGTGCGGATGGTCCAACCAGGCTCGCACGCGGCGAATCGCATCCTTTACGGACATCGGGTTTTTCAAAATCTTCGGGTGAGTTGCGATTCGAATGAATCCCACCGACGTGGCCCAAGGCAAGCCAACACGATTCTGCTGCAAGGTTGCTTCCCACCACGCATACGCGTCATGGTGCCAGGTCGAATTCGAATTGCAGGCGTACACCAACAAGTTGATATCTGGAATCACCAAACGGATCACTTGGACATCTTCCGTAGGAAGTCTTCAACCTCCAGTTCGTCCACTAGTTGATTCAGTTTGTCTGGATTGATGCCGGGTTGGAACTCCATGGGGTAAGGTTCGACTCGGAACGACGGAACTTGCTCCTTCTTGCTGGTTTGCGCCAAGCCCGCCCGCAACGCCTCGTTCACCACTTGCTTCAATGGAAGCTTCTTCTCGACCATCCGTCTGCGGATTTGGCGTGCTACATCCTCCTCAATGGTGAGAGTCGTCCTCATAAGAACATCATAGTTGTTGTCGCCAATGATGTCAAAACATCAAAACCGGACGGCCTTACAGTTAGCTCCGCCAGAACCCCGAGTTTGGGACGTGCGTTTGCTCGCCGTTATAAGAGCACCGATAACGGGGACTACAGCCTGGAATTCGTCCGATTGCGATGCGGCCGGATCAGCGCGTGCGTGGCGAGCACCACCAGCGCGGCGCCGAATACGGGGAGTTCGAAGCCCAGAAACAGGACGAGCGTCAGGTATACCGCGCCGGCCAATCCGAGCGTCAAGTCCCACCTGGTCTGCCTGGCCATGGCCGCCTACCGCAACGCCCCGATCTGATAGTCCACCATGACCCGCTGCGCCTGGTAATCGTATTTCGCCGCCGCATTGCCGATCTGCGCGGAAGTGAGATTGAGCTGCGCCTGGCTGAGTTCCACGATGGTGCCCAGACCGGCGTCAAAGCGGGTCTGCGCCAGGTCGAGCGCCTGCTCCGCATTCGCGAGCAGTTCCTGCGTTAGAGTCATACGGTCGGCCGCCGTGTTGGCATTCAGGTACGCCACCCGGACATCGCGGGCCACCCGGTTTTCCAGATCGCTGACGTTCTGCCCCGCGGCCTTCGTCCTCAATTCGGCTTCCGACTGGCGCGCTTTGAACAGGCCTCCGCTGAAGATGGGAATCGAGATGTTCATGCCGATCGCGCCGTAGCGGCCGGGGATGGTGGAATAGCCCGTCGGCACAACTCCGGCGGTTCCGATCACACCGACGCTGGGATAGTAGAGCGCGTGCTCCGCCCGGGCGAAGCGCTCGTCGGCGCTCTCCTGAAATCGCAGGTCCTTGAGCTCGGGGCGATCCTGAATTGCCTCGCGGATCAGGTCGGCGATTTTATCGGGCAGAGGCGCGGGCAGCGGCTCCTCTTCCAAGATGAACGCAGCTTCTCCGGGCAGCCCCATGGCGGTGGCCAGATCCGCGTCGGCGGACTTGACGTCGCTCTGTGCCTGGACCTGAAGCAGCTTAGCATCCGAGAGATTGACCTTGGCGAAACTGACATCCAGGGTGGATCTCATCTTACTCTCAGCCAGGGCGGAGATCTGATCCACCACCAGTTGGCGTGCTTCCACGGTCTGGTTGGCCACCTTCAAGACAGCCTGAGCGCGGAGCAGGTTGAAATACGCACGGCTGGTGGTCAGCAGGATCTGTGCGCGCGTGGTTTCGGTGACCTGGTCTTGCGACTCCGCCCGCAATTTGGCCGTGGCGACCAGGTTACTGGTTCGGCCGAAATCGGTGATCATCTGACTCACGGAAAGGCCCGAGCCGACGCGGTCATACACCACCGGGTTGTTCAGCGCGCCCGCCGCCAGGCGGCTTCCGTTGTCGGCGCCCACGCCGGTGAAGCTGCCGAACATGTTCGGCTGGAAGGCCGCTTTGTATTGGCTGGGGACCTGGTAAGCCGCGGCGGCGTTGAACTTCGCCGCCGAGAACTGTGGGTTGTTCTGGATCGCCAGTCGCTGCGCCTCGGCCAGAGTGAGATGGGTCATCGGCTGGGCGGAAAGCGCTTGGATGAGAAGAAAGCTAATCGAGATCAGAGTCAGTGTGGGGCAGGATGGTATCCTGCGCGCCGGTTGGTAACCGGCGCTGACCGGCCGATCGCAAATGTCCGAAGGCGGGTTACCAACCCGCCGCAGGTTGACAACCTGCCCCACATACTTTGTCAGCTTCATAACGCCCTCCGCTCATTACGTCCATAAACCAACACGTATGCCGCCGGCACCAGGAACACCGTCAGGGCGACCGAAACGCTCAGGCCGCCCAGAATCGCGCGCGCCAGGGGTGCGTACGCCTCGCTTCCCGCGCCCAGTTTCAGCGCCATCGGCAGCAGGCCGATGATCGTTGCCAGCGACGTCATCAGTACCGGGCGCAACCGCACCCGGCAGGCCATCGCGACGGCATCACGCACGCCCATCCCCTCTTCGCGCAGGTGCCTCGTAAACTCTACAATCAGAATGCTGTTGGACACCGCGATCCCCACCAGCATCACTACTCCCATGAGCGACATCACATTCAGCGTGGTGTCGGACAGCCACAGGATCAGGATCACTCCGCTCAACCCCGGCGGTACCGCCAGCAGGATGATGAACGGATCGACAAATGACCGGAACTGCGCCACCAGGATCAGGAAAAGCAGCACTACGGCCAGGCACAGTCCCAGCCTGAACCGCTCAAACGAGACGCGCATGCCCTGGACCATCCCCTGCAGGTGGACGTTCACGCCGTCGGGAGTGTCGGTCCGGCTGATGATGCCGTCGATGGCGTTGGCGATTTTGGCCAGATCTTCGTGCAGCGGGCGTACGTAAACATCGATCGTGCGGCGGAGTGCATAGTGGTCCACCTCGGTCGGCGACTTGATGCGGCGGATGTCGCTGATCATGTCCAGGCGAGTGGGCAGGCGGACATGGGGAGCGCGCAGCGGGATGGCCTTGAGCTCCGAGAGTGACTTGACCTGATTCTCGGGATACTGGACGGTCAACATGTAGTCGTTGCCGGTTTTGGGGTCGATCCAGAAGCTGGGGGCGATCATCTGGTTCGAAGTGAGCGCCGTGATCACATTGTCCACCACCTCTTCCTGGTCGAGACCCAGCTCGCTGGCACGCGTACGATCGACGTTGAGCTGGAGCGCGGGGTAGTCGAGGTCCTGCGGGATGAAAACGTCGGCGACGCCGGGAATCTTCCGGATCTCCGAAGAGAGTTTCAGGGCTGTGGCGTATGACAGCTTCAAGTTGGAGCCGGCCACCTGCACGTCGATGGGGGCGGGCAATCCCAGATTCAGAACCGCGTCTACCAGGCCTCCGGACTGGAAGTAGGCGCTCAGCTCGGGCAGGTCGAGTTCGATCTGCTTCTTCACTCTTGCCATGTATTCGTAGCTGCCGACCTTGTGGTCTTCCTTGAGACTCACTTGCACGAAGGCCGTGTGCATCGCCGAGTTGGTGGTGTAGATGGCGGAGAAATCGGGGGTCGCGCCGATATTGGAGACGATCATGCCGAGATCTTCCGGAGCCACCAGGCGACGGATCAGGTCCTCCACCTTGGCAACTTCGTTTTCGGTAACCGACAGCCGGGTTCCCGTAGGAGCCTTGAGGTTGATCACGAACTGGCCGGCGTCGGTTCGCGGGAAAAACGACAATCCCAGCAGCGGAAAGATCCCGAGACTCATCACGAACACCACCGCAAAGGCCGACAGGGTCAGCGCCGGGCGGCGCAGGGTGACCGCCACCAGACGGTCGTAAATCTTCAGGAATGACTCGAAACGGTCGTTAAACCAGATGTTGAAGCGGTTGCCAATCGACAATCGCGGCGGGCGCTGGTCCACAGTTACAGAGACTTCGGAAGACGGCGTGCCGTGGTGCGAGGGCGCCTTGATGAAGCGGGCGCAGAACAGCGGCACGACGGTCATTGCCACCGCGAACGAAGCGAACAACGACAACGCCACGGCCAGTGCCAGCGCGGAGAAGAGGAACTTACTCACGCCATATAAGAACGTTACCGGGAAAAAGACGACTACCGTGGTAAGCGTGGCGGCCAGGACTGGTAATGCCACCTCCTTGCCCCCTTTTTCGGCGGCCTCGGCGGGCGACTCACCTAACTCCAGGTGGCGATAGATATTCTCCAGCACGACCACCGAGTTATCGATCAACCGCGAGAGCGCGAGGGCCAGTCCGCCCAGCACCATGGTGTTGATGGAGCTTCCCATCAGGGAGAGCGCAATGAACGCCGCCAGCGCCGAAAGCGGAATCGAGAAGAACACCGCGACCGTGGCGCGCATGCTCCCGAGGAATATCAGGATCATGATCGAGGTCAGGAATAGCCCCATGGCGCCTTCGTGCTTCAGCGTTTCGATGGCGGTCTTGACGAATACCGACTGGTCGAAAACCACCTCGGTCTTCAGCTCTTTGGGCACGTCGAAGAGGTGGAGGAGCGCGTCCTTGATGCCGTCCACCACGGCGATGGTATTGGTGTCGCCCCCTTGCTTCAGAACCGGAACATAGACCGACCGCTGCCCATCCACGCGCACCAGATTGGTCTGGATCTCGTGCCCGTCTTCGGCATAGCCGATATCGGAAACGCGCACCGGGGCGTTGTGGACTACTTTGAGCGGTAACTCGTCGATCTCCCGCACGGTCCGGAGCTGGCTGTTGGTGTAGATGTTATAGTCCAACGGGCCGACTTGCACGTCTCCCGCGGGAAGAATCAGGTTGGAGTCGTTGGCAGCGCGGACTACGTCCATCAGACTCAACTGGTGGGCCTCCAGCTTGAACGGATCCGCGTAGATCATGATCTGGCGGTACTTTCCGCCGAACGGCTGAGGTACGCTGGCTCCCGGCACACCGCCGATCTGGTTGCGTACCTGGAACTGCGCCAAGTCCCGTAGTTGCGTTTCGTTGAGCCCTTCGCCTTTGAAGGTGACCAGGCAGACAGGGAGGCTGGAAGCGTCGAACTTCAGGACCACCGGGGGGAGCGTGCCTGGCGGCAGTCTCCGCAGTTGCGCCATGGCGAGGTTGGAGATGGTGGTAACCGCGGAGTCGGGATCCGTCCCGGGTTGGAAATAGACCTTGATGACACTGACTCCGGGCAGTGACCGCGACTCGATGTGCTCGATGCCGCTCCCCAACGTGAAGAAGCGCTCGAAACGGCTGGTGATGTCGTTTTCGATCTGCTCGGGGGGCATGCCCGAGTAGAAGGTCGCGACCACCACAACGGGGATATCCATCGCCGGGAACATGTCCACAGGCATCTGCGTGAAGCTGGTTATGCCGAGTACGGCGATGATCAGGCAGACGACAACGATGAAGTAAGGGTTGCGGATGGCGAAGCCCGACATTCAGTTGACCTCGATCGGGGCACGCCGGGAATCCGCTTTGCGATAGGCCACGTAGTAGGCGGCCGGCACCATGATGACCGTCATCATCAGGGAGACGCTCATGCCGCCCAACACCGCACGGGCGAGGGGCGCGTATGACTCGCTGCCCGCGCCGAGTTTCAAGGCCATCGGCAACAGACCGATGATGGTGGCGAGCGAAGTCATCAGCACGGGACGGAGCCGGACGCGCGCCGCGGTAACCACCGCCTGGCGCACGCTCATGCCGTCTTCCCGAAGGTGCCGCGTGAATTCGACAATAAGAATACTGTCGGAAACAGTCATGCCGATCAGGATCATCAGGCCCATCAGCGACATCACGTTCATGCTGGTGCCGGTCAGGTAGAGAATCAGCAGCGCGCCCGTCAACCCCGGAGGAACCGCGGTGAGAATCAGCAGCGGATCGAGAAACGAACGGAACTGGGCGACCAGAATCAGATAGAGCAGCACCACCGATAGCAGCAGACCGACACCGAACTGCTGGAAACTCTGCCGCATGCCTTCCACCAAACCTTGCAGTTTAACCGTGACGCCGGCTGGTTTCTCGGTCCGTGCGTCGAGGTCAAGGATGTTTTTGGCGATGCGGTTCAAGTCTTCGCCTAACGGCTGCACATAGATGTCGATCACTCGGCGGAGCTTGTAATGGTCAACTTCCGTGGGCGACTTGATGCGCTGGATGTTGGACACAGCGTCCAGACGCGTGGAGTCCGTAATACCCACTCCGCGGATCGGGATGGCGCGCAGGTCGCCAAAGGTCTTGATCTGGGTCTCCGGATACTGCACGGTCAACATATAGTCGTTGCCTGTGTGCGGATCGATCCAGAAGCTGGGAGCGATCATGGTGTTGGAGGTCAGGGCCGTGATCACATTGCCGACCACTTCCTTCTGCGTCAGTCCCAGTTCCGCGGCACGCGTGCGGTCGATGTCCAACTGCAGTGCGGGGTAGTCCAGGTCCTGAGGAATGTAGATATCGCCCACTCCAGGGAATTTACGGATCTGGCTCGATAGTTGCATGGCGGTGCGGAAGCTGTCCGCGAGGTTGGAACCCGACACCTGCACATCGATGGGGGCCGGCATCCCGAGACTGAGCACCGCATCCACCAAGCCGCCTGACTGGAAATAGGCCCGCAGTTCCGGCATCTCTTCAGTGACCCTCTTGCGCACGCGCGCCATATACTCATAGCTGCCGATCTTGTGGTCTTCCTTGAGACTCACCTGGACTGTGGCGGTATGCATTCCGGAGTTACTGGTGTAGATGGCCGAGAAATCGGGGGTGGAGCCGATGTTGGAGACGATCATGCCGAGGTCCTCGGGCAAAACCTCACTGCGAACCAGGTCCTCGACCTTGGCAACCTCCCCCTCGGTGATGCCGATGCGCGTGCCGGAAGGCAGCTTGACGTTCATCATGAACTGGCCCGGATCGGTGCGCGGAAAAAACGCGAAATCCAGCAGCGGATAGATGAAGAGGCTCACCACAATCACCAGGCTGAGGATGAACAGCACGGAAACCGGGCGCTTGAGGACCACGCTGATGACGCGATCGTAGAAGTTCAGGAAACGTTCGAACTGGGGATTGAACCAATCGTTGAAGCGCTCCAGGGGGCCGCGGCGGCGGGGGGGCTGGTCTCCACGGGAAGCTGCGTGCGAATGGCCTCCTGGGTGTCCTTTAATGAAGTGTGCACAGAACAGCGGCACCACCGACATCGCCACCGAATACGACGCCAGCAGCGACAGCACCACTGCCAGGGCCAGCGCCGAGAACAGGAACTTACTCACTCCGTACAATAAAGTGACGGGAAAGAAAACCACGATGGTGGTGAGCGTGGAGGCTAGTACCGGAAGCGCGACCTCCTGGCCGCCCTTTTCGGCGGCGACTACGGGATCTTCGCCCAACTCCAGGTGGCGATAGATATTCTCCAGCACCACCACGGAATTGTCGATGAGGCGGGAGAAGGCCAGGGCCAAGCCCCCCAGCACCATGGCGTTGATGGAACTGCCACCCATGTGGAGCAGGATGAATGCGGTCAGCGCCGAGAGCGGGATGGAGAAGAAGACCGCGACGGTGGCCCGAAAGCTTCCCAGAAAGACCAGGATCATGACGGACGTCAGGAACAGGCCGATGGCGCCCTCGTGCTCCAGGGTCTCGATGGCGGTCTTNNATGTAGACCGAACGCTGGCCGTCCACGCGCACGATGTTGGTCTGGATCTGCTGCGCGTCCTTCGCGTAACCGATATCCGTGATCCGCACCGGAGACTGGCCCACCGTCTTGATGGGCAACTGGTCGATTTCGGCCACCGTGCTCAGTTGGCTGTTGGTGTAGATGTTGTAGTCCAGAACCCCGAGTTGCACATCGCCGGCGGGTAAGATGAGATTGGCGGTGTTCACCGCGCGCACTACGTCCATCAGGCTGAGTTGGTGGGCTTCCAGCTTGTAAGGGTCGGCGTAGACCATAATCTGGCGGTACTTGCCGCCGAAGGGTTGCGGAACACTGGCGCCGGGGACGCTTCCCACCTGGTTGCGCACCTGGAACTGTGCCAGGTCGCGGAGTTGCGTCTCATCGAGCCCTTCGCCTTTGAAAGTAACCAGGCAAACCGGGAGGCTCGAAGCGTCGAACTTCAGCACCACCGGCGGCAAGGTGCCGGGCGGGAGACGCCGCAGTTGCGCCATCGCGAGGTTCGAGATGGTGGTGACCGCCGAATCGGGATTGGTCCCCGGCTGGAAGTACACCTTAATGATGCTCACGCCTGGAAGCGAGCGCGATTCGATGTGTTCGATGCCGCTGCCCAGCGTGAAGAATCGCTCGAAACGGCTGGTGATATCGTTCTCGATTTGCTCCGGCGGCATGCCCGAATAGAACGTGGCCACCACTACCACGGGGATGTTCATCCCCGGGAACATGTCCACCGGCATCTGCTTTATGCTCGTGGCGCCCAGGACGGCGACGATGAGGCATGCCACTACGATGAAGTACGGGTTGCGGATTGCAAACTTGGACATAAGTGAGGACCCGCGCTATGACTTGGAGGCCGCCATCTCGACGACCTTGGGACGGACTTCCTGGCCGGATCGAAGGCCGGCACGGCCACCGATTACTACCATATCGCCATCGTTCAGTCCGGAGAGAACTTCAACCTTATTGGCGGTCTCGAGACCCAGAGCAATCTTGCGCACTTCCACTCGGTTGTTGGGAGTGACCACCATGACTTGCCCCATGGCCCGCGCGCCGTGAGCCGTGCCGGTTGACGATTCCTCGGCAGCGTTGTCCACTGCGGTCACCGGAACGGCCAACACACGGTTGCGCTGCTCGAGCCTCAGGTCCACTTCCGCGTACATGCCGGGAATCAGCACCAGGTTGGCGTTCGGCACGTCCACTTCGGTATTCATGGTGCGGGTATCCATAGACAGCTTTTCATCGAAGCGCTTCACCAGGCCGGGGAAGCTGCGGTTCAGTGTGGGAACCCGCACGTCCACCTGCTGTCCGATATGCACCGTGGGAACGGCCGATTCGGGAACCGGCAGAATCAGCCGCAGCAAGCTGTTCTCGGATATCCGCACCACCGGCATGGCCTGCGTTTGCGAGGCTGTGCCCGCCTGGATCATCGACCCTTTGTCGGCATACCGCTTGGTGACCACTCCGGTAAACGGCGCCGTCACCTTCGTGTAGTCCTTCATGGTATTGACCCTATCCACATCCGAGCTATTGACGTGTACCTGCTCCTTGGATGCGCCAAGCGCGGACTTTGCGGCCGCCACCTGCGCCTCGGCTTCCAAATCTTTGCTTTGCGCGACGTCGATCTCTTGCTGGGCAACCAGGCCGGGCCTTTTCTCCGACACCGCCGCCAGCCGTTGATACGAAAGGTGGGCGATGGAATGGGCGGACTCGGCTCGCCGGACCTCGTCTTCGGCGTGCGTGACATCGGCGTTACTTCGTTCCACCGCCGCCCTGGCCCGGTTCAAATCGTCTTTCATCTCGGGGATTTCGAGCGTGGCCAGCAGGTCCCCCTCCTTGACGCGGTCGCCCACATCCACGTTGATCTCTTTGATATAGCCGGCCACCTTGGCCATCACGTCGACTTCCTGGTAGGGCTTAAACTCGGCCGTCAGAACCAGGTTGCGCGACAGGTCTTGAGTCATGACCTTGGCGACAGCCACCGTCTGGACATCCGAAACACCCGCATCGCTCGCCTGCACACCCGGGTTCCGGGAACAGGAAGATACGAACAACGCACCGAACCCGATGAACAGTACTGCGCCAATCGGGGCAACTGCTTTCAGCATGGGCCTCCTCATGAATTGCTCTTGATCGCTTCCAGAAGTCTCTCAGGTGTAAAGTCCGACGACTGACAAACGTCGATAATCCGCTGTCCTTGCATACGAATCTCCAAAGCCGCGGCGGGAAGCTTTTCGGCAATGTCGTGAGGGATCGAAATCACCCCATGGCAATCGGCGTAGAGCAGGTCTCCGCTCCTGACTTGCAGGCCGAAGATCTCCACTGGTTCGCCGTAGTCCACTAGATGGGTGTAAGCATGCGACACGGCGGCCGTGCGGGCGAACATCGGAAACTGCATCCGGCTGACTCCCGGGATATCGCGCACCGCCCCATTGGTAATCACACCCGCGCAATGAAAAGCTTTCAGGATCGCGGCATGCACCTCGCCCACCGTGGAACCCGAACCGTATTCCGCCTCCAGATCCTGGATCACGGCGATGCGCGGAATCGGCAGTTGGCCGATCGACCCCCACCAATCGGTGCGATCGAGATAGGCATTGCCGTTCACAGGCGGATCGGACGAGCGGATTCTACAGGTGGCCGCAAAGCCCAGGAGTCGCGGAGAGCCGCCGGTCAGGCAGCGCAGACCCGGCTGGGTATACCCCTCATTCCGCAGCCGGACACGGAACCGCTCGATGGCGTTGGCGATGGTGCAGGTATCGAACTGGCGAATGCCGTCGAGCGTTTCGGGGGCCAGCCTATGGCTCCGGTGCTCTAGAGATTTGTGAGTTCCCATGTGGATCAGACAGCACGAAGCAGTGGGGCGGACGCCCTCGTCCGCACGCGACCCCCTGGTCGCGTTCTGGAAAGCCCTTACGCTCTGATCGTAAGATACCGAGATGGTCCGGGAGAATACCCGGCTTGGGGTATTTTGTACTGTAGTCCCCTGTAGGACTGGGGGCGGCCCAGGGGCTGGGCAGGAATCTCCCCACCTGAGAGCCCTGTACAATGTGTTTATAAGTCTGGAGGGCGGGCCGGATCGGCCGAAAGGGTAAACCAATGGATGACCGTGACCTTGAGCGGATGGAGAAGCGGATGGAGAAGATCCTCAAGGAAGCGCAAGACACCTTGACGGTGACCAACGCCATCCAGGACCGGCACGGTCGGCGCCTGGTCGACCACGAGCAATGGCTGGAAGAAATCACCCATGCCCAGGCTATGCACCAGCAGTGGCTCCAGCGACACGAAGCCTCCATGGAGAGACTCGAGCGCAACCTGGAGGTGATCGCAGAGCTGATTTTGAGGGGGCATAGCGGCAACGGGAGCGTGAAGGCCCAGTAAAGCTCTACGGCCGCGCTGGGCAGGCCGAGAACCCGCCCTACTCGAACGGCAACTGCATCTGGTCATCGAATTCCGCCGTGCGGCGGATGTCGAGAATGCGGGCCTCTTCCTCGCGGCCCCAGCCTTCGAGAATCCACACCATCTCGCGCGCGGACTCATCCAGCACCTTGCGGTCACCGCGAACTTCCGCCGCGACGTGCCAGAGCTGCATCAATTCGTAGCATTCCGCGATGCGAACCTGTTCGCGGGTCAGCCGGCCGCCCAGGCGCGCCAGTTCGCAGAGATCCGTCCAACTGGCGGCATCATCGAGCGACGCGAAAGTCTGCTGGATCTGTCGCAGAGGATCCGCCGACGCCTCCAGACCGCCCCCTGTGACGATCAACGTGGAGCAGCGGCCGCCAAAGATGAATTCGTGCGGGTCCGCCGTGCGGACATCCGCCAGCAGCAGCAGGAACCGGCGTGCCGAGCAGAATTCCCGCAATCGTTCGAGATTCTCGTTCAGGTCGCCCTCCAGCCTCAGCCCGGCTTGCGCGCCCAAATCGCCGGCCAGCGCGGTCACGCTGCGGTCGCCGCAGTCGAGTACGAAAACTTCGTCGAAATCCTCGCGGTACGCGCGCGCAAACTCCAAAGCCGGCCCCAGGCTGGCGACCGTTTCAGTGCCCGCACGGTCGGCGATCGCGATGCCGAGCACCTCCAGGTCGGCATCCTGCCCGGGACTCCTCGGCAGGGAAGGGATGAACGCCGACTCATCCAGGCTCGCCTCCTGCTTCCGAACCCATCGCTTCAACTCTCGCAGAGGCCTCGTCGACAGACCGGCCAATTCGAACCGCGGCTTCAGAACGGCCGGCGGGGCGCAGTCGTCACACCTCGCGAAACCGATGCGCACACCCTCGGCCGCAGGCTCCTTGAGCAGTGCATCTTCCCACTGTGCGCGAGCCCATCGCGAGGGCATCGACTCGCGCGAGAAGAATACCAGCACGATATCCGCCATGCGGGCGTCCCGCGCTTTGCCGGCCAGATCCTCCCCCGGCCGGATCTCGCCTTCCTCCAGAAACACACGGACGTCAGCGCCCCGTTCCAGGAAGGCGGCCACGGCGGCCGCAGTCGCCCGATCGCCGGGAGCGTAGCACGGAAACAGGGTGTGACTCAGAGTTTGCACGCCAGAGTCAGTCCGTCGCCCATGGTCGCCATGCTCAACGCCACGCGTGAGTCGGCGTGCACCTTGCGGTTGAAGGCGCGGATGGACTCGGTATCGGCGTCATGGTCGTTGGGGTCGATGACCAGGCCATCCCACAGGACGTTGTCCACGGCAACCAACCCGCCCGGACGCAGCAGCGCGAGCGCGCGCTCGTAGTAGTTCGCGTAATTGCCTTTGTCGGCGTCGATGAAGGCAAAATCGAAGGATCCGGCCTGCCCATCGGCGAGGAGCCCGTCGAGCGTTTCCAAGGCCGGCGCCAGCCGCAGGTCGATGCGGTCTTCCACTCCCGCCTCGCGCCACGTGCGCCGCGCACGGGTGGTGTACTCGTCGCTGACGTCGCAGGCAATGATTTTCCCTCCGGCGGGCAGCGCCAGTGCAACCCAGGTGGAGCTGTATCCCATGAAGACGCCGACTTCCAGGGTCTTGCGGGCGCCACATACACGGGCCATGAGATGCAGGAACTGGCCCTGCTCGGGCGAAGTCTGCATGGTGGCTCGCGGATGGTCTTCGGTTTCTGCGCGCAGCCGCCGGAGCGGCTCCGGCTCGCGCAAAGTAACTTCGCGGATGTACTCCGCCAATGGATCGGTGATGGGGGTATGGATTCTGGACATGAGTGCGGTACCTACTATCCTGCCACGAATTATCCTGCTACGAACATCGCGATCGCGGCCGCCGTCATCACGCCCGCGGCGATCCACCCCAGCCAGCGCAAGAGGGGCGGATTGACGCGGTCCCCCATCACCTTGCGGTCGGTAGTGAGCAACACCAGCAGCACAATCAGGGGAGGCGCCAGCACGCCATTGGCGACGGCCGACCAGAACAGCATCTTCACGGCGTCCAGCCCCACGTAGTCCAAGGCTAGTCCCAACGCCATAGCCGCGGCCAAAACTCCATAGAATTTGGGGGCGAGTTTGGGGCGCCGGTCGAGCGACGCTCCCCACGCCATGGCCTCGGAGATGGCATAGGCGCTGGAACCCGCCAGCACCGGGACCCCCAGCATGCCGGTCCCGATGAGCCCGAGGGTGAACAGCCAATAGGCGCCGGCGCCCGCCAGTGGCCGCAGCGCCTCGGCTGCCTGCCCCGCGGTCGCGATCTGTGTGATGCTGTGAGTGTGCAGGGTGGCCGCGGTGGTCAGGATGATGAAGTACATCACGAAATTGGAGAAGAACATCCCGACGACCACATCCATGCGTGCCTTCCGCAGTTCCTGGTCGGTAGCGCCTTGCCTTTGGGCCAGGGTGACCTTGCCCTCGGAACGCTCCTCCTCCACCTCTTCGGCCGCCTGCCAGAAGAACAGGTAGGGAGAAATGCTGGTGCCCAGGATTCCCACCAGCACCGCCAGGTAGTCCCGCGACCAGTGCAGATCCGGAACGAAGGTGGCGCGTAGAACCTGGGTCCAATCCGGCTTCGCGATGAAGGCCGTGATCACATACGCGAACAGCACCAGGGTCAGCCACTTGAAGATCCGCGCGACGGTCCGGTAGGAGGTATAGAACAGCATCGCCACGATGAGGACCGCGTAAACCGGCAGCCACAAAAGCTGGTTGACGCCCGTCACCATGTGGGTGACTTCGGCCATGCCCCCGAGGTCGGCCGCGATGTTGATGACGTTAGCCACGGCCAGCAGAAGGCAAGCGCCCCAAAGCACCCAGCGAGGGTAGCGCCGCCGCACCACGGCAGCCAAACCGCGTCCCGTGACCATCCCCAGCCGGGAGCACATTAACTGGACAGCCGCCATCAGGGGGAATGAGAATAGGGCCGTCCACAGCGGCCCGTATCCGAATGCCGCGCCAGTTACCGAATACGTGACGATCCCGGAGGGGTCGTCATCCGCGGCCCCGGTAATCAGTCCCGGACCGAGGTCGGAGAAGAACCGGCGTATCCCCTCGGGATCGGTTGAATTGTGGCTATTTTTCCGTTTAAGATTCGAGGTCGGCACGAATGGCCCAGTATAGAGGCTTCTGACGGCGGATGCACAAAGAATCAAACCGGTCCGGACGGGGGCTTACGTTTTCGACATAACCCCTTTGTTCCCAACAAAGACAGAGGAGCAGTCCGGTCCGGTGCATCCGGCCCCTACTTGTGGGAATCAGCGTGCGGATGCGTCCAATTGTAGATGGCCCAGGCGATGCAGCCCACGATCCCCAGCGCAATCAGGATTTCGGGAATGTCCAGCGAAGCCATAACTCCCTCCAATTCAGATTATAGACTCTGAAACACGGAAATGGAAGGTCTCTCCGGCTCAGCCACGTCCAGTCCACCCTCCAGGACGGAAACGGGACGCGGAGACGCGAAGACACGGAGAAAACGCGGAGAACACCTCTCAGACTTCTTCTCCGCGTTCTTGCTCCGCGTCCCCGCGTCTCCGCGTCAAAGCAGTTCTCCGCTCCCTCCGTTCCCTCCTCCCCTTGTTTTGCCTCCTCGCGCGGTGGTATCCTGCCGCGAAGGCAATTTTGGATGAGTGCGAGGGGAGTAGCCGTTATGCGTTTCCTGATTACGACGTTCTGCATGCTGGCCGTCTCCGGGGCCACGTACGCGCAGACGAAGACGCCCAAAGCCTCGGTGGACCTGGAGATGATGACTTGGCCCGAGCTCAAGCAAGCCATTCAGGACGGCAAGACCACGGCACTGATCTACAACGGCGGCACCGAGACGCGCGGTCCACAGAATGTCAACGGCGGCCACACCTTGATGGCGCACGCCACCGTGATCGCCATTGCCGAGAAGCTCGGGAATGCCATCGCCGCGCCGGTGCTGCCTTTCTCCCCGAACAACGCCAACGCCAATCTGCCGGGCACCATCGGACTGACCGCGCCTATATTCGCGGCCGTCAACGAGCGGGTCGCCGAGCAAATGATCACCAACGGTTTCAAGAACGTCGTGCTGATGGGCGATCACGGCGGCGGCCAGGCTGAACTGGGCGAAGTCGCCAGGAAGCTTGACGAGAAGTACGCCTCGAAGGGTATCCGGGTAGTCTTCTGCGACGAAGTCTACGAGAAGGCCAACGCCGATTTCGATAAGTACCTGGTGGCCAACGGCATGCCCGTGAGCACGCACGCAGGCATTCCGGACACCTCCGAGATGCTCTATCTCGGCGGCGACCTGGGCTGGGTTCGCAAGGACCTGGTGGCGGCTGCCGTGGGCGATCCCGTCCGAAAGCCAGGTGAGGCGCGCGACCCGAACGCCAAGCGCATCAACAACGGCATTACCGGCGATGCGCGGCCTTCCACCGCGGCCCTTGGCAAGCGCATCTTCGACATGAAGCTGGAATACGCGGTCAACCAGATCCATCGCTTGTTAGGCGCGGGAAAGTAAGCTTGTGACACGGGCATTCTTGCCTGTGTTGCCTTTCTTGCCGTGGAAACGCAACACAGCCAGGAATGCCTGTGCCACGCGCTCCTTAGCGGCGTGGGCCGCTCCCTGCGGTCCGTCTAGCTGCCATCGGGGAACCCTCCGCGGTGCAGGACCATGGGGTAGTGCGGCAGCGTGTGGGGCTTCGGAACCGACGCCCGCCAGCCGTCGGGGTAGGGCTCCAACCCGCGAAACAGAGGCGACCGGTCCGCCGTGGGCTCACCCACCAACCTCTCCAGTGACTCCCGGAGTTCGCGGACAGTCTCCTTTCCCAAGCGCGCCTGCCAGCGATCTTCGACGATGCCGAGTCGCCGGCGGTAGGCCTGCGGAGCCTCCAGACCCTTCACAGTCAGCCGGGCAACCTTCGCCCGAGTGATTTGTGGGGCTGGTTGGCAACCTGCGGCCGATTGGCAATCGGCCAGGTCGGGCATTTTGCGCCGTCCCGGCGGTTGGTGCGCTAACTCCGGCTCGACTACGGCGACGCCGCTCTTCTGAAGGATGCCCATCGCCATGCTGATCGCCTCCTTCGACACGCCGCTCAGGAGCGGAAGGTCCCGGACCCGCACGCCTTTCGCATCGAGGATCCGCAAGACGTTGGCGCAGATGGCGAGCGACAGGCCCGGCTCGCTCTCGAACTCGATGGCGAACGCCAGCAGCACACGGGACAGAAGCGCCATCAGAGGCAGTCCCGAACCCGTGCTCTCCGCGCGTGCGGCCGGTGCCCGCCCCTTCCTATCTGGCCCTTTGCTGTACAGCCCGTACCCCAGGATCGGGAGACAGTCGGGCAGTTCGACGTCCGCCTTACTGACCACCGCCCATAGCAATTTCCGTAGCTCGTCGATTTCGCGATCGCCGAAGCGCGCCTGCCAGCGGGCCTCGATCGCGCTGAAGAGCGGCCCCCATACCTGCTGCGCTTTCCGGCCCATGGCGGTGGCCCGAATCACCCAGGCGGACTGCGGCGGCTTCGGCCGCGTATCGGCCGGATCCGGGGCCACATCGATGTACCCCCAACGCTCCATGCCGTTCAGGTTCGTCTTCGTCCGGGCGAGGCCCTCCAACTCGGCGACTCCGACACCCGCCTCGCCGACAAACCGCATGCAGTTTGACCACATCACCATGGACACCAGCCAGGGACCTTGGCCCACGCCGGGTGTCGAGCCCTGGTTCGTTGTCCGATGCGGCATCTGCCGCTCGAACTCGTTGTCGAACTCGATGGTGAAGGCAACCAGCACCTGCGAGAGCAGGGTCGATAAAGGCAGCCCGGCCGGCACATACTACTCATACCGCAAAGCTACGATCAGGTCCACACGGGTTGCCCGGCGAGCCGGGAGGTAGCACGAAACCAGCGCAAGGCGGACCACTTTTAGCTTGCCGTGGGGCATGCTTTAGCTGGCCCAGATTTGATGGATTGGTAGGCAAGCTAAAGCATGCCCCACACTTTTCACACCGCCACGGCCCGCTGCTTCGAGGCGTCCCAGCGCATGTACTTCCGCTTGCGATACGACTGGTTGCCCATCACCGTCGCCACCACACCGTAATAGCCCAGGTTGGCATCGCAGCATAGTGGTTCGCTCTTGCGGATGGCATTCAGCAGATTGCGATGGTGCAGATCCAGCGCCTCGGCCCCCGTCTTCCGGTGCGTCACCGGCTTCGCCTCCTTCGCGTACGGTCCTTGCGGCACGATCTCGAACCCCGTCGGAGTGAATCGCAAGGTGGCCTGGTGGCCGCGGATCTCATGCTGCACCGCCGTGTCGTTGGCCATCGACGAGATGAGCTGCACCGTCAGCCCCTGCGGATAGTTCAGCAGGATGTTCAGCGTGTCGGGGATCTCAGCCTTGCTGTCGCGGAACTCGAACTTGCCGCCGGTGGCCACCACGCAATCCGGAAAGGTCAGTCCCAGCGACTTGATCATGCGCGTGACGCGGTGCACGAACAGGTCGCTCGCAATGCCTCCGGAATAGTCCCAATACCGCCGCCAACTGAAGAACCGGTCGGCATCGAACGGACGCTTCGGCGCGGGCCCCAGGAACGCGTTCCAGTCGAGATTCTCCCCCGGCCGCGCGTCGGCGTCGATCGGGTTCACCCAGAAATCCCCTGTGTAATTCCGCGAGTAATCGATCTGCGCCAGAACCACCGTCCCCAGCGCGCCCTCTTTGATGTAGCGGTTGGCGGTCTCGTAGGAATCGTCCGACATCCCCTGGACCCCCACCTGCATCTTGATCCTGGGCGTATTCATGACCCGCTCGGCCACGCGCCGCGCGTCTTCGATCGAGTGGGTCATCGGCTTTTCGCAGTAGATGTGCTTGCCCGCGCTGATCGCGTCCATGGTCATGCGGTAGTGCCAGTGCTCGGGCGTGGCGATCAGGACGTAATCGATGTCCTTATTGTCCAGCACCCGGCGATAATCCTTCACCACTTTGCCGCCCGTGAGTTGCGCCGCGGCCTCCACGCGCTTGCTATAGATATCGCAGACGTTCAAGACGTCGACATTGTCCGTGTCGCGCATCTTCACGAGGGTGCGCATGTGGGCCGTCGCCTGTGCGCCACATCCGATCACCCCGATGCGCATACGTTCGCCGGCTCCCGGGACCTGCGCGTAAGCACGCGCCGTAGCGACCGTCGCGGCAGCTACGAAATCTCTTCGAGTAAGTTCTGACATCTGTACCCTATTCTATCCGCCTTGTGGGTAAGGGTTTCATCCTGCAGTGGATGTCCCTCTTCTGGTGCTGGTGGTCGATTACGATAAAATCGATTGAGAATCGGTGGGGGCTCCCACCATCCAACCGGAGGGGATATGTCGCAAATCAATCGTAGACAGTTCGGAGGCATCCTCTTCGGTGCCCTGGCCCAAAGGATCACCGCCGCCACGGACGCCACCGCCCGGCTCGACGAAACCTTGCGCTCGGGAATCGCCCAACGAGGCATTCCAGCCGCGGTCGGGATGGCCGCGAGCGCGGACAAAACCCTCTACCAAGGAGCCTTCGGCACGCGGGATTCGTCCGGAACGCCGGTCACGGTCGACTCCATTTTCGCCATCGCGTCGATGACCAAGGCGGTCACCACCGTAGCAGCCTTGCAATTGGCGGAGCAGGGCAAGGTTCAACTCGACGAGCCAGTCTCCCGGCACCTTCCCCAACTCGGCAGATTGAAGGTGCTCGACAGCTTCGACCGCAAAACCGGCAAGCCGAAATTTCGACCGGCGACCGTCCCAATGACGCTGAAGCACCTGCTCACCCACACCTCGGGCCTCTGCTATGACACTTGGGACGGCGACATGTTCCGCTACACGTCCAACGGCGGCGGTGAATCGCCATTGATGTTCGAACCGGGGGCTCGCTGGCAATACGGCACCGGCGTGGACTGGGCGGGACGGCTGGTGGAAACCGTCAGCGGCATGAACCTGGAGGACTATTTTCAAGCCAGGATCCTGCGCCCCCTGGAGATGCGGGATACTAGTTTCCTTCCCGCCCCGAAGTTCGATCGCGTAGTCACCGGGTATCGCCGCCAGCCGGATGGGACGCTCAAACAGAATCCTCGCACTCCTCCCGCGCTGCCCAAGGAGTTCAACGGAGGCGGCGGCCTCTATTCCACCGCGGGGGATTACACCCGCTTCATGCAGATGATCCTCGGCAAAGGCCGTGGCGTCAATCAGGTGCAGATCCTGCAGGCGAAGACGGTGGAATCCATGGAGGTCAACCAGATTGGCGATCTGACCGCGGGAAAAATGAAGAGCTACAAGCCGCCGATATCGAGCGACGTCGACATTCAGCCGGGCTTCACCGAAAAATGGGGACTGGGCTTCCTGATCAACACCACCCCCTACGCCGGCGGCCGCTCTGCCGGCAGCCTGGCCTGGGCAGGACTCAACAACACGTTCTATTGGATCGATCCGAAACGTTCCCTCTGTGCCGTGCTGATGATGCAGTTCCTCCCTTTCGTGGATCGGGAAGCCGTGGGCCTGTTAAACGACTTCGAACAGGCAGTCTACAAGCTGTAGCCCCCCACGTGGGGCAGGCGGTCGCTCGCCTGCCCTTCGCCCGCTTGAGCACCCGGCGGCCTGGCCGAAGCGGACTAATTTGATCCACTTTCCGGCATTTGGTTTCCTTCTAAGTTATTGATTCCACACAAAACCACTCCCGCGCCGCGACCGTCTCGGTGTGTTTCACGTGAAACAAGACAATGTTTCACGTGAAACAAGAGATTTCTGTCTGTTTCACGTGAAACAAGGCAGCCCCCTCCTACCGCAACGCAACTGGCTTTCCGCCCTGCTCCTTACTCCTCTGGGCGGCATCCATGAAGGCGAATATCTCCAGCGTCTCGTCATTCGGCACGGGCGGCTTGCCCGTCTCGAAGAACTTGACCATCTCCACGACCAGCGGCCGATAATCGGTCGCCGCAGCAGCTTTGGGGTGGCTCTCCACCACCTCTTTGGCCCGGTAGACCACGGCCCCATAATCGCTGTAAGGCCGGATCGCCCGTACCGTCCCGATCCGCCCGTCCTTCCATCGCCCCACCATGACATCGGCATCCGTGCCGGAGGTGCGGGTCACCGATTCGCATCCCGGCCCCATCAACGTGTACAGGACTTCGATGGGGTGCACCGCATACCAGGAGAGGTCCAGGTAATGGTGCGGCTCCATGGGACCGGGACCCCAGGTGGAGACGCCCGTGACATCCGGAAACTTCATCGACGCGCCGATCGCCCCGAAGCGCAGGCTCGACGAGCTGAACCACGGTACCCCGGCTTCCTTGGCCAGGCGCGCGATCTCCCGCGCATCCTGCAGGGTCGAAGCCAGCGGCTTATCGATGAACAGCGGCTTATGCGCGGCAATCACCGGACGAGCCTGCTCCAGGTGGACGCGCCCATCGATGCTGGTGAGCAGCACGCCATCCACTTTAGAGAGAAGGGTAGCGATGTCCGGCACGATCTCGACGCCCCACTTGGTCCGCACCTCCTCGGCGTAGCGGTCCACGCGGCTGTGGCTCTCCTCGATATCCGCGCTGCCCCCCTTGAACGCAGCCACCACCCGCGCCCCCGCAATGTGATCGGGCTGGCTGGGATCGTCGTTCAGCATTTTGGTGAACGCCGGTACGTGCGAGGTATCGGTTCCGATGATCCCCAGCCGGAAGTCCGCCGCCGGGCCGGATACCGCCATCGCCAGGAGCAGGATCAGGGACAATCGCCAGGGACTGCCGGTGTGGGACAAGCCTCCCGGCCTGTCTCCGTTCGCCAATCGGCCAAGTCCGCCGCCGACCCTACGCAGGAGTGTTCTCACGTAGGCATTGTACACTGAGTAGGACAGGCCCCCGTCCTGTCCAGACAGTCCGCCCGGCCTGTCCCACATTCATGGACCTCACCACCCCGCTCAGTTTCGTAAAGGGAATCGGCTCGGCCCGCGCCGCCATGCTGGAGGCCAAGGCCTTGGTCACGGTCGAAGACCTGCTGGGCTACGTGCCTTTCCGCTATGAGGACCGCAGCAATGTGAAGACCATCGCTCAACTGGCGCCGGGCGAGATGGCCACGGTCATGGCGGAAGTGCGCGCGGCCAAGCTCTCGGGGTTCAAGCGCCGCAATCTCGGCATGTTCGAGGCTCGCTTCAGCGATAAGTCGCGCGCCATCCTGGTGGGCAAGTGGTTCCATGGAGGCTATCTCGCCAACGTGCTCGGCGAGGGCATGAAAGTCGCGCTCTACGGCAAGGTCGAGTTCGATAGCTATGCCGGAGAGCTCACCATGCTCCACCCCGAGTTCGAGGTCCTCTCGGGCGACGATGAGGATGGCGAGTCTTCGCTGCACGTGGGCCGCGTGGTGCCCATCTACGAGGGCGTCTCGAAGATCACCACCAAACAGTTGCGCGTCCTGATGCACCGCGTGCTCCAATCGCTCACTCCCGAGGAAGACTTCCTCCCGCAATATCTGCGCGACCGCCTCAAGATGCCGGACCGATGGACCGCCCTGCAACATGCCCACTTCCCGCCGCCCGATTCCGACCTCCGCCTGTTGAACGCCTTTCGCTCGCCCGCGCAGTTCCGCCTGATCTTCGAGGAGTTCTTCTGGCTGGAGTGCGGCGTGGCCCTGAAGCGCAGCAAAGCGCGCACGCTGCCCGGCATCGCCTTCGAGATCACCGATCGGGTGCGCGAACAGATCAAGGCGATGCTTCCGTTCAAGCCCACCGACGCGCAGAAGCGCGTGATGGTGGAGATTGTCGGCGACATGAAGGCGCCCCGCCCGATGAACCGCCTGCTGCAAGGCGATGTGGGGAGCGGCAAGACCATCGTGGCCGCGGAGGCCGCCGTCATCGCCATCGAGAACGGCTACCAGGTGGCGGTCCTCGCGCCCACCGAGATCCTGGCCACCCAACACGGCCTGTACTTCAAGCAGATCCTCTCGAAGCTCGGCTACGTCACGCTGCTGCTGACCGGCTCGTTTTCCGGCCGCGAAAAGGCGCAGCTCAAGAAGCTCGTAGCCGAAGGCCTCGCGCACGTGGTCATCGGCACGCACGCGCTGCTCCAGAAGGACGTCGAATTCCACCGCCTGGGGCTCGCCATCGTCGACGAGCAGCATCGCTTCGGCGTCCTGCAGCGGCTCGGACTGGTGCAGAAGGGCGTCCACCCGGACGTGCTGGTGATGACCGCGACCCCCATCCCACGCACCCTCGCTATGACGATCTACGGCGACCTGGATGTCTC
>PMTT01000654.1:0-10712 GCA_003167275.1 Bryobacterales bacterium | reverse complement strand
CAGGCCTTCAAGGCGGCGCAGAAGATGTACGAGCATCTTTCGCAGGAGGTCTTCCCGACGATCCCGGTGGGGCTGATGCACGGACGCCTGGGAGCCGATGAGAAGGAGGCGGTGATGCAGCGCTTCAAGGAGGGCGCCATCAAGATCATGGTTTCGACCACCGTGATCGAGGTGGGCGTGGATGTTCCCAATGCCACGGTGATGGTGGTGGAGCAGGCCGAGCGATTCGGCCTGGCGCAGATGCACCAGCTCCGCGGCCGTGTGGGGCGCGGCGCCGCCCAGAGCTACTGCATCCTGGTGACCGAGAAAATGAACGATACCGCGCGCGAGCGCATACGTACCCTGGTGGAATCCACCGACGGTTTCCACATCTCCGAGATGGACCTGAAACTGCGCGGACCCGGCGAATTCTTCGGGACCAAGCAATCCGGCCTGCCCTCGTTGCGAGTGGCCAACATCCTGCGCGATACCGAAATCCTGGAGGTGGCGCGCCGCGACGCTGTCGATTTCATCGCCCACCCGCCCTCGGAGGATGACCTCCGCCGCGCGGTAGGTTACATTCGCGATCATTGGCAGCGCCGCTACGGCCTGGTGACAGTGGGCTGATGAGGGTGATAGCCGGAGAGTTCCGTTCCCGCCGTCTGAAGAGCATCCCGGGCGATGCCACGCGTCCCACGCCCGACCGCCTGCGGGAGACACTGTTCAATATCCTGGCCCCGCGCATCGAGGGCGCAATTTTCCTGGATGCCTACGCCGGGACCGGCGCGGTGGGAATCGAGGCATTGAGCCGCGGAGCCCGCCACGCGTTCTTCCTGGAGAAGAATCGCGCGGCCCTGGAAGCGATTCGCGAAAACCTGGCATCGCTCAAGCTGTTAGCACGTGCGACAGTTGTCGCAGGTCCGGTGCTGCTGACTATTCCCCGCCACACCGCCGATATCGTGTTCCTCGACCCGCCCTACGATCTCGAACGCGAATATGCGGCCGCGCTGGAACTGCTTTCGGAAGCGCCTCCGCAATTGACCGTGGTACAGCACTCGATCCGCCTGGATCTGCCCGACGAGAAAGGCCCGCTGCGGCGGACGCGCGTGGTCAAACAGGGCGACAATGCGTTGAGTTTCTATGCGTATCGTGGGAGAGGCACCTGTGTAAGCCTGCTTTCAGCCGGCGAGCCGGCCGAAGGCTGGCCGGTCCCGTAATTCGGGAATTGCGGTGACTGTCACCGGAACAGGGTTGTCCATTCGGGGGTTACGGTGACTGCCACCGAAACGCGGTCTGCCGGCTTTCACCCGGCTTGACAGGCGGGGACGCCTGTCCCACCATGAACCGTGGAGCAATTCGCCCTAGAGTTCGATCTCACGCCCCCGCGGCGCATCTTTACCGTCAATGAACTGAACGCCGCCATCCGCGCGGTGCTCGACTCCGAATTCACCGACATCTGGGTCTCGGGCGAAATCTCCGGCCTCAAACTGGCCACCAGCGGGCATTATTATTTCACTCTCAAGGAACGCGAGGCCCAGGTGAAATGTGTGGCCTTCCGGTCCTCGCACCGCTACTGGCGATTCAAGCCGCAGGACGGCCTGGCGGTGCTTGCGCGTGGCCGCATCGACGTCTACGAAGCCCGCGGCGAATACCAGTTGCTGGTGGAAACGCTCGAACCCCAGGGCCTCGGCGCCCTGCAGGTGGCCTTCGAACAGCTCAAAAAGAAACTGGCCGCCGAGGGCCTCTTCGCCCCGCAGCGGAAGCGTCCCCTGCCGCGCTTTCCCCGGCGCATCGGCATCGTCACCTCGCCTCGCGGCGCCGCCATCGCCGATATGGTCCAGATCCTCACCCGCCGGTTCCCCGGCCTGCACATCCGCCTCTTCCCTGCCCTGGTGCAGGGCGAAGGATCGGTGGAAGAGATCTGCCGCGCCATCGATTACTTCAGCCGGACCCGCTGGCCGGACCTGGTCATTGTGGGCCGCGGCGGCGGCTCCCTCGAAGATCTCTGGAGCTTCAATTCGGAAGCCGTGGCGCGCGCCATCGCCGGCTGCTCGGTCCCGGTAATCTCCGCCGTGGGGCATGAAACCGATGTCACCATCGCGGATTTCGTAGCCGACTTGCGCGCCCCCACGCCTTCCGCGGCCGCCGAAATGGCCATCTGCACCCGCGAAGAACTGCTCGTCCGCATCGCCGACACCCGGGCCAAAGGCGCCCAGGCAATGCGCTACCGCCTCGCCATGCTGGAGCGCCGCCTGCGCCAGCAGGGCATCGACCGCGCGCTTAACCTCTTGCACCGGCGGATTGGGCGCGGCCTGCAGCGGGTCGACGAGCAGGAGTACCGCATGCGCGAGCGCATCCGCGTGGCAATCGACTCCCGCGAGCGCGCCCGCCGCGCACTGGAGACCCGCCTCAAGCGTTTCGACATACGCCCGCGCCTGGCCGCCGACCGCCGCCGACTGGAGATCGCACATACGGCAATCCTGCAAACGATGCAGGTCCATTTGGCGGCCGACCGCCGTCGCCTGGAAACGGCGCACACGAGCCTCGTGCGGACGATCCAGCTACGGCTGGCAAGTCGCCAAAGTTCGCTCGAACAGATCACCGCCAAGCTCTCGCAGTTGAGCCCGCTGCGCATCCTGGATCGCGGTTATGCCATCGTATCGACCGGCTCTGGGATTCTGAAGGACAGCGCCGCCGCGCCGCCGCTTTCGAGGATCCACGTCCGCCTGGCGAAAGGCACGCTGAATGCCGAGGTGGTGGAATCCGACCCGTTCGAGCGCTAAGCCTCTGGTAGGGTATGCTTTAGCTTGCCGTCGCGTTCGCTATTTCGGCAACTCTTCCGGCGCTTTGACGTTCTGCCAACCCTCGCCGCTGAGGGCCTTCAAAAACGCCACCAGATCTTTCTTGTCCTGGTCCGTCAGATTCAGCGGCTTGACGTTCGGGTCCAGATTCTTATTCTTGATGCCGCCCTTGTTGTAAAACTCCACAACATCGTCGAGCGTCTTCAGACTGCCATCGTGCATGTACGGCGCCGTCCGAGCCACTTCCCGCAGCGTGGGCGTCTTGAAAACTCCCCAATCGCGAGGGTCGTGGGTCACCGCGAACCGACCCACATCCGGATCGGGCTTATCCGTACCTACTCCCAGATTGGCGTACGAGTTCAGCGTGAAGTTGGACCCTTCGTGGCACTTGTCGCACTTGGCCTTGTCGATGAACACCGACATGCCGCGGACCTGCTCGGCAGTCATAGCCTTCTTGTCGCCGTTTTTGTACCGGTCGTACGGAGAATTACCCGAAAGCAGGGTCCGTTCGAAGCAGGCGATCGCCATGGCAGCGCGGTCGATGGTAATCTCATCCGAACCGTAAACCTTCGTGAACAGCGCCCGATATCCCGGAATCCCTTTGAGCCGGCCGACGACCGCATCATGTGTGTTCCCCATCTCGATGGGGTTCGCCATCGGTCCCTTGGCCTGCTCTTCGAGGGTGGACGCCCGGCCATCCCAGAACTGCGCCAGGGAATAGGCACGGTTGAGGATCGTCGGCGAGCTGCGATTGCCCTTCTGCGCCCGGATTCCGGTGGACACCGGGGCTCCGTCGGTGAAGGCTTTTTGCGGGTCGTGGCACGATGCGCACGAGACCGTTTCATCGGAGGACAGCCGCCGGTCAAAATACAGATAACGCCCCAACTCGACCTTGTCCGCCGAGTATGGATTCTGCCGCGGCCATGTTAGTGGTGGCAGACCCAACGGCGCCTTCGGAATCTGCGCCGACAGCCCTAAGGTCAAAAAGGCCGGCAGCGCAAGCGCCCCGGCCAAAATCCTGCTTGGTCCCGTGAAAAGCATGTGCCTACTTTGTCAGCCCCTGCACGTAAATTCCATGATAGCCGCCGACTGACGCCTCCGTGCCAATCACTTCCACAATGTGCCCCATGTGTTCGGATGCCGACGCCTTGGCGTCCACACCGCCATCGCGCCTCGGGTCATGCTCTTCCGGGATCAACATGTAGAGCGCGCCGTCCTGCGTCAGGAGGCCGATCGCCTGCCCGTTCTGAATGCACTTCTGACCGCACGCGCGGTGCTTTTCGCCATGCTTGCCGAGTTGCAGATAGCACGAGAAGTCCACAATTTCACCGACCTTGGTGATGGCGCGTCCCGGTTGGGGTTTGCTATCCACGCCCGCCGACACCGTAGTCGTGGACCACGGTTGATCGGGTTTGCTCCCGATGGTGGCCATCGGCTGAGCATAGGTTCCCGATTCCACCTTCATTTCCGGATGCAGAATCGCGGACTTGGCAGGAGCTTTCGGCGGAGCCTTCATGTCGTCCTTCTTCTCCTGCGCCGTCAGGGTCAACGCGGCCAAGGCCGCTACACACAGTATCAGGATATTCTTTCTCAAGGTTCCTCCATTCCTTGCAAGGGTATCACAACGGGACCGGCGGCTCGTGGTTTTCGCCCTTCGGACCTGATACTGGGGTAATGAAAACGATGCTCACCGCTGTTTCCCCTACCGGTGGAATGGATCGCCGGGGCGCCAGTCGGGGAGTTTGTCCTGATTCGCTACATCCCGGCCCAACAGGAAGCCGTACTCGGCGGCTTGCTGGAGGGCGGTGAAGTCCCAGTCCGCCTGGAATTCGTCGGAGGGCTGGTGGTAATGCTTACTGTTGTACTCCTGATAGGCCCTCTCTCCAAACCCGGCGGGCTTGCCTGCAAATTCGGTGGCATGGCCTATGGAGAAGGCCGGAATCCCTACGTGGGCGAAGGAGAAATGGTCGGAACGGAAGTAGTGGCCCGCTTCGGGTTGCGCGTCGGGCGAGATGTCGAGGCTTACCCGCTTCGCCAGTTGCTGGGCCAGCGGCCAAACTGTGGTGCGCTCCGCTCCGGTCAGCACCACGTCCTTCGCGCGGCCCCACGGGTATAAGGCGTCGTAGTTCAGGTCGATGGCCGTTTTCGACGGCGCGACGATCGGATGCGCGGCATAGTATTCCGACCCCTTTAGCCCGCCCTCCTCCGCCGTCACCGCCAGAAACAACGCCGAGCGCCTGGGCTTCTGCCCCATCGAAGCCCACGCGCGCGCCAGTTCCAGCAGGATCGCGCAGCCGGTGGCATTGTCGATCGCGCCGTTATAGATCGCATCCCCGTTTATCTGATTGCCCACCCCCAGGTGGTCCCAGTGGGCGCTGTAAATCACCACTTCATCCTTCAACCGGGCGTCGCTCCCGGGGATAATGGCTGCCACGTTGCGCGTCTCCAGGTCCCGAAGCTTGGTGGGCATGTGGGCCCGGATCTGGATGTTCAGGTCGATTGGCTTGAATTCCGGCTTTTCCGAGGCGGCCAACAGCTCGTCCACAGTCCTACCCGCCATGGCCAGCATCTGCTCACCCGCCTCGCGCGTGATCCAACCCTGGAACGACAGCGACTTGTCCCCCGCTGCCACCTTAACGAATGGCGATTCGCGGCCCCACGAATTGCGAACCACGTCCCACCCGTAGCTCGCTGTGGGCGTGGTATGGATGATGATGGCTCCGCGCGCGCCGCGGCGCAGGGCCTCCTCATACTTGTAAACCCAGCGGCCGTAATACGTCAGGGCGCGGCCATCGAAGAACTTGGGGTCGTTGGACGCAGGCTCGTTGGTGAACATCACGAGCACCTTGCCGGATACGTCCACACCTTTGAAATCATCCCACTTCCATTCCGGGGCCGTGATTCCGTGCCCTACAAAGATAGCGTCAGCTTCGAAACTCGAGTCGGGCCGTTGCTCCGGGTTGACACCCACGAAATCGTCCATCCAGCGGAAATCCACGCTCTTACCAGTGACGGAGGCCGTGAGGGTTGCCGTGGGCTGGGTCTCGACCCCCACCAGCGGCACCTTTTGGAACCAGGTGCCATCGTCGCCGGCCGGTCTGGCGCCGGCCAGAGCGAACTGGGTCGCGATATACTCGGTGGCCAGTTGGCCGCCCCGCTGGCCGACTCCACGGCCCTCCAGCAGGTCGCCGGACAGGAATTTAGTGTGCTCCCGAATGCGTTCCGCCGAAATCCCCACATCTTGTGCGAAGATCGGGCAGGCGGCAATCAAGAGTATTCCGATAGACTTTAACATGATTGCACGATATCCTAAGAACTAAGGGCTCCGGTACCGGGGTCCCATAAAGCTATCGGCAATGATCAGGCAAACCTTTACACATCTGCGAGCGTTGGAGGCCGAGAGCATTCACATCATACGGGAAGTGGCCGCCGAATTCCAACGTCCCGTGATGCTCTACTCCATCGGCAAGGATTCCTCGGTGATGGTGCGTCTGGCGCAGAAGGCCTTCTATCCGGGGCCCATTCCGTTCCCCCTGCTGCATATCGATACGACCTTTAAGTTCCGCGAAATGATCGAGTTCCGCGACCGTTTCTGCGCTTCCCTGGGGGTCCGCCTGATTGTCCACACCAATACCCGCGCCATTGACGACGGCGCCAATCCCTTCCGTTTGGGCACCCAGAAATGCTGCGGGCTGTTGAAAACCCGCGCACTGCTGGACGCCCTCACGGCCGGCGGTTTCGACGCCGCCTTCGGTGGAGCGCGCCGCGACGAGGAAAAATCGCGCGCCAAGGAGCGGGTCTACTCGTTTCGCGATTCGTTCGGCCAGTGGGATCCCAAGAATCAGCGCCCCGAGTTATGGAATCTCTACAACAGTCGTATTGATCGCGGAGAGAGCATTCGGGTCTTTCCGCTCTCCAACTGGACCGAGCTGGACGTCTGGCATTACATCCACCAGGAGAACATTCCGATCGTGCCGATGTACTTCGCGAAGCTCCGTCCGATGGTGGTGCGGGGGGAAAGTCTTATCCCTGTAGAACATGATATCCCACTACTCCCGGGCGAACGGCCCCAAATGGTGATGTGCCGCATGCGGTCGCTGGGTTGCACCCCTTGCACGGGCGCGATCCGCTCGGAGGCCGACACCTTACCTAAAATCATCGAAGAGATGATTCAGTTCCGCCGTTCGGAGCGGGAGAATCGCGTGATCGACCACGACCAGGAAGGTTCCATGGAACTGAAGAAGCGCGAGGGATACTTCTGATGACTGCTCCCAGCCTCGAAATGGACGCTACGGAATGGTTGGCATCGACTGCCCAGACCGAGCTTCTGAGATTCAGCACGGCAGGCAGCGTAGATGACGGCAAATCGACGCTGATCGGTCGGCTTCTCTATGACTCTAAAGGTGTTTATGAGGACCAGCTAGCCTCTGTCCGAAAGGCTACGCGGAACCTGACGACGGGTGGACTGGACCTGTCCCTACTCACCGACGGCCTTCGCGCGGAGCGCGAGCAGGGAATTACTATTGATGTAGCATATCGCTACTTCTCGACCCCCAGGCGGAAGTTCATCATAGCCGATACTCCTGGCCACGAGCAGTATACGCGGAACATGGCCACCGGCGCCTCCACCGCGGACTTGGCGATCATCCTGGTGGACGCTCGCCTCGGAATCTTGCCCCAGTCCCGGCGGCACGCCTATATCGCCGCGCTTCTGGGAACTCCGCATCTTGTAGTAGCTGTTAACAAGATGGACCTTGTGGACTTCCGCGAGGAGGTTTTTGAGGCCATCCGCGAGGAGTTCACGTCGTTCATCCAGCAGTTCCACGTTCCGGACGTGCAGTTCATTCCGATCAGCGCCTTGCAAGGTGACAACGTGGTGAGGCCCAGTTCCCGGACGCCCTGGTACGGAGGCCCCAGTCTGCTGGAGCACCTGGAAACCGTTCCAATTTCCCACGATGGCAACCTGCAGGACCTGCGTTTCCCGGTGCAATCTGTGATCCGACCCAACCTCGACTTCCGTGGGTTCGCCGGCCAGATTTCCTCGGGGGTGGTTCGGCCAGGAGACGCGGTCACCGTCCTGCCTTCGGGCCGCTCCAGCCGGGTAAAATCCATCGTCACATGGGACGGCGAGTTGGAAGAGGCTTTCGCCCCCATGTCGGTTACCGTCTGCCTGGAGGATGAAATCGACATCAGCCGGGGCGACATGCTGGTCCACGCGGCCCATCGGCCGCACGTGGGCAATCGTCTGGAGGCGAAGGTGGTGTGGATGAATGAAGCGCCGCTGCTGCCTCACCGTACCTACCTGCTGAAGCATACGACCCAAACCGTGCAGGCGCAGGTGCGGGAAGTGGTGCACCGGTTGAATATCAACACCTTGGCCGAGGAGCCGGCCAGCCGCCTGCAGTTGAATGAAATCGGCCTCGTCTCCATCCAGGCCAACCGCCCGCTTTTCTACGACTCTTATAGTAGTAGCCGCGCGACGGGTGGCTTTATCCTGATCGATCCGGCGACAAACGAAACTCTGGGGGCGGGAATGATCGTGCGGCCCGCGACTCGGACCGACCATGGTCCCGTCACCCCGGCCGAGCGGCGCGCCCGGATGGGCCACGGCCCCTTCGTGATCCGTCTGCAGGATGGCGGCTTCGCGGTGGCCAGGGTCTTGGAGCGACACCTGTTCGACCTGGGCTACCTGGTGCACGTGGTCCGAGACCCGCTGCACCTGGAGCAGGCCATCTTGACGGCTGTCGAAGCTGGCCTGGTCACGATCCTCTTCGGGCCCCGGCGGGCNNCGCATCAGCGGGCAGGAGACTTCGCTGACCACCGGCGAAGGGATCTAGCCCACCAATTCATCTTCCCTGCATTTAGCCTGGGCAAGCTAAAGCATACCCCACACAATTTCGAATCGGATTATCCTATTTATAGGGTGATGGGCCTGCGCCGCCACCCACTCCCGGAGGTGTGCGCATCATGCGAGATCTTGCAAGAATCCTGTTGCCGATCGACTTTTCCGAGCGCTCGGCGGGAGCCGCCCGGTATGCCAAGTCGTTGGCCTCCCACTTCGGCTCCGAACTGACGATCCTTCACGTGCTGACGCCGCTTCAGTATGAGTACGGCGCGCTCGAGATCGGCGGCTCGATGCTCTCCGAGTTGTACCGTAGCCGTTCCGAGCAGGCCGCCCGCGAGTTGGAAGGCTTTCTGGCCGATGAATTGACCGGGCCGCAGGTGCACCGCATCGTCCTGGAGGGCGATCCCGCGGCCAAGGTGGTCGAACTCGCCCACGGCGGGCCCGACCAGACCGTCATCATCATGCCGACTCATGGCTACGGCCCCTTCCGCCGGTTCATCCTGGGATCGACTACCGCCAAGGTTCTGCACGACGCCGACTGCCCCGTCTGGACCGGCGTCCATCTGGAAGAAGCGCCCGCCCTGGCCTCGATTCCATTTCGCAACATTCTCTGCGCCGTCGACCTGGGCCCGCAAAGCTCGAAGACGCTGTGCTGGGCGGCAAGGCTGGCGCAGGAATTCGGCTCGCAACTCCACCTGGTGCATGCCACCGGAGCATCCCCGGACGCTCCGGAAGCGGGCGACGACCCAGCGGCGAGCTGGCAGGCGGCTGTCCGCAAGTCGGCCGGCGAAGAGTTGGTGCGTCTGCAGAAATTCGTAGGAATGGAGGCGGCGGCCAGCGTGGAGTCGGGCGAGGCCGCCAAGGTGATCTGTTCCACGGCGGGACGGGTGCAGGCCGATCTCCTGGTGATTGGACGGGGCTCCGCCGCGGGTGTCTTCGGACGCCTTCGGACCAACGCTTACGCCATTATCCGGGAGTCGCCCTGTCCGGTCGTCAGTGTGTGACGCGCGTACGCCCACAGCCCCTCGCTTGACCTGCAGAGTTCCGCGCAGACCGCTCCACAGATACGCTCGTTGACGCAGGGCGACCCCAGACCGGCCTGTCGGAACGGGAAGCGCGTTCTGGAAGCCTGGTCTATGGGCCGATCCACATCGGAGCCGCCCTTCATCCTCTGTACAAGCGTGTCGCCAATTCTGCCTCAAGATCGTATTCGGAGTAGCGGTTGTCGCGCGCATACTGGTGAGCGATGCGGGCATCGAACTCAGCGAACTTGATCGGGAACAGCAGGTCGAATGTCTCACGCGCCGCTCGCTCGGCATTTTTGCGGCCCATGCCAGTCTTGGCCCAACAGAACAACCACAGAACGCTCTGCGCTCTGGCGTTGCCTTCGTCAGAAACAATCCAGTGGTTCCGACTTGCATCCACGCAGGTACGATTTGGGATGGCTTCGATCAACTGCGCAGCTTCTTCGTTGGTGACGAGTAGTGTCATGTTTCCCTTTTGCGGCTCAATCGCACGATGATCGCGCTGGTCTGTACCACCAAGCCCGGTCAAGTCGGAGACGCCACCTATAGAGTCAGCGTACGAATGAGAATCTCATACAAATCTTCGGCGCCTTGCGAGCGGTGCGATTCAGGCGGATCACGGTGGCCGAAGGGAGCGGGAGGTCCGCGCCGCCGGCAGTTCCGTCCTCCGTAACCACCATAACAGGCGGCACGCCTGGCAGCGCGGACGTCCAGCTCTCTTCGGGCCAAGTTCCGGCTTAAATCGAGTACAACCGGATCGCAAGGTCGTTTATGCTTGGAGTATGTCTTCGTCGGAAATCGTACAAACCGATGCAGTCGAGCGTGTCGTCGAACTTCTGAGGGCGGCGGCACAGCCGTTGACGTTCGCCCAAATGAAGAAGGCCGCCCATTTGGATGAGGCCGCCTTGAAGAATACGCTGGAAGCAGCGGGATCCCGCGGCGATGTTTTCCGATGGCCGGACTATCGACGGCAGCAGTGCTTCTGGTTCCGGTCGCCGGATGCGGTGGCTCAAGAGGCGATATTGGCCGTCGCGTCGCAATTAGCCCTTTCCCGCCCGAAAC
>PMTT01000284.1 GCA_003167275.1 Bryobacterales bacterium | reverse complement strand
TCACCCCGGCTCGTGCCGCGGATGATAAGGGCGCGCACCCGAAGCTGAAGGTGGCCATATTCTCGAAACACCTGCAGTTCGTCGCGGGTGAAGAACTCGCTAAGGCGGCCGCGGATCTCGGCTTCGACGATATCGATATCACCGTCCGCAAAGGAGGCCACGTTGCGCCCGAGCGCGTTCGCCAGGACCTTCCGCCGCTGGTCGCGATCATCCGGAAGCATGGACTGGGCGTGCCCATGATCACCACCGACATCATCGACACGGACACGCCGTTCACTGAAGACATTCTGGCGACCATGCAGGAATTGGGCATCCGCTACTACCGCTGGGGCGGATACAAATATGTGGCCAACCAACCGTACGCCGCGCAGCTCGAAGCAATGCGGCCGCGCATGGAGAAGCTGGCCGCCTGGAATGCGCGGCGTCACGTCTGCGCCATGTATCACACGCATTCCGGCACGGGCGTGGTGGGCGCTTCCATCTGGGATCTGCACATCCTGCTGAAGGACCTCGACCCCAACGCGGTGGGAGTGAACTATGACGTGGGGCACGCGGTGATCGAGGGAGGCATCGGCGGATGGATCAACAGCTTTTACATCACTGGCTCGCATTTGCGCGGGATCGCGGTGAAGGATTTCGTGTGGAGCAAGGACGCCAAGGGGAACTGGCGGGAGCAGTGGGTGCCCCTGGGCGAAGGCATGGTGCCGTTTCCGAAATTCTTCGGGATGGTGGCGGAGTCCGGTTTTGCGGGGCCGCTGCAGGTCCATTTTGAGTACCCGCTGAGCGGTCCGCAGGAGCACTTCGCCGCGATGAAGCGCGACTTGGGAAAGCTGCGCGGATATCTGGCGCAGGCCGGGCTGTGAAGGTGGAAGGCGCCACCCGCCGGGAGTTTCTAGCCATGCCGGCATTTCTGGCGGCAGCGCCTTCGACCGATGCCCGGATCGAAGAGATCCGCACCAGCTTTGAGGACTACCGCTACCGCGCGCCGTACAAATTCGGAGGCAAAGAGGTGGACCGGGTCACGCTGCTGAACGTACACTGCCGCCTGCTTGGCAAGTCGGGCAAGACGGCGGAGGGGTTTGCGGCCATGCCCCTCGGGAACGTGTGGTCCTTTCCGTCCGCGAGCCTGCCGTACGATACCACTCTGGCAGCCATGAAATCGCTGGCGCTGAAGATCGAACGCATTACCCGGAGCTTCTCGGAGTACGCCCATCCGCTCGATATCAACCTGGCGCTGGAGCCCGAATACCTGAAGGCCGCGGCCGAAACCTCGCGTGAGATGCAACTCGGCCAGCCCATTCCGAAGCTCTGCACGCTGGTGACCGCCAGTCCGGTGGACGCGGCCCTGCACGATGCGTTCGGCAAGCTGCATGGGCGCAACAGCTTCACGGTTTGCGGGAAGGAGTTCGTGCGGCACGACCTCTCACACTACCTGAACCGCGAATTCCGCGGGGAATATCTCGACCGGTATCTCTCGCCCAAAGCGGCGCCGAGGGTCCGCATGTATCACTCTGTGGGCGCTTCCGATTCGCTGACCACCGCCGAAGTGAAGAAGCCCGTCGGCGATGGTTTGCCGGAATCGCTCGAGGAGTGGATTCCCTACAGCGGCGTGACNNGTGACTACGGCTGCCCAGGCCAAGCGGGGATTCCGCGATTGGATCTATTCGCTGGACTTCAACGAGCGGTGTCCCAACGTGCAGTACCTGCTGGACTTCGAGCGCCAGTTGAAAGGCAAGGCGCCCTCCGCGTTCGAGCGCGTGCAGTACATCGAGCAGCCCACGGCGCGCGACCTTGCGGCGGACCGGCAGAATACCATGTTCGAAGCGGCGAAACTGCGGCCTGTGGTGATCGACGAATCGTTGACCGGTTTGGATGCCCTCCTGCTGGCGCGCGAGATGGGCTATACCGGGGCGGCGCTGAAGGCCTGCAAGGGCCAGTCGCAGACCGTGCTGCTGGCGGCGGCCACCGAGAAGTACAAGATGTTCCGGTGCGTACAGGATCTGACGTGTCCGGGAGCCGCGCTGGTGCACTCGGTGGGGATTGCGGCGCACGTGCCGGGGACCGCCGCGCTGGAGACCAACGCACGGGAGTACGTCCCGGCCGCCAATCGCGGATGGGAAAAGCGCTACCCGGGGATTTTCGAAGTGAAGGACGGCTACCTGGCCACTACCGGCCTGGACGGCCCNNGAGGCAACATATGAATCGACGAACTTTCGCAATGGGAGCACCTACGGAAGTGTCTGGCTTCGGAGGCCGCTACTCACTGACTGACGGCGGCGAGACTCCCGACATCCAGCAGGTTACCTACCAGTTCCCGAAGGTCGTCGTGCATCTCGACGCGCCTCGGCCGGTCCGTCAAATGGGATGCCGGCAAGGAACAGGTGGTCGGCGATGCGGAAGCCAACCGCATGCTCTCGCGCCCCTATCGGAGTCCCGGGCGCTTAGCGTAGGGTATGCTTTAGCTTGCCCAGCAGCCCTTTAGCGGGGACCCCGCGTCATGGTCGCCGTACGTCCTCTTCCCGGTGAGTCTTATTCCGCTGGTTCAGGGGATCCGCACGCAACCAATCCATTTTGTAGCTCCAGAANNGGCGTGGTAATGTCCGAAAGAATACAAATATGATCCACAAACTCCGATACCTGATACTCGCGGGCACCGCGCTGGCGCTGCTTACCGGCGGTAGCTTTTTAGCTAAAGCGGATACCATCATCTCCGGTCAATTGTACGTGGCCGATTATGGGAAGAGCGAACTTGACCGCTATACGTACACCTTCGACTCGACTCTCGGCATTATCACGGGCTTCACGCCAGACGGTATTGGCGGCAACACGACTAACGCCTACTTTCTGGGCGGCTCAGGACTTCCGATCAAGGAAGGATTGCAAGGCACTGCCGACGATCTGATTGTGGTGGTTGGCGCCCATGGCAGCACCCAGACTACCCTGGAACGCTTTACGCTGAGCGGGACCTACATCGGCACCATTCCGGTCGACTTCAGCGCAATTAATAACGGAAACGTTGGGATCGGCAACGTCGCAATCACTCCGGACGGCAAGTATGAATATGCTCCACTGCAGACGGCGAACGAAATCATCAAGATTGATCTGTCGAACGGAAATATTGTCGACACCTACGGTTTTACCGGCGCCCATGACCTGACGATCGCGCCAAACGGCGATGTCTATGCGGCCAACTACTCCACCGCCGGCGCCACGGTCATTCGCCTGGACTCCAACCTGAATTTCAAGCAAAACCTGGTTACCACGCAGGCTCCGGGTGTTAGCGGGAACTTCCGGCCAAGTGGTCTTTCGATTGCGGCCGATGGCTCGCTCTACGTTCAGGACAATACTCAAGGAAGTAACGATAGCGTTCTCCACTACACTTTTACCAATAGTGGGGGCACATTGACCGCGAATTTCGATTCCGCGGGAAGCTATATTGGCAGCAGCTCAAACAACGCTCTCCAGTTTACGTTCGGCAATAACATCGGCCCGGATGGCAATCTGTATATCGCTGCCCTTGGCGGGGGCGGCAACGGGAGTTTCGGCGTACCGAGTGGATACGTCGATGGTATCTACGAGTTCAATACATCCAATGAAACTGTCTCGCAGGCCATTGCGGGCTTTACCGAAAAAACTGGCCCGGTCGGCGCAAGCGGCCTGGATGCGCCCAAGTACCTGCAGTTCAGCTCAAATTTTGTGCCCGCGAACGATGCAGGTTACGACCCCGCGCCCGAGCCGGGCACAACTGCTTTGCTTTTGTCGGGTTTCGCTTGTCTCGCCGCCCTGAAACGTTCCAGGCGTCGCAAGAGTTAGGTTCCGAACAGCGACGGCAGAGGGTTCATTAGGTTCGGCTCCACCTTTTGCAGGGCATACACCCACTATTTAAGGATGGTAAGATCCGAAATAGAGGGTATATGGCCACCATCCAAAGCATCGAGGAGTTTCTCGGTCTCAAACGTCTGGCGGTAGTGGGAGTCTCCCGAAACCCACGGGACTTCACGCGCACCTTGTTTCGCGAACTGCGGGACCGCGGATACGACGTG
>PMTT01000251.1 GCA_003167275.1 Bryobacterales bacterium | reverse complement strand
CGCCCCACAGCCCAATAGCGCCACGGCTGTGCCGGCGAGCAGCACCACTACTTTTGGCGTGACATCGAAGTAAAACAAATAACCTGGAGTGATAATTAAAGCGAGCAGGCCGATCACCACGGCCTGAAACAGGGCCATATCGGTTACACTAGCTCAGGAAACGCTTTGCCGGAATCATTCGATGCATTTCGTTACATCGGTTACATGCGGTCGCGCTGGCGATGGATTGGCGCAAGCTGCGTCATCGCGGTGACCATTGCCCTGCTAGTGACCCTCAGCCAGGCTCGTCAATACACGGCAACCGCGCGCATTGTGATCGACCCGCCGGCCGGCGCGGATCTTCGCTCCGCCATGGCGGTGAGTCCGGTTTACCTGGAGTCGCTCAAGACGTACGAGCAGTTCGCCTCGGGAGACAGCCTCTTCCAACAGGCGATTGAACAGTTCGGCCTACGTTCCACGCTGGGCGAGGGGCCCGTGGAATCGTTGAAGAAACGCGTGCTCAAGGTGGGCCTGGTGCGCAACACGCGGATCCTGGAGATCTCGGGGACGCTGCCCGACGCGCGCAAAGCGCAGGCGCTCACCCAGTTCCTGGCGGAATCCACCGTGAAACTGACGCGCTCCATGGTCTCAGAGGGAGATCAGGATTTGCTGCAGGGAATCGAAGGGCAGGAACGCGAAACCCGTGAGCGCCTGGCCGCGATCGACAACGCCTGGGCCCAATCGCTTTCGGCCGAACCGGTAACCCAGTTGCAATCGGACCTGAAGAGCGCAGGGGAACTGCGGGCCAGTCTCGAACAGCAGGTCCTCAGCGTGGAACAGGAGATTGCTGACGCGGCGGAGCGCGAAAAACAAGCGACTGCCGCCGAGTTGGCTGAGATCCGCAAGGAGGCGGGTAACGCCAGGGCCCGGTTGGAAGAGATGCGCCGGCAGCTTCAGGCGCTGGACCGGGAGAGCGCCGCCAAGGAAAAGCTGCTCGCCACGCGGTTGGCCCACAGGGACAAGCTGGATGCCGACCGCAAGGCCGGCCAGGCAGCCTTGACGGCCATTCAGACCCGCCTTCGGGAAGCGCGCGGCGATGCCGGGTACCGCGGCGAGCGGCTGCGCATCATCGATCCCGGAATTGTGCCGGAGCGGCCGTCCTCGCCCAATCTTCCGCTCAATCTCGTGGCGGCGTTGCTGCTTGGGCTGGTGCTGCCGATTCTGTACCTGACGCTGCAGATGGGTTATGAGGAACAGCGCGCCAGCGGGCGGCGCAGCGTGTTTCACGCGGTGTCGAAAGCGCGCGAGGAATAGCACGGATATGTGGCGCCGGCTCTCGGACCAGTGGGGTTTCGGACAGTTCGCGCTCACTGGCATGCTTGCGCCGTTCCTGTTCGGGGCGTGGGCGGCGGCCATTGCGGTGGCGCCGAGCCTCACGGCCAAGGCGTTGCTGGCTGCCCCCGCCGTGCTGGTGCCGCTCACCTGGTGGACCGTGCACCAACCGGGCCGCTGGCTGGCTGCTTTCTTCGCGGCGGCCCTGCTGCTGCCGCCGCTGCCCATCCCGATCGGCGATTCGGGACCCCACCCGTGCCTGATCTTCGCCGCGCTGGGGTTGTTCGCGGGGATTTTATGGATGGGCAAGTGGCGCATCCCGGCCTCGGGGGTCGGCGCCGCGCTGGTAACGTTGTTGGGGCTGCTGCTGGCCAGCGTGGCGCTGGCCGCCGTGAACTCCGGTGCGGAAGTTGCGGCAGGGAGCCTGGCGCGAGTGGCTCTGTTTGGGATTTCGGTGTACGTGTTCTTTTACGCGGCTTATGGGCCTGGGAAAGCGGATACTTCTGAGGCCCCCTCTGGAAGCAGACAGACGACGAAAGACGATCGTCTGTCCTACTTGTACTACGCGGCGGTGGGGTCCGCGCTGTTTGCCTGTGTGGATTTCTATTTTCAGTTTCCGGCGCCGGCGGGGTACGGGCCGCAGTTCGTCTGGCTGGATTCGGGCGTGTTTCGGCGTGCCCAAGGCTTCTTTTACGAAGCCAGCACGCTGGGGAACTTCTGCGCCTTCTTCCTGGTGATGATCGCGGTGGCATTCTCGCGGCCGCGCGCGGAATCGTCGGTGCCCCGCAAGGCGCTCCTGGCGGGTGGGGCGGTCTTCTTCGCCGCACTGGTGCTTTCGTATTCACGGTCCTCGTTGATCAATCTCCTCGTGGCTTCGGCTGTGCTCGTCTGGCTGAATCGGCGGAGGGTGCGGTGGGCTCGAATCGTCCCGATTCTGGCGGTCTCAGTGGCGGCCGCGGCGTATCTCACGTGGCAGGTCTTTCCCACCTTCGCCGAGGTGTACTGGATGCGGCTCTCCAATACCGCCCAGTTCTTCTTCTCGGCTACCGAAGGTGTCTTCTCCGGCCGGTTGGCGAGTTGGCGCACCCTGGTGGACTGGATCTCACTCCACCCGTGGCAGGCGCTCATCGGCATCGGTTACAAAACCCTGCCCTACACCGACTACCTGGGCGGCGCGGTAATCGCCGACAACATGTACCTGAGTCTGCTGGTGGAAACCGGGATTGCGGGGCTGGCCGCGCTGTTGTGGCTCAACGTGGCGATTCTGCGGGCCGCGGCGCGCGCGGCCCGCGCGGTCGACCCGCGCACCTCCTTTTGCGGGACCTGGATGCTGTGCTTTTGGGCTGGCCAGATGGTTCAGATGCTCTCCGCGGATTTGCTGACCTACTGGCGGCTGTTGCCCATTTACTTCTGGATATTGGCGCTCGCGGTCCGCTCATGAGAATTCTGTTCCTGGACCAGTTCAGCGATCCCGGCGGAGGTCAACGGATGCTGATGGAACTCCTGGTCGCGGTGCGGCAGAGTGACTGGCAGTGTCTGGTCGCGCTTCCCGGGCATGGCGAGATGTTCCAACAGGTGGCAGCCATGGGCTTCGCGACCGCTCACATTGAATGCGGGCCGTACTCATCGGGAAGCAAGTCCGCGGCCGACGTGGGGCGATTTCTGACCGGCACATGGCGGCTCTCCAGGCAGATCCGGGCACTGGCGCGTCAGATCCAGGCCGAACTCGTGTACATCAACGGCCCGCGCTTGTTGCCGGCCGCCGCTATCGCGGGACTGCGTGTGCCCGTGCTCTACCATGCTCACATTTGCCTGGCCGGTCCGGTACGTTGGTTGGCGGGCCTTTCGCTCGCAGGGATGAACGCGGAGGTGCTCGCGGTCTGTAAGTTGGTGGCGGAATCGTGCCGCCTTTTCGTCGATGCCCGGCGGATTTCGGTGGTCTATAACGGCGTGGAGGCACCGGATCCAGTCGTGCCCAGAGTCACCCGGCGGTCGCCGAACGTGGGGTGTATCGGACGCATTGCGCCGGAGAAGGGACAACTCGAGTTCCTGCGTGCGGCGTCCCTGATCCACCGGGCTCGACCGGACTGCCGCTTCTCCATCTGTGGAGCGCCGCTCTTCCAGGAGAGTGCTGCCCTAAGATACGAGAGACAGGTGCGTGCTGCCGCCGAAGGGCTGCCGGTCGAGTTTCCGGGCTGGGTCACTGACGTCTATGCCGCGCTCGCGAATATGGACCTGTTGTTAGTGCCCTCTGTGTGGCAGGAACCCAACCCAGTCGTGATTCTGCAGGCTTTTGCCGCAGGCGTCCCAGTGATCGCCTATCGTGCGGGCGGGATACCGGAAATCGTGGAGCACGGCCGCACCGGATTCCTTTGCGAGAACCCGGAACAGATGGCGAGTATTGCCATCGAACTCCTGGCCGATGAGGAGCGCCGGAAGGCGGTGGCGCAAGGGGCGCAAGAAAGCTGGCGAACGAGCTTTACCGTCGAGCGATACCGGCGGGATTTGATGGAGTCGATACTCAAGATTGCCGCGGCTTGAAAAAGGGCTCTTCCGGCGTGTGTCGCCTAGTCTCGAAGCGTCTTTGTCGAACGAGGCCGCCGCTCTTTCGGCGCGAATCATCGCAACGGGGCGAGGGACGGCTGAAAGCCGGATGCAGCCAGGATTGGCTGCCCCACAGTGACAGCAGGGTGCCTTACACTGCCGCCATCAGAATAGCCGGTCCTGTTTCCGTAGCGTCCCGAGCGTCCCGATATTGCCCACGGCAAAGGCGATGCGCCACTCGGACCGCGCCGGAGTCACCAGGTTGTTGAGGCGGTACTGCACGCTGATGCCGCAGCAATCCGTGTTGAAGGTCACCTGGGTGGTGGCATACTGGACTCGGCGTATGAGGTAGTCGTAGTGCACGTCAAACCCTGCGTTGAACCCTTTGCGGTTGGCGTCACCGTAACCCGCCCGGAATTGAAACTGGTTCGCCGCGGGGGTCACCTGCGCCGTTGACGAGCTGACCTGGTTGTTTCCCAGCAACAGGAAGTACCGCTTCCAGAAATGATAGTCAACCGAAAAGGCGCTGTCCATCAGCGCGTGGAAATGCGGGTCATAGTCGGCCTGCCATTGGACACCCAGACCATTCACTGGACTCGCGCGAAGCATCGACACCACCGGCGATTCGCTGCGCGGTCCGAAGCGAAACGCATAGGCCGAGAGGCTTGCGGTGGTGTCGAACAGGGCCGGCGCCCCCGCGGTCAACGCGCCCCCAAAGGTCGGGTCGAAGTAGCGCTTCTGCGTCAGTTCCCAGGTGAAGATTTCCTGCACGGTATCGCCGCGCTTGGCGAAAAGACGGTTGGTGAGTGAAAGCTCCAGTTCGTTGGTGTTCGTGAGAAGATCGGTTTCGTCGAAGCGGATGAACCGGTCGAAGTCGGTGCCGATACCGGTGACGTAGCGGTACGTGACGCGAGGCTCGATTACGTGCTTCAACTTGTCCCCGAAGATCGTCTTCTTGGGGAAGATGCGCTCTAGCATCGGGAATACCAGGTCCAGACTGAAGTCGCGGGAGCTTCGCACGATGTTCGTCCCGATGACGCGGTTGAGGCCCGGCTGCGACGGATCCGGCCCCTGCGTTTCGCCGTAGAATGTCTCCTCTATTCCGATGCTCGGAATCAGATGGAAACTCCCCCAATGGAACGCGCTCGTGAGGTGCGGCGCCACACTCGAACGGTCCATAAACTGCCCGGTTTGGAAGCGGTCGATCAGCGTGGTGTTGGTGCTGTCGAAGATCGGCTCGGATCGGTACAGCAGGCCGGCTGTGGTGTCGAACGAGAACCAGAGCGGCACATTCTGAAAGATCTGCTGGTCGCGCCCGATCAGCTCGGCCTCGGGCAGCTTGCGGATCGTTATGGCAGTGGAGAGCAGACTCGTCTTCTGAGTGACTGGATCGGTGAACGGAACTTCGCTGGATTGAAAATTCTCCAGGCGGGCGAAAGTCAGGGCGAAGTCGTAGTTCGACCAGTCCTTGCTAATGAAACCGACCGAGTGAACTTCCGATCCGACGACGTCCGCCAGCGATTCCGACCAGTTCTGACGGAAACGGAAGGAAGTGATGTAGTTCAGGTACCCGCGTGCGGTCCAACCGTCTCCCAAATCCGTCTTGCCCACCACGTAGATGCTGGCTCCGCTATAGGTCGGTGGATTCGGCCCCTGGGTCGGATCGCCGTGGTCTTGCACCCCGTACAGGATCGCGTTGAAGTCCGTTCCCGGCTTCGGGTTACCGCGGACATCCAGGTGGTGAGAGTAGGCGTTGGTGGTGAAATCCTGAAACCGGTAGGTAGCATCGTAACTGCGGCTGATGGCCCAGTAGTAACCCAGCCCGACCATGAACCCGCGCTGCGAATGGGGCACCAGGTTGGGAATCAGGAAGCCGCTCTTGCGCGGCTCCTTGGCCAGGGAATGGTAGAAAAAGGGTGCGTAAAACAGCGGAAATCCCTTCAAAAGAAATACGCTGCGATACGCGATGGCATATTCGTGGGGGACAATCACGAACTTGGGGCCCCGCATGCGCCACCACGGGCCAGGCAGGCTGCAATTGGTGATCCATCCGTCGTGCAGAATGTATTTGAGGCCGATGCGCTCTGCCCACGCCCCCTGGAAATAGAACGGCGCGTTCACCGTCAGAATGCCGGGGCGGGTCACAATACGCGGATGGGTCTCGCCCCGCACATCCCAGAATTTCCCCCGTTTCTCCTCGGTGTTGTACTCCATCCGATTGGCCCAGATCTCTTCGTTCTTTTCAAAATCGTGAAAGTAGACGTGCCCCAGCGCCCGGACGTCGCCGGTGTCCGAGTCGTATTCAATCTGGTCGCCGCGCACATCCATCTTCGAGTTTTCCAACTCGGCGGGAATGCCGGGAAGGCCGGACATTTTATACAGGCTGCCCTGGATGTCGAGAACTTCATGCCGCATGTGCCAGTCTCCTGCATGAATACTGGCTGGAGGCTCGAACGGAGGAGGTTCCTTGGGGAGTGGGGTCTGGGCGGATGCCCCGACGGCTAAAAGCAGTGCCGCCAACGCGGTAAGGGTCAAAATGTACCTATTACTCGAAGATTTTTCGTGACAAAGGGGTACCATTGTGCTAAGAAAGATGAAAGAGCTTTTTAGCGGGAGCCTCAAACCAGAAAGTTACCATACTTCCTGGGGCTCATGTCGTGGTGGTAACGGACGCAGGGTTCAATCATGACCTGTAGCTATTGTGGTGGACGAAATTACGAAGACGATCACCGGTGCCGTCGTTGCGGCCGGAAACCTGGAGACAGCCTGACCAGCGAGGTCGGGATGCATCGGACGAATTTAGCGCTGGCGACTCAGGCTCAACCCACCGTGCGGATGTACGAGGGGCCAGTTGGACTGGAGCGTTCTCGCCCGTCGAAGCCCGGGACTCCGGTCCAGGGATCGCTTTTCTGGGAGAAGCCCGCTGGCAAGGTGATTCCCTTCGAGTCTTTTCAGACGCCNNCGCGGACGAATTCCCGCCGCACTGGCTACGTTGACGAGGCACAGGGTAAATTGGACCTGCTCCCGCCCGCTCCGCACAAGCCACGCACGCTCGAAACCACTGTGGAAGCGGTCATCTTTTGCGACGATCCCGTAGCGAGCAGGATGCATCGCGCGGTAGCCGCTGGGTTGGACGCGAGTATGGTGCTGCTCGCCTATGGCCTTTTCCTGCTGATCTACAGCCTTTGCGGGGGAGAGTTCGTACTCGACAAAGGCAGCCTCCTGCTGATCGGCGGTGTGCTGCCCCTGCTGAGTTGCCTATATGGGTTCATATGGGCGGTCGCCGGCTATGAGACTCCTGGAATGCGATGGGCGAGCCTCCGGCTGACTACCTTCGACGGATTCCGGCCGGAGCGGACCCAGCGACTGATGAGATTCGCCGGGTCCTGCCTCAGCTTGTGCACGGTGGTTGGACTGCTCTGGTCGCTCGCCGACGAAGAGAGCTTGACTTGGCCCGACCACATCTCCGGGACATTTCCCACGCCACGCCTGATCGACTCTCAGGTCTTCCACCGCCGTTAACACGGGCATCCTAGCCTGTGTTGGTTTGGTCACTTCCTGAACGCTGACAGACGACAAAAATGATCGTCTGTCCTACCGGTGCTTACTCCTGGACTTGAAAACCCGTATGATCCGGGAGGACAATTTGGTCCAGCAGATAGCTGTTGTTGCGGTGGCTCAGAATCACGCTGACGTGTCCATTGGTATCGACATCGGAGTCGTTCAAGCGGCTCACCGGCACGAGTACGCCGTCCCCATTTCCCGCTGCCGAACGGAGTTCCAGCATGACACTGTCACTCGCTCCGCGAATCACCTGGATACTGCAGTCTCCCGCGGGTAAGGTGGTTTCGCCAATCATGACAGGCGTGGAAAAATGAACCGAGATGCGGTCCACTGAAGATTGGGCATGTACTGTGCCACACACCGCGATCGCCGCGGCGCAGATCATCGTCAAAGCTTTGATTTTCATTTTTGTTCTCTCCTTGTGTCTTACTGCGTTTGTTTGTTCCGCAGCTCTCACATAGAGAAACGCTCGTATGCCCGCTACAGTTACCCGCGCCGGTCGAACCTTAACACTCCTTTACAGACGCGGTTTTTGGAGGGTGTAACCCCGCTCAGCCAGCATCGCTAGAATCGCTTGCGACCTCGGCCAGGGCTCTGTCCAGCAGATCCTCGACGCGTAATCGGGCGGCCCAGGAATTTATGTAGTCGAAATCCAGGTCCTGGTTGGTAGCCAGCAAGCCGGTGATATCGCTCCACTGTTTGTCGGAGACCCCACCCCCCTCGCGGAACCACTGGAGTTTGGCCAACAACACGTCCTCTGGAGATGAGACCCGAAACAGCATCTGCTGATCGCCCGGAAATACCGGAATCAGGTTCACCCGTTCTATCTGCGTCGCATGGAAATCGCTCGTCGCAGGAAAGATGTCGATCTTCTGCGCGGTAGGGATGTGAATCAGGTTGAAAGAACGCCGGTTGCAAAGCGCGTGCTCGATCATTTCAGCATCCGCATACCAACTGCGCCCCAGCGCCTTCGCGAGCCTCACCGCTTGTCCCGGCGCGAGCACGGCGAGCAGATCACCATCAGCCGTCGCGCGGTAAACACCGTGAGCGGACGAGGCCAGCGAGCCCACGACCGCATAACGGATACCCAAGGCTTCCAATACGGGAGTTAGCTGGCTAAGCGCCAGCGCGAGCGGGTCGGTCATCTGGCAACTCGTTTCCGTAGACCTTCCGAAACATTTCGACACCGAGCCGCTGGCGAGCCTCGCGCAAGAAGATCTCGCGCTCGCTGGCCTTTGGATAGCGACGGCGAAGTCCACCTTCCGCTAGACTCCGAATGAATTCCGAATACTGAAAAGTCCGTTGCAGTTTCTCCGACGGCGACATTCGTCGATGGAGGTCGATGAAGACCTTCCAAGCTTCGGGCGATGTGTCGGCGGGCCGCACAATTGTATTATAGCCGGTACAATATGCTCATGAGCCGTGTTGAAGAGATCGAGCGCGCCATTCAGGAGCTAAGCCAAGACGAGTTTGCCCAGATCGCCCAGCGGTTTCACGCCCTTGAGCAGGAGCGTTGGGACGCGGAACTGGACCGCGATGCCAGCAGTGGCAAACTCGACTTTCTCATCGCGGAAGCGCGAGAAGACCGCAAACAAGGGCGGCTTAGGGACTGGCCAGAGCCGGAATGAGATCCCAGGCCGGCCCACGCTTCTGGCACCTATTCAAGAGGCTGCCAGCGGACATTCAACGCCTCGCTGTCAAGAATTACCGCCTCTGGCAGGCGAACCCAAATCACCCGTCCTTACGATACCGCCGGTTGGAAGGGCGCGGGAACCTGGCGACGGTCCGAATTGGCGAACACTACCGAGCACTCGGCCTGATCGAGCCGGGCGGTGTGGTTTGGATCTGGATCGGTCCCCACGCCGAATACGATCAGTTGACCCGCGGCTGAACCGACAAAGTGGTCTCCCACCCCTACATGATCGCCGCCGGAGGCGCCGGCTCGTTCGGATCGCCGGCATTCTTCATCGGAATCCGAATCAGTGCCAACGCGATCAAGGCCATCACCACCAGCCCGCTCACATATGGCGCCCCGAACACTAACCGGTACGGAATCGTCCCCAATCCGTGAGACATCAAGCGCGATGCCAGTTCCTGCAGGTTCGGCAAAGGCCAATCCATGAACTGGAAGGTGGCCGTCACCAGCCCCGCCAGTGCCTCTCCTGCGATCAGCCCGGACGCCACCAGCACCCCCACATTTTCCACCCGCGCGCTCTGCGCCTCGTTGCAGCCGGCCCGCTTCCGCATCGAGTCCGTAAACCAGCGGATCATGCCGCCCACGAAGATCGCCGAAGTGGTGGCGATCGGCAGATACATTCCGATCGCCACCAGCATGGGGCTCTTCACCTTGAACATGATCATCGCGAAGCCCATCAGTATCCCGGTGATCACCAGAGGCCATGCCATATCGCCGCCCACGATGCCTTGCGCCAGCGACGCCATCAAGCCCGCCTGCGGCGCCGACAGGTGCGCGTCGCCAAAGCCGCTGCCACCCGCGTTGATGTTGCCCTGATAGAGAATCATCAGCGGGAAGTACATCACGACGCTGGCAACGATCACCGCGATCAGTTCCGCGATCTGGATGGTGCGCGGTGTGCCGCCCAGTATGTATCCCACCTTGAAGTCCTGCAGGAGCTCGCCCGCCACCGCCGACGAGACGCACACCACCGCCGCGACCCCCAGCACCGCGATTACGCCTGGCGTACCCGAGACGCCCAGCGAAACCATCAGCAGCGCGGCGATTACCAGCGTGGAGAGGGTCAGGCCCGAGATGGGATTGTTGGACGATCCAATCACTCCCACCAGATACCCGGAGACCGTGGCGAAGAAGAAGCCCACGATCAGCATCACCAGCGCGGCCGCGATGCCGCTCAACAGCCCGGAGAGATACGCGTACAGGACGCACATCGCCACAAACGTCAAGCCTATCAGCGCGAACACCGTCTTCGAGCTCATGTACCGTTCCGTGCGGCCCACCGATTCAGGCGCCGGCCCACCGCCGCGCAACTCGGCCACCGCTTTCCCCAGGCCCGCGATCAGGTTCTTACGCATTCGGAACAGCGTGTAGCACGTGCCCACCATCATGCCGCCCACCGCGATGGGCCGCACGATATACCGCCAGACCGCGTTCGCCAGCCCCAGCCAGCTTTCGTTCTGGTTCGCTCCAGCCGGTATGAAGGTCTGCAACTGCGGGCCCAGGAAGAAGATCAGCAGCGGGATCAGCAGGCCCCATGCAATCACGCTACCCGAAAAGTTCAGCGCCGCCAGTTCCGGACCGATAATATAGCCCACGCCGATCAGCGCCGGGCTCACGCTGGGAGCGGCACAGGTGGAGACGCCGCCGGCCCCCAGCACCCTGGTGGTGTCCATTCCGCCCAGGCGGAGTTTGCTCAAGCCCAATGTACCGACGCGGAAAAAGAAATCGCGGTCCGCGGCGAACATGTTGAACACGCCGCCCAGATACACCAGCGCTCCGAATCCGATGTTGTAGAAGAGATATTTGGCTGACTTCGCGACGCCTTGTCCGGCCTTGTGGATTTCCGAAGCCGCCACCGATTCTGGAAACGGCAGTTCCGGGTCCTCCACCATCACCCGCCGGATCAGCGACACGAACAGCACGCCCAGCACCGAGCCCACCACCATCAGCGCGGTGGATTTCAAGTAGTTCGGATCGGCCGCCAACGCCCACATCCGCCCCATGAACCCCAGGTTCTTGGGGACCACCGTCGGCGTCCAAACGTGCGCCAGGTAGAATGCCGGCAGCGTGAAGACCGCCCCTGCCGCCACGGACTCGCCGATCGAGCCCGCGGTTCGCGCGATGTTCTCCTCCAGGATCGAGCCCTTGAACAGCCGCAGCACCGCCATCCCGATCACCGCCGCGGGATACGTCGCCGCGATGGTCTGGCCGGCCCGCAACCCCAGATAGGCGTTGGCCGCCCCCAGGACTGCGGTCATCACCAGTCCGAGCATCAACGCCCGCCAGGTGAACTCCTTCATCTTCATGGTTTCCGGCACATACGGCTGGAAACGCCGGCCCTGCCCCTGAGGAGGCGTCATGACAGTTTGGACCTCACTTTTTCGCTCAACGCTTTACCGTCCACAGTCTTGCCCTTCAGCTTCGCCTGGGTGGCCTTCATCACCACACCCATCTGTTTTTGAGACGTGACGCCCGTCTCCGCCATGGCCTCCGCGACGGCCCGATCGATCTCCTCTTCGCTCGCCCCGGCAGGCAGATAGCTCTCGATCAGCACGCGCTCGGCGTCTTCCTTGTCCGCCTGCTCGGCCCGGCCGGCCTTGCGGAACATCTCGGAGGCATCCTGGCGCTGCTTGATGAGTTGCTTCAGCACCTGCATCTCGGCCGCTTCGTCCAGCGGCTTGGGCGAATCTACTTTCAGTTTCATGAGCGCGGCCTTGATCATCCGAAGCGCGCTGAGGCGCGCCTCTGCCTTGCTCTTCATGGCTGCAACCATGTCCTTTTGCACCTGGTCAATGAGGGGCATGATGTCTGCTATTCTAGAGGACTACCCCTCACGATGTACATCAAAAAACAACGTTTATTAACTCCCGGACCGACGCCCCTCTATCCGCCTGCCTTGCACGCGATGATGGCTTCGGACATTCACCACCGCACCGAGGACTTCCGCAAGGCCTATCGCTCCTGCCTGGCGGACCTCAAAGAGGTCATGGGCACGGCTAACGATGTACTGATGTTCGCCTCCTCGGGCACCGGCGCCATGGATGCCTCGGTCTCGAACCTGTTCTCGAAAGGCGACAAGGTGATCGTCTGCGTCGCCGGAAAGTTCGGCGAGCGCTGGGCCGAGATCGCCAAAGCCTATGGGCTGGATGCCCACGTCCTCACCGTGCCCTACGGTCAGGTGGTGTCTCCCGCCCAGGTGGAGGCAGCCCTGGCTCTGGCCCCGGATACGAAGGGTGTGTTCGTCCAGGCCTCCGAAACCTCCACGGGAGCAGCCCACGACGTGCGAGCCATGGCGGCCGCAGTGTCCAAGACCGGCGCGATCTTCGTAGTGGATGCCATCACGGGACTCGGCACCATGCCCCTGGATATCGATGGATGGGGCCTCGACGTGGTCATCGGCGGCTCGCAAAAGGCCTTCATGATCCCGCCCGGCCTGGCGTTCCTCTCGGTCAGTCCGAAGGCCTGGAAGTTCGCCGAGACCGCCACCTTGCCGCATTTCTACTTCAACCTGAAGAAGGAAAAGAAGAGCGGGGACGCCGGAGAATCCAGTTGGACGCCCTCCACCGCGCTGATTCTCGCCCTTGCCGAAGCCTTGCGCTATGTGAAGCAGATCGGCATGGCGCACCTCATCGAGAACGCTCAGATGTTAGCCGCCGCCACGCGAGCAGCGGCCGGAAAGCTCGGCCTGGAACTGTTTTCGGCAGGTTCACCAGGCTCCTCCGTGACTGCCGTCCGGGCGCCGGCCGGCATGGATTCCGGCGTCATCGTCAAGGAATTCAAGACCCGCTTCGGCTCCGTCATCGCTAACGGCCAGGGCTCCATGAAGGGGCAGATCTTCCGCATCGCGCACCTCGGCTATTTCGATTTCGCGGACCTGTTTGCCATGGTCGCCGGCCTGGAGATTATTCTCAACGCCAACGGCTACCCGGTGAAGTATGGAACCGGCGTCGCCGCCGTGCAGGAGATTTACGAACACGCGGCAGTGAAGCCGCAAACCGTCAACGCGTAACCGTTTGGTAGGGTATGCTTTAGCTTGCCCAACCCTTGCACCAGTACGAGATTTTGGCAAGCTAAAGCATACCCTACCAAAGCTGTGCGTTCACACTATCTATGATCATTCTCATCGCCGAGCCTCTCGCGCCCGCCGGAATCGAGTTTCTGCAGTCCCAACCCGGCTGGACAACCATCGTTTCCAATCCCAAGGAGTTCAGGCAGCACCTGCCCCAGGCCGACGCACTCCTGGTCCGTAGCGCCGTCGAAGTCAACCAGGCCATCCTGGCGCAAGCTCCCAAGCTCCGCGTCATCGGCCGCGCTGGTGTGGGCGTGGACAACGTCGATCTCGATGCAGCCACGGAGGCCGGCGTCCTGGTGATGAACACGCCCGGAGGCAATGCCATCTCGGTGGCCGAGCACACCCTGGCGCTCATGCTGGCGATGGCGCGCCACATCCCACAGGCCAACGCGTCCACCCGCGCTGGCAAGTGGGAAAAGAAGAAGTTCATGGGCAACGAGCTCCGCGGCAAGACCCTGGGCGTCGTCGGACTCGGCAGCATTGGCCGCGAAGTGGTGAAGCGCGCCCGCGCTTTCGAGATGCGCATGGTGGCGCACGATCCGTACATCACCCCGAAAATTGCCCACGATCTGGGCGTGGAACTGATGGACCGCGAGTCCCTCTACGCCGCCAGCGACTACATCACACTCCATGTGGCCGCGACACCCGAGACGCAAGGGATGCTCTCGCGCGAGGCCTTCGCTCAAATGAAGACCGGCGTGCGCATCGTGAACTGCGCGCGCGGCGAACTGGTGGACGAAGCCGCGCTGCAGGAAGCCATCGAATCCGGCAAGGTCGCCGACGCCGCGCTCGACGTATTCGCCAGCGAGCCCGTGCCGGCGGGATTCCCGCTCTTCGGTTCGGAATCCGTGCTCGCCACTCCGCACATCGGCGGCTCCACCGAGGAGGCCCAGGAGATCGTCGGCGTGCGTATCGCCGAGCAGGTGGTGGAGTACCTGACGCATGGCGTCGCCATTAACGCCGTCAACATGCCGGCGCTCTCACCGGAGCAGTATCGCGCGCTCGGCCCTTACGTCACATTGGCGGAGCGGCTGGGCAACTTCGTGGCGCACATCGCCACGGGGAATCCGCGCACCGTTCGTCTGGTCTATTTCGGCAATATCGCCGGCAACAGCACCCACCTGCTGCGTAGCGCCGCCCTGGCGGGCCTGCTGAGCCGTTCCACTTCGAAAAAGGCGAACCTGGTGAACGCCGTGCAAATCGCCGAGCAGCGCGGATGGGCCGTCGCCGAGGGTCACGAGCCGCGTTCGGTCCACACCGATTCCATCCGGCTCGAACTACAGACCGACAAGGGAATCACCGCCGTGGAAGGCGCGGTGTTCCTCGATAAGCCGCGCCTGACGCAAGTGGACGGCATCTATTGCGAGGCGGCGCTGGAGGGCTTCCTGATCTTCATGAAGAATCGCGACGTCCCGGGCGTGATCGGCCACGTGGGGACCGTGTTGGGCCGCAATCTCATCAATATCGCGAATTTCTCTCTGGGCAGGAGCGATGCGCCGCCCGCTCCCCGGCTGCCCCTGGAAGCGGTAGCGGTGGTTTCCACCGATGAACTGGTGCCCGAATCGGTGCTGGCCCAATTGCGGGAGAATCCCGCCGTCCAACTCGCCAGATCGGTAGAGTTCAACGACTCCGCCATCGCCCGCACAGCGTAGGGTATGCTTTAGCTTGCCCAGTCAACAGGGACAGCCTGAACTGAGTAGGATTTCTTGGGATCTCCCGAAACACACGCAACTCAGGCCTCAGCTCAGGCTGTCCCTGTTTGACGGGGCAAGCTAAAGCATACCGTACGGGGTGGGCAGGTAAGGCACGCACGTGATAGATTAAGGCGCAGAGCCTATGCGACCTTTACTCGGACTTTTGCTCTTGGCGGCATGCCCCGCCTTCTCAGCCGACCAGGACTTCAACGGACGTTGGGATATCACCGTTCCCCAGGGCCGCCGGGCCTGGTGGGTCGAGCTCAACGGTGTCGGAACAGCGGCCTCCAACGGGAAGTTCGTGAGCGCCTATGGCGGCGACATGAACAAAATCGATACCATCGCCGTCGAGAATGGCGAGCTCCAGTTCACCATCAACCAGCCGGGCCGGGCTGCAACTCCCCCGAAGGCCGCCAGCCGCTCGGTCTATCGCGCGCACCTGGTTGCCGGAAAGCTGGAAGGAACGTTCGAGGTGGAAGGGCGGAGCACCCCTCCAGTGAGCTGGACCGGCGTTCGCGCTCCGGTCATCACGGAGAAGGACGACGGCACCTGGAAGGAGGGCAAGCCCATCAATCTCTTCAATGGCAAGGACGTCGCCGGATGGAAAGCGCTGAATCCCGACGCGCCCATGAAATGGACTGTCCAGGATGGGATTATGAGAAATGCGCCGCCCACTACCGACATCATCTCCGAGCAGAACTTCTGGAACTTCAAGTTGCACGTGGATTTCCGCATCGTGGAAAACTCGAACAGCGGCATCGGCCTGCGCGGCCGCTACGAAATCCAAATCCTCGAGGATTACGGCAAGCCGCCCAACACTCACGGCGCCGCCGCGCTCTACAGTCGCGTCGCACCTTCCGTGAACGCCAGCAAACCTCCCGGTGAGTGGCAGAGCTACGACATCCGCCTGGTCGGACGGCAACTGACTGTCGTCCACAATGGGACGAAGGTGCTCGACAAGGTGGAGGTCGAAGGACTCACCGCCATCGCCAACAATTCCGACGAAGGCGAGCCCGGCCCCTTCATCGTGCAAGGCGATCACAGCTACGTAGAGATTAAGAGCTTCGTAGTGACGCCGCTGGTGAAGTAGCACCATGGGACAGGACTTACTGCTCGGCGAGGGCAGTGATTCCCGTAGCTCCCGGGAGTCAGAATACCGGTGGCGCAAGGGCGAACGCATCCGGATTCGTGCTTCGGCTGTCAGCAGTCAGGTATGCTCCGTGGCCGGTCATGACACCCGAAACGAGAGTGCCCCTTAACGTTGCGCGAAAGAACGGCATCGCACTAAGGCCGCACGCGCAGTCATCGGCCTTCCAGTTCTCTCCCTCGCTCTTTCTCGGCAAGCCACTGCTGGATTACCTCCAGCCGGTCAAGCCTCTTCTCGTGGACCAGGGAGGTTTCGCGCAACGCTTCGCAGGCCGTTTGCAGATGCAGAGTGGAGTCGTATAGCCTACCCAGGGCGTTCCGGAATTCCATTCTTTCGTCTTCGGTCATCGGCAGCCCTCCTTCTAGCTGGCGAGACCTTTCGAAGCCTTAGCCTGGCCACCTTTCCGCCCCATGGCGGCGGTCTCGCTAAGCTCTTTCTGGTTTGCCATACGTCATGGAGTATAGCAGCGCTGGCAGGTCGGTGACCTGTCGCACGTAGCTCACCCGCTCCGCTTCAC
>PMTT01000318.1 GCA_003167275.1 Bryobacterales bacterium | reverse complement strand
ACTACGGTTCCGGTCACGGATACTCAGGCGCGCCGCACCGCTCCGGTAAGAACCGTCGCCTCCGGCGCTCCAGCCGGCCGTCCCATCCGCGTCCTGATCGCCGAGGACAATGCCGTCAACCAGAAGGTCGCGGTGCACATGCTCAAAAAACTTGGACTACGCGCGGACGTCGCCGCTAACGGACGGGAAACCGTACAACTCTTCGAGATGCTACCCTACGATTTGATCCTGATGGATTGCCAGATGCCGGAAATGGACGGCTACGAAGCCTCGCGCGAAATCCGCCGCCGCGAACCGGCCGGCCACCACACGGTGATCATCGCCATGACCGCCGAAGCCATGGCCGGAGCTCGCGAAGACTGCCTGGCAGCAGGCATGGACGACTACATAGCCAAGCCTGTCCGTCTGGAAGACCTATCCGCGATCCTGAACCGGTGCCTCCCGGCGAAAGAGCCCGACACCCCGGGGATTTAGTTACTGCCCGTCGGGAAGAACGGGTAGGTGTAGCGGCGCCATCCGCGCCATGCTGGACAGATACGTTCGACCAGATGAGAGGTTTAATCAGCTATTTTACTGAAGAGAATCCATCTCGAAATAACACCTGAGCCTGCCAGCTTCGTACTCCTCGGAACGGCAATGATCGCAATTTGGAATCACCAAGCGCAAACTAAAAGCCCGATAACTGACAGCATCTTTATTCTGAGTTCCATTCAACCAGTCTTCATGGGCATTCTGGGCGAGTATATGGGAGCCATTCACACCGGGGCGCAGCAGCGCCTCGGGCTACACCCTCATCTCAACCCGCGGCCACTGACCAGGTACACCGCGAAGCTGCCCAGCCAATGCCCGCCTTCATACTGCTCGCTCTTGATGCTGTCGAGCCCCGTCTGCCTGAGTCTCCCCGCCAGCGCCGTCAGCGGAGCGCGCCGGCCATCCCCGGCGCCGAGTTTCGACACGATGCCCTCCAGCATCCAGGCGCGGCTCAGATTCAGTCCTGCCAGGTGGTAGAGCTTGCCATCCGTCACATCGGTGACCCGCGTGGGCTCCAGATCCACCTGCGGCAGGAAGGCGCCAAACCACTGCGCAAACTCGTCCCGCGGTAGAACTCGGCGCACCACATCCGCCTCGGCGAGGCACGGAGACAGGAAATCTTCGCCCGATGGCTCATAGGACAGAGGGCAGTCCCTGTCCTTCAGATAGTAATCCCGGGCACGCGATTCCACCGCCTTTCCAAACTCCGCGTTGCCGGTGATGCGCGCGTAATCCAGCATCAGGCTGATCGAGAAGGCGGTATTATTATGCTCTCCCGTGCGGATGGGGTGCTCCATTTTGGGTAGCCAGGAGACGATGCGCGCCGTCACCGCCTGCTCCAGCGGCCGCAGCGTGGCGGACCATTGGCGCGCCTCCGGAGTGTCCCATTCCTTCAACTCGGCAGTCAGTTGCAGCAACCACGCCAGGCCGTAGGGACGCTCGAAGGCCCCGCGTCCATCGGCATTCAGGTATCTGACTTCCTGTGCGATATGGGCCGCCGTAAGACTCTGCGCCACCGCCCGGCGGGCTTCCGGGGCGAACGGGGCTTCGGGGAAAAGCCGCGCCAGGCGGACCAGCAGCCAGTGTCCGTGGACCGAAGAGTGCCAGTCGTAGCAGCCGTAGAACGCCGGCGTCAGTTCGCGCGGAGGCTTCACATCCGCATCGGAGTTNNCCTCCACAACAGAAGATCCCAACCATGAACAGGCGAAGCATGCCTGTATCTTACCCCCTGCCGCCCGCCGCCTCCAGAACGTCCAAAATGCGCCCACTCGCCCGCCCGTCCCACAACTCCGGAGCTCTCGCCGGCCGCCGCGGAGCGCCCAGAGTCTCCATGGCGGCCTTCAGCACGTCGTCCGGATTGGTGCCCACCAGGCGGTTGGTCCCCTGCTCGATGGTGATCGGGCGCTCCGTATTTTCGCGGAGCGTCAGGCAAGGCACGTTCAGAATCGTGGTCTCTTCCTGGATCCCTCCGGAATCCGTCAGCACCAGGCGCGCTTCGCTCGTCAAGTGCAGGAACTCCAGATATCCAAGCGGAGGGGAGAGAATCAGCGAATCGGTGGCGATGTGCGCCGCTGCCAGACGCTCCCGTGTACGCGGGTGAACCGGAAAGACCACCGGAAGCTCCCTCGCGAGATCGGAGAGCATTCTCACCAGCCAGGCCAGGTGCGCGATGTCGTCGACGTTCGACGGGCGATGCAGGGTCGCCACGCAGTACGAACCCTTCCGCAGTCCCAATCGGTCGAGCACGTCCGTCTGAGCCGCCTTGGCGCGAAACTGCAGCAGGGTGTCGATCATCACGTTGCCCACCAGAAAGATCTTCTCTTTCGGGACGCCTTCAGCCATCAGGTTCCGCACCCCGCTCGGCTCGCTGGCAAACAGGTAATCGGAAAGCGCGTCGGTGACCAGACGGTTGATCTCTTCCGGCATGCGCCGGTCGAAACTGCGCAGTCCGGCCTCGACATGCGCCACGGGAATCCCCAGCTTAGCCGCGACCAGGGCAGCCGCCACCGTCGAGTTGACGTCGCCTACCAGCACCACGAAATCCGGGCGATGCTCCTGGAACTCCGGCTCCANNGGAGCCGGAATTCCCAGCTCGTCGAAAAACGAGGAGGACATTTCCGGCGCATAATGTTGTCCGGTGTGAATCAAACGGGCACGGACCCGCGACCGCCGCCGGACCTCCTGGAGGATGGGAGCCATCTTGACGAAGTTCGGCCGCGCGCCGACCACTGCGGTGATCTGGAGCATGAGGATCTCCCACATTGTAACTTCCCAAGTGGGGCAGGCGGCTGGATGCTCCGGTTGCGGGTGGGGCAGGCAATCTTGCCTGCAGCCGGCTTTTAGCCGGCTTTTGAATCACTTCGAAACCAACACGGGGCGGTCGTTGAGCAGTTGGGTCGGCCGGGCGTTGAACGGATAGTAATTATTCAAAGGACTCTGCGAGAGCAGCCCCTGGTAAATCGCCACGGCTTTGCTCGACACGAAGGCCGGCTGGGTCAACACATACCAACGAACCCCCTCCGAGCACGGCGGTGTGGTCAGCGATCCCGAGTAGTTGTAGTAAGTATGCGTCTTCGGCAGCATGTCCACCGGGTTGATCTTCAGATGCGTGTCATTGGTGGCCGTCTGGTGAAAAAACAGATAAGGGGCATTATTGAAGATCTCATCGAAGACCGGGTTCGCCTTGGTATTATCCACCTTCAACAACACGCCCACCACGGCCAACTCCCCCAGGGCATTCTGATGTACCAGATGCAATTCCATCTGGTCCGCCACGCCGTCGATCTTGTGTTCACTGGGTGTGTGGAAATGAAACTGCACCAACTGGTAAGTGTCGGCCAATTCCAATCCCACCAGAATTCCGCTGTTGTCGGTCTCATTCTCCACCTCGACCACACGTCCGAGGTTCTCCACCACTAGAGGAGTCGACTTGTAGCGGAAGGTGATGGACGGAAGGCCCGAGGGTTTCAGGCCGGCCGTCACGATGTTGATCGGCGCCTGCCGGAGTCCCACCGCCTGCTTGTCGGTTCCGCAAGTCGCAAAAGCGTTGTACCCGCCGAGGAAGCCCCAGGAAAGGGGCCCGATCGGCGTATTCGGATCGTAATTCCAAGACTGACCAAACGCCGCCGCGCAAGCGAGCAGGGCCAGCAGCACAACCGTATAAGCCTTCCGCATTTCGAGATTCCCCGTTTTGTGACGATCGTACCGAACCGCCAGACACGCCGACGGGAGTTACCGCCGCACCCCAGCGGCGAAGCATGCCCCATCGCGTTCGCACAATCCTATCACCTTTGCGACCGTGGCACAGGCATTCTTGCCTGTGTTGGTTTTGCGAGCACTACCCCTAAAGATATTGTCCGCGACAGTTGCAGTTCGCGCGTTTTCGGCTGGCCGTTGCGGAACGCGGTAAGATTTAGGGCAGCAGGGAGGCTTTGATGACCGCAGCAAAGTTTGACCGCATCACCGTTGACCCGAAGGAGATGAATGGGCAGCCATGCATTCGCGGGACGCGTCTGACAGTGTGCCGAGTGGTCGAAGCCGTCTCGCTCCACCAGAATCGCGAGGACCTCTTCCGCGAATACCCGGGATTAGGGGAAGAGGATGTCCGTCAGGCGCTCGAATTTGCCGCCGCCAACCTCGAAGAGGTCATGAACGGGCGGACGCTTCGCGCTGTCGTTTCACCCTCGGCGGCCGCGGAGGTATCAGGCGCAAGAGAACTGGAGTGGTTACGGTCTCATTGGCAGGAATACGTAGATCGATGGGTCGTGCTGGACGGCGACCGGTTGGTAACCGAGTCGGCTAGCGCTCGCGAGGCGGCTGAAAAAGCTCGAGCGCTTGGGTTCAGTTCGCCTTTCCTGGTACATGTGGAGGAGCCTTCCGACCTGCCGTTCGGTGGGTGGTAGCCAGTGTCTTACCCGCTGTCATTTCGCACGCGGCACGCTTATGGCCCCGCGGATCGTGGTATTCGTCTGCGCATGTCGCTCAGAGCGGGCACGAAGGTGGTCCAGTCATTCGCCTACGTGGACACGGGCGCGGAGTTTTGCGTGTTTGACCGGGGCATAGCCGACGGACTTCTGATCGAACCGGAGCACGGGACGCGCATGGACTTCTCAACTGTCGCAGGCCGCTTCCGTGCGTATGGCCACGAAGTGACAATTGCCGTGCTCGATGTCCAAGTCCACGCGATGGTGTACTTCCACGAAGACGCAAGCGTCAAAAGGAACGTTTTGGGCCGTAATGGATGGCTGAATCGAGTGAGGCTTGGCTTGGTTGATTACGATTCGGTGCTGTACCTGAGCGCTTACGACGACTGAGCCTACGAGCCTGATTCCTCGATCTCATCGGGAAGACCGATAGCGGGAAGCCCCGTCTCTTCGGCCTGTTCCAGTGAGGGGGATGCTTTCATCTTTCCAGCGATGCGCCTTTCAAACTCCGATTTTGGGACCGGCTTTCCGCCGGTAAGGCCATCCACAGACCGCTCCAGCGTTGTGTAGCGCACCTCGTCGCGGACGATCCGGCTGTACTTGCTTCCGGCGACTTCTTCGAACTTTACAATGAACCAGGCAATGTCTGCATTGGAGATGTCTGCTACTTTATCCATCTCTCCAACTGAATCGAAGAATGCGCGATCCACCACCACGGCCATCTTCCTGCCCCAGCGGCGGAGGGTCGGCACCTTTATTTGGAGCTGCGGCATGAGGCGTTTTGGAGCGCTGCTGCGGTAGTCCGGCCTCCGCCGACCTGCCGGAAAGATGACCCAATCCACGGTTTCATCCGCAAAGGCTTTGAATTCGCCCCGCATCGCATCTCCCGAAAAGTAGACCGCCTGAATCTCCAGGGCGCACCACTCCATGGGCGCGCCTAGCACGGGCTTGTTGCTGACGAGCACCATATCGATGCGGCCAACGTCATCGCCGCCTTCGGCATCGGTTGTCGCGCTGGCTTCCAGGAAACCAACTTCACCGACGAGCTTCGGGTTGCTGTCGCCCAAAATGGTTTCGCCCACCCAACGGAATACGTTGAGGGCCTCATGGAAACGGTACGGGCAGGTGGCGCGCAGTCCACCTTGAGGACCGGCCACCGGATCCCCCATTGCCCTGCCCGTCTTTTCATCGGCCTTATAGGAGTAGAGCCGCAGGGAACAGACGCCGCCATCCTTCGTACACCTCGCATCTTGCTTGCGGGGTTGGAACGGGCAAGGCTGCTTCTCTCTGAGTTTCTTTTCTTTGAGGACCTCGGACGCGTAGTAGCGGCGCTCCAGAGCATCCATCCGGGTCAGCACCTTCCCGAACCATTCGCCGATCCCGAAGCGTGGAGTGAGATCCTTTATTTTCTTTGGAGTCTTTGCTTTCCTTGATTTCTTTGGTTTCTTTGCCATCCCAGCCAATCTCACTTACCCTTTGCCGCCGGTTGAAGAGGGCGACAATGGCCGACAGATGGTCATCCACCCCAGGCTCGTGACACTACTAAGATGGCGCGAGCAAAGCGATTTGATCATCCATCAAAGAATACCTCAAAAAGTTCGGCACCTGCTTCGCGTCCCGTTGGGGGTCGAAAAGGGAAACAACGATTGTCTCCCGATATGCTCGCGCGGCAGACTGCTCCATAATGCAATTGCTATGGTTACTGCCGACGCTTCACTCTGCCAAGGAATGTCCTGAGGCGTTTTCTTAAGCGGCCCTCGTCACGCGCCTCGCACTCCCAGATGACAAGGGCCTGCCAGCCATCCGCCTCGAGCACTTCAATATTCCTTCCATCCCGCGCTTTGTTCCGTTGCAGTTTTGGCACCCAATACTCTTGATTCGACTTCGGAATGTGCGCGGCTTTGCAATTATGGGAATGCCAGAAGCACCCGTGAACGAAAATCACCTTTCGGCGCGGACCGAACACCAGATCGGGCTTTCCAGGAAGATCTTTCCGATGTAAGCGGAACCGGTAACCCAACATGTGCACCAGACTTCGCACCTTCAACTCCGGCTGCATATCCTTGCTCCGGATCGCCCGCATATTGGCACTACGGTCCATCATTGGATGCCGTTATTTGACCGGATTTCCGGGTTATTATAAAAGAACCCGACGATCCCACTACCCAAACGCCGCTTCAGGCAGGCCCGCCGGAACTCCCATTTGCGCTTCCAGATGAGCGCGGATCTGCAACCCAATCGCTTTAGCCATTAAGACCGGAACAGCGTTGCCCACTTGCTCGTATTGAGAAACACGCGGCCCAAGAAACCGATAAGTATCCGGGAAGGATTGAAAACGTGCAGCTTCGCGAACCGTTAACGAGCGCTCCTGATCGGGTAGAAAAACCGTGCCCCAATGCGGATCGCATTTCGTCATGACCGTGCCCGCGAGGCCATCGTTCCGCAGCCGACCGTAGCGTTTGGTGTGGTCTGATTTCCGCGCCCGCTGCATGCCTTTTGGCAACAAACCGTGTGGAATATCCCGCCAGGAACCGCCGGGCTTCACGTGCTTCATTCGCTCTACATTCTGTTTTGAAAGCGTCGCGGCAAAATGGTTGAACGTCACGCCTTCGGGGTTCCGCATCATACGCGCGTAGGCGCTGTGGGGTTCACTTGTGTAACGGACCGTCTCCGCTCCCTCGCTCATCTCAAGGCGCGGAAGATCGCCAATGGCTTCTCCTACAGTCACGACCGGCAGCAATTGTTCTTCGTCAGGTTCCCCGAGCCGAAACGTCAAAGTGCCGCCGCTGCGGAAATTGGCGCGGCCCGTGGCATAGTGCGTAGGTTCCGGCGGCACGATCGCGACCGTTGGCGAACCAAGCAGGATCAGACGCCATCGCTCTTGCGGCACGCCGTAATGGGCAGCGAAGAGAATCTTGACGGTTACTTGATAGCCATGCCCTTCAAACTCCCGAAGGATCTGACGGAAGACCTTGCCGTCGTCCAGGGACAACAAACCAGGAACGTTCTCGAAAAGAAAGGCCTTCGGCTCGAACTCTTCTAGGAATCGGAGATAGTCTTTGAAAAGCTTGTTGCGTTTGTCGCTCAGGAATCTCTCGGGAGCATTGATCGAGAAACCCTGGCACGGCGGCCCGCCGACAAGCACGTCGAGAGCGCCTCTCTTCAAACCTAACCGCATGCGCACGTGGGCGGGGTCAATATCTTCGACATCGCCCGGTTCCGCCCAGGACTTCGGGTGGTTGAACAAAAACGTCTCAACGGCTTCTGGCATGCAATCGTTGCCGTACAGGCACTGGTAACCGGCTTGACGGAATCCTTCCGTGATGCCGCCCGCACCGCAAAAAAGATCTATTGTTGACAGCGGTACCCATGAGTCCTCAGTTCTTCCCGTTGCCGCTTGATTCCGGGACATCACCAGGTTTAGTTGGGCGCTTCTTTTTTTCATTGCTGCTCCCCTGCCTTTCGACTGAACAGAGGCCACTTGTCACCGATGTACTGTTCCGCAGCCTCGCGCACCACCCAAGCCAGAGAAACCCTCTTCTCCTTTGCGATATTATCGAGGGTCTCGTAAATATCGGGCGGAAAACTGATCGATGCGCGGACCGCCGCCGAGTTCGGGCCCTTCATCTTCTTCCGACCTTCCTTATTCACCTTCATCATGACGGCCCCTTCGATCTTCACCACATTACACCATATCGGTGAAGATGCCAAGGGGCACGGATTGGCCAACCCACTGGCAAGAGTGTCACGACCGAGAACCGCTACATCGCTCCATCCCTTAAGCCATTTACCAGCGACGGAGCGCACATCATCGGTGGGGATGACACGCCTTCGAAAGCCATTGGATTAACCCAAGAATCATAAACTTACGCAACCCACACTGCTTCTCATCGGCGGGAACTAGCATTTCCCGCATCGAGGCGGTAACGATCTTTCGTCCGAACAATTCGCTTTCACTCAACCGGTGAACAGCCTCCGCCTAGTGCTGGGGCCGCTGGTGGCGCGCTACGGGCGCGCGTGGGTCTCGCTGTCGGGTGGCTGCTGGCGGCTCCTGTATGCGTCGCGGCCGGCGGTGGCGTTAGCCGCTCTTCAGACATCGTCGCCGCATTCCACTGTCACCGGCTCGGTAAGTGAAACCTCATCGAACGGCGTGGCGAACGCGGTAGCCAGCGCATGGCTCCGCAAAGCGGAAGCGCTTTCCTGCCACTCATGTAACGCCGCGTCGAAATCAGTCCACGAGAGTTCGGCATCGGCAGCACGATGAAAGACTCCATACCCTTCCGATACAAGGCCACGGAGTTCATCCATATCGAAGGCGTCAAGCCATTCAAAGGTCTGTCCAACCGGAACTTCTGCCCCAGCCCGGTTGTACGTAGAAACGACCGTGACCAGATCCACCATACGTCTGGCACTCGATACCGCCTCCACCATGCGGCAAGCGTCCTTGCGCGGAAGGAGCGCGAAGGCCTCGTCGTTGCGCGTGATCGTGACTGGGCGGTTCTTCGCCTCATCGAGCACCTGCCCGGCGCGGCGATTCAGATCCGTGGCCGTAAAAATCTCATCGCCGTAAATGTAGGTAGGGTAGCCATAGTCGCTTTCTTTAGGGCCGCAAGCTCTACGTAACATTTTACGTAAACTGGATTGTCTCGCTTTCACATTCTTGATTTGACGCTGCCCGTGTTACCCGAACGGTTGATCGATCGCCGGGCTCTGCTTGCTAAATGTCCGCACCCCATCTTCCGTGATGTACATGCAATCTTCCAACCGCACGCCGAATTCGCCGGCCACGATCATGGGTTCGTCGCTGAAACACATGCCTGGCTCCAGACGAGTCTTGTTGCCGCGAACCAGGTAGGTCCACTCATGAATGTCCAGCCCGATGCCATGCCCCGTGCGATGTGGCAGGCCGGGCACCTTGTAGCCCGGACCCAGGCCCGCATCCATAATCACTTTGCGCGCCGCGGCGTCGACCGACTCACACGTCGCCCCTGGCCTGGCCGCTGCCAGCGCCGCGTCCTGCGCCTTGCGTTCCAAGGTCCAGATCTCCCGCTGACGCGCCGACGGCTTACCGAACACCACGGCCCGTGTGATATCGGACTGGTACCCGTCCACGCTACAGCCATCGTCGATCAGGATCATGTCGCCTTCCCGCAGCTTCTGCGCCTGAATGCTGCCGTGCGGAAAGGCGGTGTTCACGCCGAAGCTCACCGCCGCGTTCCCCTGAAAGCCCAGCGCGCGGTATGCCGCCGCGATGTTGCCGCTCAGTTCCCCGGGGCTCATGCCCTCGTGAAGGGTCGCGAGCCCTGCGCGATAAGCCTCGATCGTGACATCGGCGGCACGCTGCATGAGGGCGAGCTCGGCCTTCGACTTGATCACGCGGCATCCGGCCGTCACCACATCGCCGTTCACGAACTCCACCGAGGGCAGCTCTTTGCGGACGCCATCGAACAGGGAGAATCGCACCTGCTCTTCCAACCCCACTCGGGCGGCCGCGGCGCCGCGATCCTTCAGGGCTTTCGCGATGCTGCGGAAAGGGCCATCGGACTCGGGAAAGGCGATCACGTCGCCGCCCAGCTTGCTGGCGTCGTGCGCCCTCTGCTCCTCTGTCGCAGGCACGATCCAGCCGAGTTCCCCGCGCGCCGGCAGGAGCAGGCCATAGACTTGGCGCGTTCCCGTAAAGTAGAACATGCTCGATCCGCGCTCCATGAAGACGGCGCCGATCTTGTGGTCGTGCATCAGGCGGCGCGCCTTTTCGATGCGCGCGCGACGCTCGTCTAGGGTGATGGGGTGGACACCATCGGTCATCGGACGAAGATTACGAATCGCGTCGGGCACCTGCGCGAGTGCGAGGTGCCCAAGCCCAACCGCCAGAAAGGTCCTACGTGGCACAGGCATTCCTGCCTGTGTTGGTTTTTGCTGGTGTTCCCCCGGCATGTTCTACCTTTCCCAAGAAAAACCAACACAGGCAAGAATGCCTGTGCCACAGAGCCAAGCTAGCACTGGCCTACCACCTCAAACCGTTTCTCGCTCCCCGGTTGGAAGATCACGGTATCGCCGTGGACACCTCCCAGCGTCGCGGGCCGCCCATTCACTGTGGCGCTCTTCACCGCGCTGTCGAGCGGCATCCGCAGCTTCACCTGCACCTCTTTCGGCGACGCGCTCCGCGCCAACTCCACCGTCGCCACCACGCTCTTGGACGAAGGCTTCGCCGCCAGGTGGAACTTGACTCGCCCCCACCGCGTCGGCGCCTGGTCAATCCGAATCGTCTTCCCCGAGGCCACCCACTCGCGCGGAAGCCCCTTGCCGAAGTACAGCCGGTCTTCGTCGGAATCCTCCAGCACCAGCATCCAACGCACCACGATCGGGATGGTCTGCTGCGCCGGGATGCAGAACGTCGCCGTTCCCCCGTTGATCCCCGCGACTTCACCAGCGGTCCAACTCCCCGGCGTATGGTCGTGAAAGCGGTGCGAGTAGAGGAACAGCAGGTACTCCTCGACGCGGTCGAGCCGCAGCAGCATCTCCGCATAGCCGTAGGCGATGAAGCCCAGCACGGCGCGGCTGCCGCCGACATTCGCGAGCACCCCGATGGTGGTGGCGCCGTAGTTGCGCATCGTCTCCACCACCTTGTTAGCGAGCGGATGCGGCAGCATGTCGGCCATCACCAGCTCCGCGTAGGGACGGTGCGGCCACTGCTGCGGGCTGGGGCGCTCCTGCCGCATGGCCTCCTTGAAGGTCAGTTTCGACCCCGGCAGCAGCGGCACGTAAGGCGGATTGCGGTCCGCGAGCGTCCACTTCTCCATGCTCCGGATGGTGGTCTCCTGCAGCGTATTGGCGCGCTTGAGCCAGTCCTGTGCGAGCCGCGGATTCATCCCCGACCATGCGCGGCTCAGGTCTTTCAACCCGCGGGCTGCGAAGGCGCTGTTGGCGTAGTAGGGCTGCCACCACGTTTCGGGCTTCGGCGCCAGGCACGCATCGGACTCGCTCCACCCGTGGATCAGCCCGTGGCCGGGGGCATCCTCGGGCAGCTTCAGGCTCTCATCGTGCATGGCGAGCAGCATCGCCGCGGTGGCTTCGATCTTGCCGCGATGCTTCTGGATCAGCGCTGCGTCGTGCGTGTAGTTCAGGTAGCGGGCGATCAGCGACAGCGTGAGGCCGAACTGCGCGGTCTCTGGGCCGCGCATGTTGATCATGCCTTTCGCATCGGTGAAGTCGGAGAGGTAGTTGTCGAGGATCGCCTTGCACGGTTCGAAGCGGCCGAGTTCCAGGTTGGTGAACACCGAGGCGGTGAAGATGTCCTGAAAGCCGTCGTATTCGGACCCGTAGTAATCGCGATCCACCGCGCCGTATTTTGGGTAGACGCCGCCGGGCCGGACCATCAGTTCCTTGGCCACCGCGTAGCGCATCATGTCCACCCACACCTTGTCCGGGAGTTCGGTGGCCACGACATCGCTGAGTTGCTTGTCCCAATAGTTGGCGAACACCAGCAGCGCGCGGTAGAACTCTTCCGGCTTGGGATCCTGGCGCGCCGGCGGGTAGGCGGGATAGGAGTAGCCGTAGACCACCTTGGTGACTTTGCCGTTCTCGACGCGCGCGTTGCGATGCCAGGTCTGGACGATGAATTTGTCGTGGGCCTCCACATCGCCGAAGACGATGACCTCGATGTAGGCGGTGTCGGAGAGCGGGAATACCTTATGGACCGCGGGCATCCAGCCACCCAGCAGTCCTTCCCAACGCTTTGTCAGAACCTCGCCCGTCAGTTCGGGGAAATATTGATTGGGATGGTAGGTGCGCGTGTTGCCGCCGCCATAGACCGGCATGGTGTCATAGCATTCCTTGGTCCCCAGAAACGTATTCCAGGAGCGCACTCCGCCGGCGCCTGCGGCGAACCCGCCTGCCGGAGCGCCCGCGCGAGCTGGCGCCTGAGGAGGCGGACTGCCGAGCGGCGGCGCGGCATCACGCACCTGGATCGGATCGGGGTCGCCATGTTCGAGCAGCTTGTTGGCGAGCAGGTCGGGACCGGAGGCGCTGATGTCCTCCATCTTCAGTCCCAGGTGCGGGACCTCGGCCTGGGTGAACGTGGCCTCGGTCCGTTTCCCCAGCACGCGCGGGTTGCCGTGATCGGGGACGAAGGTGATGGACCCATCGCGA
>PMTT01000542.1:122645-127802 GCA_003167275.1 Bryobacterales bacterium | reverse complement strand
ATTCGGCCCCGATCGAGTACGATTTGTAAGGCGGCTAGAGGCTTATTTCGTTCCGCTGTTGTTCGACCTCAGCCCAGGATCGCTCGCGTGTAACGACGCAGTGTTTACTGATTCACGGACCGAAAGCCGCCTATGCTGACATTGGCCCGAACGACGTTCTGGGAAGTTGCACGTAAAGCGTGTGTCCCACGGTCGGATCGCGAGCAGCCGCCATCTTGAGGACGTCCTTTATCTTAGCGCCGATGGGATGGAATCCTGCCCCACTGAGTGGGCGGAGCCCATGGAAACAGGCGAATGCCCATGTCACGGCGCGATCCGGCGCTCCAGTTCGCTCATAAACTCGGCTTCCCGCTCGATCTTGAGCCGGACCTTGAGCCAGAAAAGGGGAAGCGGCGCGAACAAGTCGTCGCACGACTCGCAGAGATTCACAGCGTCCTTCTCGCTCGTCACCAACGCCATCGCGCCTTGAGCGAGCGCAGACTGCGTGAGGCGCTGCACTTCCTGCGGGCGGTAACGGTGGTGGTCCTCGAACTCCACCCATTCCACGAGATTCAACCCCAAGCCCTCCAAGGTGCGGCGAAAGGATTGAGGATTGCCCAGTCCGCAGAAGGCCGCCGTGCGGTCGAACGGCCGTTCCCCGATTCCGTACTCCTGCCCCGTGCGATTCTCCACCCAGACCTGGGGCTCCACCCAGGCGCGAAAGACCGGCGCCCGCGAATTCCACCGCCGCACCTCGCGCTCCACGGCAGGAGCGTTCTCGGAAACGTCGCTGCGCGTGATCAGGATCAAATCCGCTCGCGCCAGACCGCTCATTGGCTCTCGCAGGCGCCCGAGGGGAAAGACGTCGCCGCCTCCGAAGGGGTCGAGCGCATCGACCAGCACCACATCTACGTCCCGGAAGAGCCGCAGGTGTTGGAAGCCATCGTCCAGCAGCATCACATCGAGATCGAAGGTGTTGCGCAGCAGGCGGCCGGTTTGGACGCGGTCGATTCCAATGCCGACGGGGGCCAGCCTGGAGCGAACGAAAATCTGCGGCTCGTCGCCGGAATGCTCCGCCTTCACGGTGGCGCCGGGCTCCAGCACCAGGTGCTTCTCGGGCGAGCCGCGTCCGTATCCGCGAGTCAGGATGCCGGGCTTGTGGCCGCGCTCCTTCATCACTTCCACCAGGCGCAAGACGCAGGGGGTCTTTCCGGTGCCGCCCATGGAGAGGTTTCCCACGCTGATCACCGGTACGTCTAATTTGCGCTGATCCCGCAGGTGGCTCGCCTGCCTTTCCCGTGAGCCCCATTCCCAGACCCGTGCCAGGGCCCATCGCAGTTCGAACCACGGCGTAGCCGGGCGGTACCAGGGAACATGGCACTGGAACAATGCGCGCACCTCATCTACAGCGCGGGCCGTGGCGCCTCGCCGCGCCTGTGCGCACTTGAGGGCGTTGCGCCCGATTTCCTGTGCCCGGTCGGGGCTGTCCAGCAACCGTGCCACGGAGGCCGCGAGTTCGGAGGCGTCGGCGATTTCCACACAGGCTCCGGCGGAGCGGAACTGGTCGGCGATGTCGCGGAAATTCTCCATATGGGGCCCGACGATGACAGGCTTGGCGAAGAATGCCGGTTCCAGGATGTTGTGGCCGCCGCGCTGGGCCAGGGTTCCGCCCATGAAGACGACGTCCGCGATCGCAAAGAGGCCGCTGAGTTCACCGATGGTGTCGAGAAGGAGGACGTGGGAGGTGGGGCGGACCCCCTGGTCCGCGGGCGACCCCCCGGTCGCCCTTTCCGCTCGCAACGTACCTTCGCTGGCTTCTGGCGAAGAGCCGACCAGGGGGTCGGCAGCGGACCAGGGGGTCCGCCCCACAAGGTCGGGATCAGCGGTGCCGCCTGCCTCGCCCGCTGGCGGGCGCTCTTTGCCCCCGCTCTTGCCCGAGGCCGCCAATTCCGTTCGCCTCACAAACGGCACGCCGGCCGCCTGTAACTTCTGCGCGACCACATCGAACCGCTCGGGCTTCCTCGGGACCAGAATCAACAGGAGTTTGGGATGGCTCTCCCTCAATTCCCGGAACGCGTGAATCACCACGTCGTCCTCATCCACGTCCCCCGTGTCCGCGGGCGGCATCGTGCTGCCGGCAATCCAGACCTGGCCCGGACGAACGCGCTCCAGGTGGGCTAGAACGGGAGAACCCTTCGGCGCGGAATGCGCCTCAAAGTCATACTTGAAATTGCCGGTAGTTCGCACCCGCTCCGGGGGTGCGCCCAGAATAACGAAGCGCTCGCGGATCTCGTCGGTCTGCGCCAGGATCGAATCCACCAGCGGCAGTACCGCGCGAAAGATCCACCGGAACCGTTGGTAGCGGGGGAACGCCCGGTCGGAGATCCGGCCGTTGACGATGGTCAACCCCGCCCCCAGGCGCTTGACTTCGCGGAACAGGTTGGGCCAGATCTCCGTTTCCGCAATCGCCACGACCGATGGTTGCAGCGTGCGCAGGACCCGGCGCACGGCAAATGTATAGTCCACCGGAGCGTAGAACACGCCATCCACACGGCCCTGGAGCTTCTGCGCGGCGGTCGACCGTCCGGCCAGCGTCGAGGTGGAAACGAAAAGCCCACTGTGGGGAAACTCCGACCGGAGCCGCCCGAGGATTTCCACGCACGCCAGGACCTCTCCGACGGAAACTGCATGCAACCAGATTGTGCCGGGGCCGGTCTGTTTAAAGGAGTGCGGGAGAAATCCGAAACGCTGCGGTAAGGATTGCCAGTAGCCGCGGTTCCGGATGCCGCGGAATAGGAAATACAATAGCAGTACAGGCAGCCCAAACGCCTGAAGGACTCGATAGAGGAAATAAATGCCTTTTGTTTTCAAACGTTTGGCTCTTCTCATGAGTATAGCGGCGGCGTTCGCCGCGGACAAGGAGGCCCCGTTCAAGGCCGCCCCAGCCGCGAGTTATGTTCATCACCAGACCAACGGCAAGGTCACGATCGGCGTGGATCCGTTCTCCTCCCCGGACAAAATGAAGACGGCCTTCGGCAAATTGAATCCGTATCAATACGGCATCCTCCCGGTGTTGGTGGTGATTCAAAACGATGGCGATCAGACCATCCGTCTGGACCGGTTAAAGGCCGAATACGTGGGTCCTGGCGGAGACCGGGTGGAAGCTACGTCTGCCACGGACGTTAAGTTCCTGAATGGAGGCAAACGCCCGACTGTGATGCCCACCCCGGGCGGACCGGTTGCCTTGAAAGGGAAGAAGAATCCGCTGGATGTCTGGGAGATCGAAGGCCGCGCGCTGGCCGCGCAAATGTTGCCGCCGGGCAATACTGCCAGCGGCTTCCTCTATTTCCAAACGGGTCTGCACTCCACCGCCACGGTCTACCTGAGCGGACTGGTGGAGGCCGCCACCAATAAGGAACTGCTCTACTTCGAGATTCCGCTCCGGTAGGACAGGCGTGCTCGCCTGTCTCTTGCCCCGAGCGGGAACCTTTGTAACTCGATTTACATCCTTGTTTCACGTGAAACAGACGAAATTCCCGAGTGCGCCCTTAAGGCTGGAGGGTCAGGGTGGCTTTTCCAGCGGGCCCAGAGTATATCAGTTCCATCGAACGGATGCCCTTTTCCTTGCCTCCGTACTTAAAGAAGATCAGTCCCGCCTGTGGAAGGGCCCGATCGCCTTCCAGAAGTGCAGCCTTTCGTACGCGCTGCGCCATCGCGCGCTGTACCTCTATCGGGATGTGAACCACGGGGGGCGTCGAGCCGGCTTCCGGCTTATCCTGTCCGCCACCGCCGGTGTTCAAACTGGTCTTGGACTTTTCTTGGGCCTTCTCCGGCGGTTCCCACTCCGGATCCTTGACGTTTCCGATCACCATCCCATAGGGCTGGGTGGGCAAGGCCGCCTTCTTCCCGTTGATTCGGAGCGAAAAGTCGTCCGACGAGATCCTGGTCCGCGCATCGGGCGGCCCGAACAACCCGATTTCCACCGAGATATAGTCTTCCGTGGTGAGTGGCCCTTGTGGACCGGGGACCGTGTGCCCTGCAAATTCTGCCGCAATCGTCACGGTGCCCGCTTGAACATGGGTCTGATAATCGCCCGGAGTTGCCCTGGGCGGCAGACCCTTGGCTTCGTCTTTGGCCAGCGCCTCTCTGGCTTGCGCGTCCTTGGCTTCCTTGCTTTGCGTGTCTTGCCCTTGCACGCACACGCAGATGGCCGCAATCAGGGCAGCAATCCTCAACCCACGGATAAGTCGCATTACAGCTAAGAAGTTAGCATATTGAAGGGTGTGGATGCTAACGGTGAAGGCCTGCGGTGAGTCCGGGCCCGGCGCTTCGAGGACCAGCCCGGACTCTGACAGACCACAGAAGGCGATGGTCTGTCCCACCGAAACCTTAGAAATTCACGATACCGGCGAACGACACCGCATCCAGGCTCGCGCCTCCGACGAGGCTGCCATCGATTTCGGGCTGCGCCATCAGCGACTTGACGTTGTCGGGCTTCACACTGCCGCCGTACAGGATGCGGACGGCATCGCCTGCCTCTTTCCCGAACTTCGCCCGGACCTGTGCGCGAATGGTCCGGTGGGCATCGGCGGCGATTTCCGGAGTGGCGGTCTTGCCCGTCCCGATGGCCCACACCGGCTCGTAGGCGATCACGATCTTCGCGAACTGCTGCTCGGTAAGTCCCGCGATTCCCTTTTGGCACTGGCCGATCAACACGGCTTCCGTATTGCCGCTCTCGCGCTCTTCCAGGCGCTCTCCCACGCAGACGATGGGGGTGAGGCCGAACTCCAGCGCCGCCTGCGTGCGCTTCAGGACCGTCTCGTCGGTTTCGCCGAAGTACTGTCGCCGTTCGCTATGGCCTACGATCGTGTAAGTCGCGCCCACGGCCGCGATCATGGGGCCGGAAATCTCACCGGTAAAGGCGCCTTCCTTGGCCCAGGCAATATTCTGCGCACCCACACGGATGTGCGTGCCCTTGGCGGCGTCCACAGCCGCGGCGAGGTTCGTGAAGGGGGGACAGATCACGATCTCGCAGTGTTCGGAATTCGCGACCAACGGCCGGAACTTCTCGAAGAAGGCGATGGTTTCGGCGGGCGTCTTGAACATCTTCCAATTGCCCGCCATGACTGGTTTTCTCATATGATTTGGTTTAAGAAACTGACGCCGTGGGCGATACTC
>PMTT01000542.1:94194-122634 GCA_003167275.1 Bryobacterales bacterium | reverse complement strand
TCGCAGCCATGGTCGGCCGTGAAAATCGCGAGGTCGTCGGGGCGCAGCGACTGTTGGAACTCCGGCAGCCAGGCGTCGAATTGCTCCAGGGCGGCGCCGTAGCCCTCGATATCGTTACGGTGGCCGAACTGCTGGTCGAAGTCCACCAGGTTGACGAAGATCAGCCCGTCGTCCACTGAGTTCATGGCTTCCAGCGTTTTGGCCATGCCATCTGCGTTGTTCTTGGTCTTCGCCGAGTCGCGGATGCCGCGGCCGAGGAACACATCGAAGATCTTGCCGACGCTGTGGGTCAGCACGCCGCGGTCGTCAAGCCGGTCGAGCAGCATCCCCCGGGGCGGCGGCACGGCGTAATCGTGGCGGTTCGAGGTGCGGGTGAAGCTGCCCGGCGCGCCCAGGAATGGCCGTGCGATCACGCGTCCCACTTCAAACGGGCCGCGCAGAATATCGCGGGCGGTCTCGCAGATCTTGTAAAGCTCCCAGAGCGGAATGACCTCTTCGTGCGCGGCCACCTGGAAGACACTGTCGGCCGAGGTGTACACGATCGGCGAACCCGTGCGCATATGCTCTGCGCCGAGTTCCTGGATGATTTCGGTGCCGGAGGCCGCCTTGTTGCCGAGCGAACTGCGGCCGATGCGCCGCTCGAATTCGCTCATGATCTCGGGCGGAAATCCATGCGGGTAGAGGGGAAAAGGGCGATCTAGAAGAATGCCGACCATTTCCCAGTGGCCGGTGGTCGTATCCTTGCCAGGGGAGGCAAGCGTGCAGCGGCCGTATGCCCCCGCCGGCGAATCCGAGGCGGCGATGCCGGTGAGCGGCTTGATGTTCGCCAGCCCCAGTCGCGCGAGGTTGGGGAGGCGGAGGCCGCGGATGCGCGCGATATTGCCGAGGGTGTCGCCACCGGGTGGGTCGCCGTACTGCGCGGCGTCCGGCATCGCGCCGATCCCTACACTGTCGAGAACAATCCAGATTACGCGTCGAAGCACAACCTTCGAGGGTAACACGCGGTGCGGAGCGGACGAATGCTGCTGCGCATCGGGCGGGGCGCACAAAACCCTGATATGATTCCTGAACAATGGATGATCTGTAGGAGGGTGTTGACTGATGTCCAGGTGGAAACTGCAAGGACTCGTTTTGCTTGCCGGCGGCTCTGCCGTGCTCGCCTTCGTGGCCTCAATCGGGGCGGAACAGGCCGGCCGCGAGCTGACGAAGGCGCCTGCCGTAGATGTGAACGTGTTGCGCAACGCCGGAACGGCCAAGGATGCTCTTCCCGGATCCTGGCTCACGTACGGACTCTCGCAGAGCGAGACGCGTTTCAGCCCGCTCGATCGGATCGACATCAAAAACGTCAGCCGTCTCGGACTCTCCTGGACCTACGCGCTCGGCGCGGGCGGCGGAGGTCAGGAGGCGACGCCGCTGGTCTGGAACGACACGATTTACGGCATCACGAATTGGAGCGTGGTTTTCGCCGTCGACGCCCGTACCGGAAAGGAGCGGTGGCGTTGGGATCCTGAAGTGAACCAGGATGCGGTAAGGCCGAAGATCTGTTGTGGGGCAGTGAACCGCGGCCTTGCGATCTATGATGGCAAGATTTTCGTCCCGATCATCGACGGCCGGTTGGAAGCCCTCGATGCATTTACCGGAAAGGTACGCTGGGAATCGCGCGTCGCGTATCCGCAGGAATGGTACTCCCTGACTATGGCGCCGCGTGTCGCCAATGGAAAAGTGTTGATCGGCGCGGCGGGGGGCGACCATCCGACACGTGGGTTCTTCGATGCTTATGACGCGGCAACCGGCGTCCGGGCATGGCGCTTCTTCACAGTTCCGGGCGACCCGGCCAATCCTTACGAGAACGAGGCAATGCGGAAGGCCTCGAAGACCTGGGGAGGCGACTTCTACAAGATGGGCGGGGGTGGAGCGGTTTGGGACGGAATGGCGTATGACCCGGATCTCGACCTCGTCTACGTGGGCACCGGTAACGCCGAACCGTGGGTCCAGAAGTTTCGGGGCGCGCAGGGACTGGACAACCTCTACACTTGTTCCATTCTGGCTGTGCGCGTCTCTACGGGCGAGCTGAAGTGGCACTACCAGGTAGTGCCGAATGACAATTGGGACTACGACAGCGTTCAGCAACTGACACTGGCCGATTTGACCATCGGCGGCCGCCCGCGCAAAGTGCTGATGCAGGCCTCCAAGAATGGCTTCTTCTACGTGCTCGATCGGGTCAGTGGGGAATTCCTCTCCGCGCAGCCGTTCACTCAGGTCAACTGGGCTCGAGGCATCGACCACACCGGCCGTCCTGAAGTCAATGCGGAAGCCTTCTATGGCAAGGATGCGGTTACCCTCTTTCCGACGGCGGGTGGCGCACATAACTGGTCTCCGATGTCTTACAACCCCATCACCGGCCTGGTTTATATTCCGTCGACATATGGAAGCTGGACGTATGCTGCCGGCGACGAGGTCATCGCGGCGCAAACCGGGCATACCGGTCTGGCGCGCGGCTTCGCGCCGGCGAAACCGAATTCCATACCCATGATCGGACCTGAGCCCCTCGTGGGCAGTCGCGGCGTGCTGCAGGCCTGGGATCCCGTGAACCAGAAACTGGTCTGGCGTACCCCCGGCGGAGGCGGGATCGGAGGCGGAACGGTGACCACAGCCGGCAATCTGGTTTTCCAGGCGATCAACGATGGCCGTCTGCTGGCCTATAGAGCGGACACGGGCGAGAAACTTCTCGAACTTGCGATCGGCCGCCTTGCGCCTGGTCCGCCAATCACTTACCTCGTGGATGGCAAGCAGTACATCGCCATGATGGCAGGCAGCGGCCGCAAACCGACGACCAGCGGAGTTACCGATGCCAAAGTCGATAATCCTCCGCTGCTCTATGTTTTCGAGCTGGATGGAAAAGCTCCGCTGCCCATTATGACTGAGCCGGCCGTACCCTCCGGACCCATCCCTCCTCCTCCGACACCGCCGAAGGAAGGCCATTAGAGCTTATGCCAGTTGCCGAAGAACCAAAACCAAGAGCGGGAGAATGCTGCGTTAGTGCAGCGTCAGGATCCTGATTACGGCACTCGCGGCCTCTTGCAACTTCCTACCGCGAACGCGGCCCGTTGCATACAGTACGATCCCAGAATCGGCGGTGAACAGCCGATTTGGCCGGATACGACTCGGCCGATTCAAGCCGCGGTATCAAAATCGGACGGTTCCAGTGCGACGCAGTATTCGTCTGACTTGGTTTTGGCCAGTAATCTGGCAAAGTATGATGTCGTCACCGCTCAGGGTCGCAAGAACCAGTGCTGGACGCCGTTTGGTCGAGGACAGATCGGAGAATGGAAAGTGAAGAACGTACAACATCCCCTCTTACAAATCTGCCCAGGCTGCGTCCTCCTCAGGCGAGAGCCAGTCTTTCATAAGGGAGGATTCGGCCGGCAGGCGTGGCGCGGCGTCTGCGCCATCTCTGCATTTGAGGGAATGGATGAAGACGAGTAAAGCGTCGAAATCCTCTTCGGGTACGCCTTCCAATTCCTGAACGATGATTTCCTTTTTGCTCATCGGCTCCCCTTGGCTTTATATTAGCCGATCTGGCGCGATTGTGGCGCGCGTCTCGGATGGGTTGCTTATGCGAGTTGCCGAAGAACCAAAACTAACACAGGCAAGAATGCCCGTGCCACGTTACTCGTTCCGCAGCGCTACCATGGGGTCGACTTCTGTGGCACGGCGGGCGGGGAGATAGCTTGCGAGCAGGCCCACCGACAGCAACAGGGCGGAAACTGCCACGAAGCTGAGTGGATCGGCGGGGCGCACGCCAAAAAGCAGGTGGCGTGCGCCGCCAGCGCCGATGGATCGGCCGGCGGCCCGCAGGGTCTCATAAAACCGGACAACTTGACTTGTTAGCAACATAGGTTTGTAGTAGCGCTGCAGGCGTGAAGTGCCGCGCCCTCGGTGGTGGAGCAGGCGGTCGCCGCCCGCGCATCTGGATTCTTTCAACACCTTCCCCGTGCTACGCTTTCGAATCATGAAGGTCGCTCGGATTCATCAGCATGGCGGGCCGGAAAAGCTCGTCTATGAAGATGCCGCGGAACCGCGGATCGCCGCGAACCAGGTGCTGGTGCGGGTGCGCGCCTGTGCGCTGAACCACCTGGACCTGTTCGTCCGGGAGGGTATCCCAGGGATGAAATTCGCCATGCCGCACGTGCTGGGCAGCGATGTCGCGGGCGAGGTCGTCGAAGTGGGCGAGCTTTGCGAACGCGTCAAAGCTGGCTGGCGCGTGCTGCTCTCGCCTGGGTTGAGTTGCCGGCAATGCGAGCAGTGCTTTTCCGGCAACGACAACCTGTGCCGGCGCTACACCGTGTTCGGCTACGGCGTCGATGGCGGCAACGTCGAACTGCTGGCGGCTCCGGAGTATAGCGTCATCCCCATTCCCGACCACATGAGCTTCGAAGAGGCCGCCGCCGTGCCGCTGGTATTCCTCACGGCCTGGCACATGCTCATCACGCGCGCGCGACTGCGGCCGGGCGAGGACGTGCTGGTGCTGGCGGCATCCAGCGGCGTCGGATCGGCTGCCATCCAGATCGGCAAAATGTTCCATTGCCGCGTGATCGCGACGGCCGGCGGCGAAGAGAAGCTGGCCAAGGCCCGCGCCCTGGGGGCGGACTACGTCATCGATCACTATAGTCAGGATATTTCGGCCGAAGTGAGGAAGATCACGGGGAAGCGCGGTGTGGACGTGGTGGTGGAACACGTGGGCATGGCTACCTGGCAGAAGAGTCTGGAATCGCTCGCGACGGGCGGCCGCCTCGTGACCTGCGGCGCCACCACGGGCTTCGACGCGCGCGTGGATTTGCGGTATCTGTTCAGCAAGCAGTGGAGCCTGCTGGGATCGTTCATGGGGACCACCGCGGAGTTGCACCAGGTGTTGGAGTTCGTGTTTCGCGGGCAACTCAAGCCGGTGCTCGACCACGCCTATCCGCTAGCCGAGATTCGCGCCGCGCACGAACGAGTGGAGCGGAAAGAGCAGTTCGGAAAGGTCATCGTGAAGGTGTAACACGGGCATTCTTGCCTGTGTTGATCCCTGTATTGTGGGGCAGCCAATCCTTGGCTGCCGCCGGCTTTCCAGCCGGCGCTGTTGACCGAGTGCGTGGATTCGCCGCTGTCCAAAGGCCGCGTGAAACGCGGCTGCAGGCAAGATTGCCTGCCCACAACACAGGCAAGAATGCCCGTGTTACAGGGCCTTTTGGCGGTGAATCAGATGGAGGTAGTTCCCGTCGCCGTCGGCGAAAAAGAGGAGGCGGTTGCCCTGGTTCGCGATAGGCTCCCCCAAGAACACCACACCGGCCGCCTTCAGGCGCTCGTGGGCCGCGTCGAAATCGTCTACCAGGATCGCGAGGTGCCGGATGCCGGGGTCTTTCATTCTCTGCAAGGCGCGGTCACCCTCCGAGGGGATAATCTCCAGCATCGACCCGTTGGCGCCCTTCACGAAGTAGTTTCCCGCGTATTCGAAATTGATTGTGAATTCGAGATGGTCTACGTACCATTGGGCCAGCTTACGGGGGTCGGGTGATGCGATTGCGGTGTGCTCCACTCCTCTGAACATACGGAGGATCGTAGCAGGAATCGGGTTAGATTGCACGATCCGGAGGGGGCATGAAACAATAACAGTCGGGATCACTCGCCGCGGGTGACGAGAGGAACCGATGCAGATAGTCGCATGGACGGGACTGGCGGTGTGTTGGTGTGGATGGGCTTACCCGTTCCTCTTCCGTGCGCCTCACAACCAGCGGCGGCCGTCCATTACAGTGATCGGGCCTACACGCCTGGGGCTGTTATTGGAATCGACCGCCATCCTCATGGCCTTTGTATTCCGGTTGCCGCCCGAAACTCCGCCCAACTTGGCGCGCCTGCTGCCCGCGCTGATCCTGGGACCGTTGGCGGTGGTGCTGTCGTGGAGTTCGGTGACGCACCTGGGGAAACAGTTTCGGATCCATGCGGGGCTGTACGAGGATCATGAGCTGGTGCGGACGGGTCCTTATGGCCTGGTGCGGCATCCCATCTATACCTCCATGCTTTCGATGCTGCTCTGTTCGCTTCTGGTGTTGACGCCTTGGACATGGGCCGCGGTGGCGCTGGCGCTGTTCCTCGTGGGGACCGAGATTCGGGTACACACCGAGGATAAGCTGCTGGAATCGCGGTTTGGGGAGGAGGCCCGGAGGTATCAGAGCAGCGTGAAGGCGTACGTCCCGTTCGTCAGATGAGAAAGGGAGAAAGGGAGAAAGGGAGAAAAGATCTGGACACGGAGACGCGGGGGCGCGGAGGAAAACGCGGAGAAGGGAAGGAAAAATGAGAGCACGGAGGTCGGGGAGCAGGGCGGGATCTATGTCACACTTAGGGACTATATGCGCGGAGTTCTAAGAAGAGCAAACCAACACAGGCACGAATGCCTGTGCCACGTCGTCGCACTCACTCTCCTGGCTGCCGGGACGGGCATGGCGGCGGATTCGCCCAACCTCACGGAACAATATCGTCCTGTGGCCGACAAGCTGATCGACGCGGCCCTGGCCGATACCGAAGGCTACAAACGGTTGACCTACCTGTGTTACCGCATCGGTAACCGCCTCAGCGGTTCTGTAGGCTTGGAAAAGGCCATCGCGTGGTCCGCGGAACAGATGAAGAGCGCCGGCTTGACCAACGTCCAGATTATTCCCACCAAGGTTCCGCACTGGGTGCGGGGGGCCGAGTCGGCCCGTATGCTGGCGCCCCTCGACAAGCCTCTCCACATGCTCGGACTGGGGGGAAGCATCGCCACGCCGCCGGGGGGAATCACGGCCGACGTCGTGGCAGTGGCGGATTTCAACGAGCTGGACAAGTTGGGGCGCGACAAGGTGCAAGGCAAAATCGTGCTCTACAACCAGGAGTATCACGGATACGGGACCACGGTGCAGTACCGGACCAACGGAGCGTCCCACGCGGCTGCCTTGGGCGCGGTCGCGGCGCTGGTGCGCTCGGTAACGCCTCTGGCCATGCAGATCCCGCACACCGGCGCCATGAACTACGACCCGAATCAACCTCAAATCCCCACCGCCGCGGTGTCGCCCGAAGAGGCCATGATGATGGCGCGGTTGGTGGCCGATGGCGTTCCGGTGAAGGTCCACCTGGAGATGAGCGCGCACATGGCGCCGGATGCCGATAGTGGCGATGTGATCGGCGAGATCCGCGGCAAGGAGCTTCCGGATGAGGTGGTGGTGATGGGCGGGCACATCGACTCGTGGGACGTGGGGCAGGGGGCGCAGGACGATGGCGCGTCGATCATGGCCTGTTTGCAGGCGCTGGCGCTGATGAAGAAGCTGGGACTCCAGCCGCGCCGAACGATTCGCGTGGCCTTCTGGGTGAATGAAGAGAACGGCGGCCGCGGCGGCGAGCGATACCGCGAATTCGTAGGCGACCAGATCAAGAATCAGGTGGCCGCTATCGAAATGGACGGCGGAGCTGAGGCGCCCGTCGGCTTCGGAGCCAGCGTGGCCCCCGCCTCTCAGGAGATGCTGAGGGAGATTGCCAAGCTTCTGGAGCGCGTGGGCGCGGGCGAGATCTCGGGCGCCGGAGGCGGATCGGACATCGCGCCGTTGATGCGGGATGGCGTCCCGGGACTGGCGGAGCGCACCGTGGGCACGCACTACTTCGACTGGCACCACACCGAGACCGATACCTTGGACAAGGTGAATCCGGAGGACTTCCGCAAGAATCTCGCGGCCCTCGCCGTGATGGGCTACGCGCTTGCCGATATGCCCGGCCGGCTTATTGGCGTGGCTGGCGGCGGACGGAGGTAGGACAGACGATCGTTGTTCGTCGTGTGTCTTCCGGCAGAAATGGCCTTCTCCAGAGCCGGCTAAGCCGACCGACAGACGACAAAAAGCGATCGTCTGTCCTACTAGCTATACTGGAAGTACATGAAGCGCGGCTGGGTTGTTCTTGCGGTGATGACGGGATGGGGCGTACTGGTGTGCGCTCTCTTTGCACAGCGTCCGTTCCGCGAGTATCCAGGGTGGGAGTACAGTGCGGCGGAGGGCAACGGCATCCCCCTGCCGAAAGACTACAATGTGCCCGGAGAATGGACTTTTGCCCGGCTGATGTATCCTTCCAGCCCCCTGGTGATCGATTGGCAGTCGACGCACAAGCGAGGCTACGACTGGCGGGAAGGCAACACCAATTGGACTATCGACTATCCCCGCTCGGACCGCCACCTCTCGGAGGCCATCCGCCGCCTGACCCGCGTACAGACCAGATCGGCCGAACAACCCATCAACCTGGACGACGAGACCGAAGACGTCTTCAACTACCCCTGGCTTTATGCCGTGGAAGTGGGCCACTGGGAATTGACCGATCCTCAAATCGCGAAGTTCCGGGAGTTCCTGTTGCGCGGTGGGTTCTTCATGTGCGACGACTTTCACGGGATGGACGAATGGAACACCTTCATCCACACGATGCACAAAGTGTTCCCGGACCGGACGATTGTGGAACTGCCGAACTCCGACGCCGTCTTCCACACGGTCTTCGACCTGGACGATCGCTACCAGGTGCCCGGCGCCCAGTATATCCAGACCCACAGCATCTGCGAGAAGTGCCCGACCTTCAGCGTGATCGGTCGCGACGACCACGGGTTAGGCGCCGAGTGGCGCGGGATCTACGATGAGACTGGCCGGCTGATGGTGGCCATCTGCCACAACATGGATCTGGGCGACTCCTGGGAACACGCCGACAATCCCGAGTACCCGCAAAAGTTCTCCGCGTTGGGAATCCGTATCGGCGTGAACTACATCACCTACGCCATGACCCACTGACGTGGGGCATGCTTTAGCTTGCCGACGCATTCGGCCTCAGTCCGTTCTGCGGCGGAAACTGAGTCCCACTACCACAAGGAGAATCCCGACCGCCAACAAACCGACGGTTCCCGGCTCCGGTACGAGCGTGAACGCCGTCACCAGGCCCTCGGTGTCCGCGGTGCCCGTCGCACTGTTAACGTCGTCTGAATAAACGCGGGACATTACGGGATCGATCAAAGTAAGCTGCGAATCGAAACCTCCGGCCCCGCCAGACGGGGTTGCCGGAATGATGTTCCTGACGTCGAGCAACAGATTTCCCGAACCGGGATTGTAGAGAAACGGAGTGGTCAGATTGATGATGATGTCGAAAGCCTTCGGTCCGCCTGCCGGCCCGGTGTCGCTGCTGGACAAGCTCAAAGCCCCGCTAAACACCGTCGTATCGTCCGACCCGACGTTATTGGCAAACGTAGTGCTCAGCCCGTCGGGGGCGTCTCCAGTGGTCGACAGGTCAATCTGAATATTGGCGATCGTCACGGAGAAGACTTTGCCGACTATGCCATCGGGCCGGAAAGCGATCTGCGTAATCCAGCCGCCGCTGCTGAACTGGTTCGCTGCGTAGACCTGCTGGTACCGTTGAGAAGTAGTGCTGTCAAAAGGAAAGTTGTTGTTACCGCCCCCTTCCGTGTTAGCAAGGGAGTTTGGGACAACAATGCTCGCTTGCGCCACAGCAGCACAGGCAAAAAGCAGCAGTGCACGATTCCAATAGCGCATGTTTTTCCACTCGATTGGGGAAGGTTCCCCGCTTTTGGCCGCGATCCAATAATCGCAGCCACAGTGAAGTTAGCACGCCTGTTCCATGGTCCGCTGTTCAAAAGTGACCACGTGGCTAGCGGGGAGGGTCTTCACGCGCGAATTCCCAGCGCGGCGAGCAGTTGCGCCTGCTCCGGCTCCGTGAAACATCGGTCGGCCAGCGGAAACACATCGCGCTCCTCTTCGATGATGTTGTGCTGGGCGATGGCATGAAACCTCCTCGCCAGCGCGAGCATGTCGCGAGTCTGTCCGGCGGCCAGCGCCTCCTCGAACCGGACGGCCATCTCGGACGCTTCCTCGTGCTGGGCGATCAGCTTGGCCGACACGGCAGGCTCGTACAAGGCCAGGCGATCCAGGAAAGGCTGCTCCCGCTGGTAGTGCTCGCGCGCCAGTTCAGCCGCCAGCGCGAGACTCTCGGCGATCCCGTGGCCGCCGCCGATCGCCGCCGCGAGCGCGTCGAGGCGCTCTTCCAGGATGGTGTGTTCTTGTCGTAAGAATGCTGTGATCGTCATCGCCGTGGGGCATGCTTTAGCTTGCCCAGTGCTAAATTAAGGAAATCAAGGCTGGGCAAGCTAAAGCATACCGTACGCTACCGTACGCTACCGCACATAAAGTTGGAAAGGCGCCCAATAGTACGGCTTCCTCCGCGCGCTCTCCGACCGCAGGAACTCCAGTTTCACTTCCCGCAATGCCGCGGCGGGCTCGGCCCCTCGACGCACCCTCGTGTACAGCGCCTGCATGAACGCTGCCGTGGACTGGTCGCTTACATCCCAAAGGGAGGCCACCACGTGATGGGCGCCGGCGCTGAGGAATGCCCAGGCGAACCCGACTAGTCCTTCGCCGGGATAGGTACGTGCCCCCGCGCTCCGGCAAGCCGAAACCGTAACCAGGTCGGCTGATAGCGGGATCTCCTGCACCTCTCGCGCATAGAGTTTGGCGGAGTCCTTTCCCTGCGAAAGCACCACCGCCGAATCCAGCGGACTGTCCCGGTTCGGCACTGCGTGGGCGGCGAAATGGATCGCCCGGAAACTGGACGGATTGGCGGCCCGATAGGCCTCCGGCCGGGCACGCTCCCTGGTCTTCACCACCGCGTCGCCATAGAGGCTCGCGATGCCGGCGATCTCCTTGCCGGCGAACTGCAATTCGGGGAGGGCGGGATCGTTCTGGATCGGGTCGCCGATCAGCAGGATGGAGTGACTGCGGGCGGTGGATCTGCGATCCTGACGCAGCAGCCGAAGCGACGGCGCGATCACCACAGTCGCTTCCTCGATCCAGTACCGGCCCGATGGCGCGATCAGAGTCTCCAGATTCAGCCCGTGAAGACATCCGTCCGGCACCACCACGACGCGCACCCCGCGGGGCAGCATTTCCTGGGCCGGTGCAACCAGGATGTTGTAAAGCTGGCTTCCCAGGGAGCCGCCGTCCCGCCTGTCGAGGATCGTCTTGGAGTAGCGCTCCACCAGGTCGCAGACCGGCGCCTCCGGCCCCAGTTTGAAGGCGCGGAATCCTCCGGGTGCCGTGACCCACAGGTAAGATTGCTCGGGCGCCAGCCAATACGAAAGCAAGACTGCATTGGACCGTCTGGCCACGTCCTGCAAGCTGCCGGCGGCCGGCTGCGCGCCCATCTTCTCGGCCAGCAGGCGCGCGCGGCGAGATTCGATAAAGCTCAGAGCTTCCTCGCCGCGATCCTGACCCATCAGGAAGTCCACATAGCTCCGGTAAAATTGAGTCGACCGGCTCGGAAACGTAAGCTTCGAATCGTCGTTCAACAGATCCGACCAGCTCGTGTCGAGGATGCCTGCCGCTTCCTCAAACTCTTCCCGTGCGTGGACCGGATCGCCCTTGCGTGAGTACAGTTCTGCCAGGCCGTAGTGGGTCTCCCACTGGACATCGGGATCCTCCGCAGCCGCCTGGAGAGCCGCATCGTAGAACTGCCGGGCGGCGCCATAGTCGGCCTTGCCAAGCGCGATCCCGGCCGCGTTTAGCATGGGTAGAGTGCTGACCACCTTATCGTTCAGCCGGGACTGGAGTTCCAGGGCCCGGCGGTTGTAGGGTTCGGCCGAGGGCAAGTCACCCATCTCTATGTAAGTCGTGGCAATGTTGTTCAGCCAGAGCGCTTCGGACGAGTCGAACCGGTACTTCTGCGCGGTGGCCAGGGCGCGTTTGTAGTACACCAGCGCGTTCTTGTAGTCCTGGCGGGAGAAATGCACGCTGCCCAGATTGCCCAGTGCAGTCTGCTGGTCATCCCTCCGGCCCAGCATGGCCAACAGCGGCTCCGCCTGGGCCAGATAAGTCTCGGCGCTGTCCAGGTCTCCCAGCCGGTAGTAACACCAACCGAGATTACCCATCACCTTGGCCGCCGTCGCCCGATAGTTCTCGGCCTGCGAGATCTGGAGCGCGCGGCGCGACCACTCAATCGCCTCGTCATAGCGGTGGAGCCTCAGGCGAAGGGTGCCTATACTGGCGATCGAGTTGGCCTGCCAGTAGCGATCGTGCGCATGCTCCGCGGCGGCTAACGCCAGGCGGAGGTCATTCTCGGCCGATTCGGCATGGTCGGTCACGATGTTTAGGGAAGCTCGATAAATCAGGATCCTTGGAATCAGATCGTCAGCGTCCGATTGGCGGGCCTTCTCATATGCCTTGCCGAACAAGGCTCCTGCGTCTGGGTAGCGGTCGCGGCCCTGCACGAACGTCGCGTAGCCGCAGTCTGCAATGAGGCGTGCCTCGATCCGGCCGCGGTCCGCAACTCCAGGCGGAGGCTCTTCCCCAAGCAAGGGGAGCGCCTGCTGAACCTCGGACTCCAGGAGCAGAATCTCCGCACTCAGGAGGCGGAACCTCCAGTACCATGGCGACTCCCGATGGCGCCGCCAGGAAGAGAACCCGGATCGGGCTTCCTCCAGCGCCTTGGTAAGATCGCCAGAGCGAAGATCAGCGTCCGCTCTCGCGTAGACCTTGGACGGAGCGTTCCTTGCCTCGTTGGTACAACCGAATAGCAGAAGCGTTCCGATGACAATACCCAGGGACTTACGGAAAGAGGTGCCCGTTGCCGCCGACGTCGCCGAAATTGCTACATCCATCCACTTCGCAGCCGAACTCGACGCGCATCATCGTTAGCCGGCGCTCTCCGTCGGAGATTATTATCTCACCCAGGTAGATGGATCCGAATTCGGAAAAGTGGATCGCGTTATCTTCCACCTTCATGCCGCCGGGACAGGCGACGTTTCGGAGGATGGATGTGGCGATGATGGTGCCATCGTTGGAGATCGCATATGGCTTGCGGCTGGGGCATCCTTTCCGCGCCGCCGACATCGTGTCCCATTCCGAGAGCACCTGGCTATCCGGCTCGAGATGGACCAACTGACCGGCCACTTTGAGGTTCTCGATGTGACTGCCGAGGGTCAGGATGGAAGCCTCGCGCTCGTAAGCATAGTGGTGCGAGGCGAGCCGCGCCACAATGCGGTCGGCCGTGACCACACCCTGGATGTTCAGGCCCTCTACCGTCGCAGTCACTAACGTGTTCCAGGAGCCCGACAGGGGATCGTAGGTCCCGATCGCCTGGGTGGATGCCGACCGGAACGACACGATGTCGCGGTGGTTGAAGTTCTCCACGCGTGCCGACGTCTTGCCGCCGGCAATCGGCAATGCGCTGCTGGCCTGCGCCTCCAGAAACTCGGCATGCGGTTTCGTAAAGTTGCCGGACGCCCCCACGGCATGGGCTTTGTACAGGAATCGTCTGCCTTGCGGTTTGAACATGTGCTCTCCGTAGCGTTAGATGATCTCGAATTCGTATTGCAACAGGGTCTTTCCGGGGCCGCCTGAGTTCGAAGCCCCCCGGACTTCAATCCTATACCGTCCCGGCGGAAAATACTCGCGATGCAACTGGATCGAGAGTGACTCATCCCCCTTCGGCGATTCCAGCGTCGTCACGGCCATGGTCTTGCCGGACGCGTCCGCGATGGTGCATTCGTACGAAGGCTGCTTCTCGTCGGTGACGATATCGAAATTCAGGCTGACCAGGCCGGCGCCCCGCGGTATCCGAGTGACCTTGGCACCCTCGGATCCCCGGGTGGTATCGTGCAGCGAGAAAGCCACCGCACCTTGGGCCGGCCCTTGCGGCCCGGCCTCGCGCTTGAGGCCGGGGATCACAAAGCCGGCCTGGTACACCACCACACTCAACAGCAGGACCGACACGGCGACCGGGGCCATCGAAGGAAAGCTCCACCAGGAGAATCCACGTCGCTCCCGGGCGGGCGGGGAGAACTGCTCGGGATCCCGCAGGAGCTCCCGGGCGTTGGCTCGAAACCGTGCGCCGGCGCGCACATCCTGGGCACACTCCGCGCAGGCGAAGTAGTGCTCTTCGAAATCGTCGCGCTCATCCGCGGGCATCTCCCCGAGGAGGTATCGTTCGACAGCCTGAGTTTTCACGGCGCGGTTATGTTCCATCCGTCATACCCTGACTAAAAGTGATCGTGAGATCCCCAGCGTTTCGTTCTCATGACGGTTTTCTCGCCACGGCAGCCTTGCGGCTGTCCATGGTCTGGCGAAACTGGGCCCTGGCCCGGAATAGCAGGACTCGGAGGTAGTTTTGATCCACGTTAAACTGCCGGCAAATCTCCTCGTGGGGCCGCTCCTCCAGGAAAACGGCGGATAACAACTGGCGGTTCTTGGGGGACATCTGGGAAAGCACGGACCGCACCTCGGCGGCCTGCTCGCGGCTGACCAGTTCCTGTTCGGAATCGGCACGGTCATCCGGTATTTCCGTTGCGCCTTCGTCCGTGAAGGTAAGCCGGGCGCCCGAGCGGCCGAATTCGAGTACCACGTTGTTGCACACCGAGTTTACGAAGGCGCCGATCCGCTCGGGTTCCCGAATGCCCTTGCGCCGGAGGGCCTGCAGCACGCGCAGAAACGTCTCCTGGCGTACATCCTCGATGATGTTCCGGGCATATTGCCGGGCGCGCAGCTTGATCAGGATCAGTTCGGAGAAATACTCGCTGAAATGCCGCTCGATCTCCGGATCACCGGCCGCCAGGCGTTCAAGATACGCTGCATCGAAGCTGAAGAATTCCACACTGATCCGTGTTGCCAGTATAACGTGAAGCGGGCGACGCTCCCGGGGTGAAAAGGGTACTTAAGGGCTCTCGCCGCTTTGGTTGCGGTGGTTTGTGCGGGACAGGCAGTCTCCGCCTGCGCCTCTATTGACTGAGCTGAGCTGAGGAAGCGGTGGCAGAGAGAGGACATCCCAAAACGGCCCGAAGCGTGCGCCACGAAACCGTGCATCACTCGGACAAAGAGACCGTGCGCGTTGGGGCCGGACCTTGGTTTTGGGCGTTCTAAGCGGCCTTGGGGGACGTGTGCGGCTGGCCGTCGGGCGCCTTGCCGGTGCTATTCCGAGTGTCCGCGGGCCGGGCGGCGGTGGGTTCGACGCGAATGGGCGTCTGGACGGGTGGAGTGGCGGCCGCGGGCTTCGGTTTTGGAGGCTCGGCGGCCGGGGCTGGGGGCTGTTCAGCTTCCTGCGAAACGAAGCCAATTTCCGGTCGATAACGGAGCCTTCCGCTCACACAGGAAGTCGGGGATGCATTGGCGGTGTACCTTCGTCAAGCGCGGCCAGAGAGCACCCATCGGGAGTTGTTCCTTCGTTGGCGCCCGGCGTTCCGCCCAAACGCTCTGATAATGGAGACCATCCGTCCCTGGGATCCCCGCCAAGAGCGTGTTCGCCGGCTGGACCCCTACCGGCGGATATTGGACGCCCATCAGAAATGCGCCGCAGTCACCGCAAACACGTTGGGTAGCGTAGCCTCCTGGGTGCCCGTAAGGACGATGATGGATCGCGGGCCGAGAGGTGTAGTCGCGGAAGCCGTGAATTGCGCGGTCAGCGTGGTGCCATTGACGACGTTGACATTCGTGACTGTGATTCCGGGGCTGGCCGACACCTGCGTCGAGCCGCTGACGAAGCTCGTGCCCAGACCCTGGATGGTCACCGTGGCCGTTTGCCCCAGCGGCACAGACGCCGGCGCCGCGGAGAGGATTATTGGCGCGCCGGGCAACAGCAGGTTGAACATGCCCTTCATGATGAACACCGCCATCTGACCGCGTGTCACCTGGTTATCGCCGCAATACTGGTTCGCCGCACAACCCACGGTGATCCCCACTTGCGCCATTTTCTGAACGAAGGGGAAGAACGTTGAGCTCGCCGGTACATCGGTAAAAAAGGCTGTCGTGGGCACATTTGGCGGGTTGGCGAGCCCGTACCGGGCGCGAATAATCAGCACCGCCATTTGCGAGCGCGTCACCGGGCTGGTGGGGCAGAACAGATTCTGGCTCCCGCAAGTGAGCGCGATACCCAAGTCCTGTTCCTTCTGAATCCACTTGAAGAACTGATTGCTCGCCGGCACATCGGTGAAATAGGGAGTGGTCGTGAAGGTAAAGTTGTCGCCGCCCATCACCGATCGCACCACGAAGACCGCCATCTCTTGCTGGGTGATGGTGTTGTCTGGACAGTACCCGTTGATCGCACACCCACTGGTGATGCCCGTTTGGCGAAGCAGATCGATGAAAGGCAGGAAACTAAGGTCGGCTGTGGGGACATCGGTCAACGCCGGAACGAACGTGGCACTATCCGTCGCGTTCGCCGAGGCCAGGCCGCCGCCCGAGACCGATACCGTGGTGCTCAACGGGGTGATCGCAAAAGATGTCAGGTTCACGGCTGCGGTTATGGGTGGGTAACTGGCGCCTCCCGCCAATGAGTCGGAGCGCGTGCAAGAGGTGGCTCCGCAATTCCAGTTGGGGCCGGTCAGGGTGACCGGAACCGGAGAGACAACCGATACAGTCGGTCCTCCCGAGGTCGGAGAGGCACTCTGGGTGTTGGAGACTGCGATGGTGAAGAACGCGAGCGGCTGGGCAAGTGAGAAATTGCTGATGTGGGTGATCCCGACCGTCCAGGCGGGGCCGGTGGATGACGCCACCGCGATCACGCCGGAGGTTCCGGTGATCGACGGATTGGCGGTATCGGTAGCGGTGATGGTCTGGCTGCCTAATGCCCTGAGGGAGACCGTAAACGCGAAGACTCCCTGGCTCGAGGCGGTAAATGTGATGTCGGCCGGCAGGCTCGCCGCGCTATCGCTGCTGGTGAAGTGCACGGTTCCCGTATAGCCGGTGACGACGTTGTTACTGGCATCCAATGCAGTGACCGTGAAGCCGGCCGTCCCTCCCGAGATCGCCGACGGGGGGCCCGCAAAGACAAAGTGAGTGGCCGAGGGTTGAATCCCCGACAAGTTTGCCAGGAGATTGACCGTGCCCGCGGCCCCGGAAGAACTCGCAAAATTGGAGACCGCCAGATCAGGCTTGCCGTCGCCGGTAAAGTCCGCCGCAATCGCCGACTGCGGCGCGCTGCCGGCGAAGAGCAGCCTTTCCCCATCGAAGGTCCCGTCGCCGTGCCCGCGCATGATCGTCACGGGTGCGTCGGCGGCAATATGGACAATGGCGAGATCCTGCTTGCCGTCGCCATCGAAATCCGCCACCGTGATGCCGGCCGGCCAGGAATAGGTGGGCAGCATGGAAGGCGATCCAAAGGCGCCGCTACCGAGGTTGGGCAATACGGCGACAAAGGCTGCCGTAGCGGTCACAGTTCCCACGATCAGGTCCGGCTTGCCGTCGCCGGTTACGTCGGCCACCGCAATCGAAATCGGGTTCAGGCCGACTGTGTAGGCTACTGGCGGCTGAAACGTGCCGTCGCCGTTCCCGAACGAGACCGTTACGTTGCCTGCTGAAGGTTGAGCCCCGGCCAGACCGGTCATGCCCACTCCGTGATTGACGGCGATGAGATCCAGGTTGTTGTCGCCATTGACATCGGCCAAAGCCACCTGAAGGGTGTTCGGGCCGGTGGGTACGCTCGCGCCTGCGCTGAAACCGTTGGCCGTCGCGGTCGCCACCGTCACGTTGGTTGGGGCGGCGGTGGTCGCACTGATCGTTCCGTACGCGATGACTACGTCCGAACGGCCGTCGCCATTGAGGTCTCCCGTGGTGACGAAGGAGGCCCCGGTTCCCGCGTTGAAACCAACGGGCGTCTGGAACGTGCCATCGCCTTTGCCAACCAGGACGAAGAGCTTACCGCTGTCATCGAGGGCGGCAATGTCCGTGAGCCCGTCGCCATTGAAGTCTCCGGTGGCGACCCACGGTACCTTGGCGCCGCTGGAAGGCAAGGTCACTGCCGTAGGAGTCTGGAAACCACCGCCCGATGCGCCTAGCAAAATTAAGAGTTCAGGCGTCCCGCCAGTGGAAGTTCCGCCCACCACTACATCGTTCCGGTTGTCGCTGTTGAAATCCGCCTTGGCCATGACGGTAGTGTTCACGCCAACCCGAGTGGCAGGCGCGGCCTGAAAGGTCCCATTGCCGTTGCCCAACAGCAACGTGATGTGGGTCGGGTTAGAGTAGATTGCGTCCGGATGGCCCGCGCCAAACACCAGGTCGAGGTTGCCATCGTCGTTGAGGTCGGTAGCGTACATCCCCGCGGAGGAGGCGCCCGCCGAAATGGCCGAGCCGGCAACGTAGCGGTTGGTATTGGGGAAACTGCCGTCGCCCCCATTCAACAGGATCGTCACCGTGCCGTCGGCGTTGTACGACGCCACGTCCATGTGGCCGTCTTTGTTGAAGTCGCCTGGCGCCAGGAATTGCGTTCCGAACCGGACATTGTAGCCCGTCTTTTGGGGAAGCACCTGGAAGGATCCGTCGCCGTTTCCGTGAAGCAGCGTGAACCCCGTCGAGGAATATGCCAGCACATCCACTTTGCCATCGCCGTCAAAATCGGCCGCCACGATGGCATTGGTATCGGAAGCGGTTCCCGGCAGGGGAAGGGTCACCCCCGGCTTCATCGAGCCATCGGCGTTGGCGATTAGAACCGTCACCGTGTTATCGAGCTGATTCAGCACGGCCAGGTCCGCATGCCCGTCCTGATTGAAATCGAACGAAGTCATCGCGACCGGCTTCTGGCCCACGGTGAAGGCCTTCGCCGGAGACAGAAGCCCGTTGCCTTGGCCCAACAGAATGGAGACGCTGCCCGGTGAACCGGAGGCCCCGACGTTCAGAACGGCCACGTCTCGCTGTCCATCGCCGTTGAAATCCGCTACCCGGATGGCGATGGGCGACACCCCCACCGGATAGAAAGCGATCGACTGGCCGAAAGTGCTCTGTGTGTCTTGCGAGACGCTGATCATGTTGGCCGGGAGGAAGGCAGTGATCGTGGAATATGGGGCGCCTCCCAGATTGGTGACCACCAGGAATTGCGACATGGTTCCGGGCATGTCAGAAAGGACCGTGGGATGAGGTGCTGGGGTCCAGGGAGCCAGGCCGCGGCAATTCGCGAAAAAGCGCTGGGCCTGGGGAATGTTTCCAAGAGGCGTGCCGACTCCGGCTGCCAGCAGTTGCGACAGACTGGTCGTGCTCCCCTGAATGGAGAAACCTTCCGCCGTGAAATTGCCGTCCGGTTCGCGGTACAACACGGACGCCTGGGTGTTCTGACCGGTGATGTCGAAACTCAGGGTGTTCAGGTTCTGAGGCTGAAAAAAGGCGATAGGGGGGCAGGGTGCCGCCGTGGCCGAGGGGGAGACCGCGTTCGGCGAGAGAACATCGCGGGCTCCCGCTGTGGGCGAACGCAATTCGGGAATGCCGGGTGTCAGCGCCGTGAATTGAGCGGATTGCCCGTTGATCCCCGATCTTATGGAGTCGAACGCGTTAATTGCCTGCGTGCCGGCCCGAGTGATCGTGGCCGAAAAGGTACCTGTTCCATTGGTCAGGGGCGAGTTGGCTGGCAGGGTGGCCGAGAACGCTCCGCCCGTGGAGGTGAAGTGCACTTTGCCTTCGTAGTTGGTGGTCGGAGTGCCACTGTCATTCAGCGCCATCACCGTGAAATTGAACGCGGTTCCGACGATCACCTGGGTCGGAACGGTCACTTGAAAACTCTTGGCCGGATCGCTGGAGCCGGCGGTCACCTGGATTGCGCCGGTTACTCCCGTGATGAACTGATTGGCTGTGTCCGTCGCGCCGATGAATTGCGGGTTCACGCCGAGTTCCCGGAGACTCGCGGTAAACACGCCGGTGCCGTTCCTGAGAACAGAATCGGGCGGCAGCGTCGCCGAACCCAGCGTGCTGTCGAAGTGCACCGTGCCCGTGTATCCGGTAAGGAGGTTGTTGTTGATATCCAATGCCGAGACCGTCAGCACGAACGGCACCCCGCTGACCACCGTGGGGGGAGCGGACAGTACCAGACGCGGCAGTTGTTGAACCTGGATCGAGGCGGATTGTGCCTTTGCTATCCCAGTCTCTACGTCGGTTACGGCGATGGTCTGGGTTTGCACTCCGCCCTGGTTCAAGGTGAGGGTTGCGGTAAAGGTGCTCTGCCCGTTGGTGAGGAGGGTATCCGGCGGCAGCGTAAACGTGCCTGCGGGGCTGAGCGGGGCACTGAAGTGCACGTTGCCCAGGGCCGCCAACTCGAGGGCGCCGGTCACCTGGCCATTGCCGCTATTCAAGGTTTGCACCGTGAAAGTAAAGGGTACGCCGCTCTGCACGGCGGCCGGAGCGGTGACCTTAAAACTCACAACCCGTGCGACACATCCGTTCATCGCGTTCTCGCAAATCTGGTTGTCCACGAGGTTCTGCTGCTCGGCCGGGGTGCATGTGGTATTAACGTTGGCGAGCGAACTGCCGCAAAGCCCATCCTTCGCAAGCGACTCAGCGGGATTGGAACAACCGTCAAACGCATTTTGCAATGGCGAAATGTTGGGGTCGCACACGGCAGCGGCGTCGGAAGCGATGACCAGGCAGGCCTGCGTGCCCTGGAGACCCGGGGGGATGTCTCTCCGTTGCTGTGCCCCAGCCCCAATAAAAAGCGCGCACAGCGCCAGGATGATAAGCGTACATCGAGCTTGCGGTGTCATCGACCCTCCTCGGCTGGAGCAGCTCCCCCTAGGTGCAACCGTCCCGGTTCTGTGTAGTTTATCACGGACGGTCGGACGCAGCCGCCGGTAGCGATGCCGGCACCGCGGTTTTCCTGGCAGCCCCGCGCAGCATCGAGACCAGGATCGCGACGCCCACAAGAATACACGCGAACGAGGCGTACTGATCCACTGAGATGCCCCAATAGCGGGGCGGATGTTCGTGCAGCGTATCGAGCCACAGCCGGGCGCACGGGTAGAGGATCAGCACGGCGCCCACGTAGAGTCCGGGGAGACGGAACCGCTTCACGACTCCGAACAGCCCCAGGAAAAAGGGGATCAGAAGAACTTCGAGCAGGCCGAGATCGTAGCGCGGACCCTTGGGATACTGCACGGCCAGCCAGGAAGTGGTTCGAATCCCGGGGTGGTCGTGTGCGGTGTAACAGCCGAAGCGGCCAAACAGCAATCCGCACAGAAACGCGAAAGCCAGCAGATCCAGGTAGCGGAACACGTCGATCGCGGGCATCGGCCGGCGGCGAAAGAAGATCGCGGCTCCGATGAGGCCGCCCGCCACGCCGCCGAACGAGGCCAGCCCGTTGAAGACCTGGATCAACATCAGCGGATCCCTCCACAGCAACAGGGGTTGGTAGGCCAGCTTGAACCAATGCGCTCCCAGGAGGCCGCAGATGACCGCCCAGATGCAGAGCTCGGCCGCGCAGCCGGTGTCGAGCCCGGCGCGTCGTGCTTTGCGCAGCATGATGGAGTATCCGACGAGAATGCCGGTCGCCACCAGAATCCGGAACACGCCGAAAGAGTAGGGTCCCAGGTGCCACAGCGGAATCTGGAGATAGGGGAACACGCCCAATTATTGGCCACGGTGCGGAGGGCCGTCAAATGGGCGGCTTGCGGTGGCGGGCTTCAGGCAGCCTGGATCTCGACTGTCTTTGCGATGGTAGCCGGCTCAGGAGCGCCCTCTTCGCGTAAGCGCATCCTTGGGTGTTGCGTTCCTAATGCAGAGTCAATTCCGAGGTTGAGTCGCGCAGCCTCAGCGCACCAACACCCAATGATTGCGGGGGCGCCGGCGGCCAGGGGCTCCACATTATCCGGAATTCTGCCGTTGGTCGATCTTGGTCGCGTGGAGGCGCCAGAAACGGGGCGGCTTCGACCTGGCGGGGTTTTCGTCTACCATCTGGCGGTTCCGCTTCCCAGAAGGCGCACGAAAAGTACCACGGACAATGTATAGCTGGAGGGCCCGATCATGCGGCCAAATGCCTGTTTTAGAAGGCTGCCCCACATTACGTTCTGGTCTCCATCGATCCCCAACACCCGTGGCGGGGATTTCGTGGTCAACCTGGGGCAACTGCTCCCGGAGCCTGAGCACTCAGTCTCAGGGAGCCGTTGCGGGGGCTTCAGCGTTTTGGGGCAGGCAATCCTGCCTGCAATCCGCTTTTCAGGCGGCTGGACCGGCTGGAAAGACGATCCGCGGGCTGGATAGCCCGCCCCACTAGCGCATAGATCGTTTCCGCCACCGTTCCATAAAGCGTTTCCCGTTCCGCCTCGTCCGTAAACAGATCCGGCATCTGCGTCCCGTAAGCTCGGAGCGCGGCCAGCGTCCGCGCCAATTCGACCGGTCCGGTCTCGACAGTGAAGGCCTTGTGAATCTTGCTCGGGAAGGGTGGGACCGCGGCCCAGTGCTTGATAATGCGTCTATCGCTGGTGGTTCCGCGATAATTGCGAACGTACGTGGCCGCAAAATACCGCCGCCAGAACCGCTCTGGCCGCGCCATGCTTCGGCCCAACACATGGTCCACCTGCTCGCGGACAAAGGCATACGGCCGGTCTTCGTAAAACAGCCACTCCTCCGGCTTTACGGCCAGAAGAGCGGCGTCACGAACCAGTCGATGGTCCACATGGTTCCCCACGGCCAACGGGGAGACCACCTGGAGCGGTCGCCATCGGGCGATCAGCTCTCCGATCTTGTCCGCAACCAGCCGTCGCGTGCCCGGATACTCCCGAGCCCGGCCGAACACGATGCCGCAGAAATCCCGGTATCGGGGAGATCGGTAGGGAGCGTCCGGAAACCCCAGGTGCGTCGCGCTGGCTCCCAGCTCGCGAACGGCCTTCCGATCCTCCGCCCTTCTGGCCCGGTATAAGGCTGCGCTGCCCGGATCGGCCTCTGTGAACACCGTGACGATTCGGACCTCGATGCCTTCCTTTACCAATCGCTGGATGTAGGCCGGGCAGGAAAGCACGACGTCATCGAGATGCGGCGACAGGAAGAGCGCTACCTTTCCCACAACGCGCCTCCAATGCCGAATCCGAGCGTCACCACGAGGGTTTTCTCCCTGGCGGCGAAAGACAGGCCGGAGGCCCGTCCAAGCCGGCCTTCAGCCGGCAGACAGGCGAAACCGCCTGTCCCACCAGGAGCCAGCAGCGGCAGCGGGCTGTGCTGAAAATGGCCAATCTCCAGAGACAGGCCGGAAGCCTGTGCTACAGGCGGAAATCCCAGGGCAGCAAGGACGGCGTCGTTGAGGACTACCCACGGGCAGGGGAACAGGTCCGAGAATATGGGCTCGACCGGGCCGAACAGACCCGGATACGTGGCCGGCTGTGCCACTCCGTCGCGGCCGAGCGCCACCGGTAGTGCGAGTACGATGCCGTCCGGGGGCTCGGGGCGTACCAGCCGCGCCGGGGCCGACGAGCCATTGGGATCGGCCTGGGACACCCCTGCCGCGCTAGACAGGCCCTCCTGGATCAGGCTGCGCAACCGCGCCCTGCCAATCGCGGCATCGATCGCGTGGGCACCAAAGGGCAAGAGCGAAGGATCGCGGGGGACGCTCGAATTCCCGCCCGCCGTCATGATCTTCAGGTGGGACTGGCCGAGGTCCAGTGCCACGCCGCGGCTCCAGCCCATCGCCTGGAAGATTTCGAGCGCCCCCCGTCTCGCGGCGTACGCCCCGCCGGTGTCAATCTCGATGGCGAAGGGAACCGCCTCGGCGCGCAGGATGGGTTCGAGCAACGGATGGACCGCCTCTCCCCCGCAGAAGACCGCTCGCGCGAAACCCGTTGCCTTGCCGAGCGCTGCGGTTTCCCGACCGTCATTCGCTGCCGCCTCCCCGCAATGAAGCCGGACGAGGAACTCGCGCAGCCCCTCGAAGTACTCCCGCTTGCGCTCCCGAAGCTCGAAGAGCGTGGCGCCTCGGGCGATTCCGCGCCACAACTCGAGGCCGGCGAGGCCTGGCACCTCGTAGACCGTCACGGCATGCGTTCCTTGCTCTCCACCACAGGAGACCAGGTGGGGCACGGGCGCGCGGAGAGATGCGTGAAGTACAGTTTTTGAGCGTAGTAAGCGGCCTTACAGAGCCAAAGTGCCGCCTGAAAGAGGCCATAATAGATCCTCTCCGAGAAGGGCGCGCCGCGAAGTTTCACGGCATCCGTGCGCCGCCGGCCCCACTGCTGGTGAGCATTTTCCGTGTGGGGGAAGTAGCACGACAGGCGCTCCAACTCCAGGCGCATGCGCTGGTATTTGCGGAACATCCCGCGCAGTGTTTCCGGAGGGCGGTACCGGATACCCGCCGGCAGACAGCGAATCGCGCCGGGGCCGGCGCGGCTGAGCACTTCTCGCGAGAGGTAGGTATCGTCCACCCGAATCCCGGCCGCCAGGTGGAAGAATGGCGTATCCAGGCGCGGGTCCCAGCGCAGTTCTTCCGGTTTCGGAATCTGCCAGCGGCGGAGCGCAAAGAACTGGCCATTGAAATAGTGGCGCGTGGTCTGATATCCCTCGCGCAGGTTGTACAGATACAGCGCCTTCGCGAGCGGCGTCCGGCGCAAGGGTGGAATCGGATACTTCTCGGCATAGGCTACTTCCACCTCGGGACAGGCCAGCATCACCCGCGAGATTTCGAGCAGTGCATCGCGATCCACCAGGATATCGGCGTCCGAGAAGACCAGGAACGGCGCGGCATTCCCGCATCGCTCCACCAGCATGCGCTGGGCCTCGACGATGCCTCCCGCGGTATGCCAGACAGTGACGTCCGGGAACGCGGCCAGGAGCTCCGGTGTGTGGTCGCTATTATCGTTCAGCAGGACGTACAGGCGAAAGGTGCAGGGAAGTTCGGTGGACGCGCGAGCGATGCTCTCCCGCAGGGACGCCAGCAGCGTCAGGATGTTCTTGGCCTCGTTGCGCGCGGTGATGCCGATAGGGATGTGCCATTCGTCAATCATGATCCACCAGCTTCGCGATCAACTGCGCCGTGGTTCGAGCCCCGTTCGTCTGGTAGGTCCTGGATACCGCCTCCATATTCGACCTCACCACCGGGCTCGTCAGCAACTCACGCAAGCGGTCGACAATCCGCTCCACCGGGGCCTTGACCAGGTTCTCCACGCGACCGATCCCCGCCCTTTCCACAAAGTATGCCTGGTGGAACTGGTCGTTGCACATCGGCGAAATCAGCATCGGCACGCCCGCCTGGATCGCCTCCATCACGGAATTCGCGCCGCCATGGGTGACGAACACCGCGGCGCGCCGCAATATCTCCGGCTGGGGAGCGTAACGGTACACATCGCAGTGCGGGCGCGACGCGGCCCAGCGAGGATCGTCCACCAGGTCGCCAAGCGCCAGCACCAGATGCGCGTCCAACATCCTGCCCGCTGCGATCATCTTCTCGAAGATCTCCGGCCAGAAATAGATCTGGCTGCCGAACGACACGTACACGATCGGCCGATCCACAGGCAGCGGACGGACCGCCAACTCATCGCCGCGGGCGTGTAGCGGTAGGGACGGACCCACCAGCGTCACGCCCGCCGGCGGCTTCCCGACCAGCGCCTCGGTGGCAAACGCCACGGTCAGATAGGGCGACAGGACGTCGCACCCGGAGAAGGCCGCGTCGAAGCCGCAGGCTCGAAACAACTCGGCCCGGCGCGGGCTTAACTCTCGAACGGTGCGCAACAGGGCGCTGTCGAGATCCGCAGGGATCACCGGGTTGAGGGAGTTCGAGACGGATGCCCAGGGGATGCGGTCAAGATGGGCTGCGATGGCCGCGGGATAGTAGAGCGGGTCGATCACCACCACGTCCGCGCGCTCCCGCCGGTACCAAGCCTGGAGTTGATCCGTGGGGCATGCTTTAGCTTGCCCTGAAGAACTCGGCAAGCTAAAGCATACCCCACCCAGCAGCAACTGCTCGATCCACAAATGCAGCCGCTCGGCATCCTGAATCAGGCTGACCAGTTCGGCGCCTCGCGTTACGCGGCCGTCCCCGCTGTGATCGATCAAATCGGGGCGGAAGACCAGGCCAGCCCTGGCAATCTGGTCCCCAATATCGCCGGGCGCAGCGATTACCACCTCGTGACCAGCCTCGACCAGCGCCTGAGCCGGACCGATGTACGGGTTGATGTGCCCCTTTTCCGGAATGATCGCGAACGCGACTTTCACCGTGGAACCCCGTTGAATCTCTCAAACCAGCTCAACACTGCCAGCAGGCGGAAGCAAGTCGCGGTTCCGCGCTCGGTTTCGGGCGGGTCGCCGGCCGCCAGTCGTTCCACCGCGTCCGAATCCACCCACGGTTCCAGGAATGCGCCCGATTCGCGCCAGGCCCGCACGAAATGGCGATGGATCGTCCGATGGGCCCGCAGATTCTTGTTCAGCGCCGATTTCGGGCGCCAGGCGATGGCCGGCTCCAGGAAGCGCTCCGCCGCGCGCCGAAGGTGCCACTTTTCAATCCCGTCGCGGTATCCCAATTCCTGCGGCAGCCTCTGCGCCAACGCCAGCAGGCGCGTGTCGCCGAAGGGTACTCGCCCTTCGAGCGAGTGCGCCATAAGCTGAATATCGCCGTTATGGAGCAGGCGGGTGAGCCACAAGTGATAGATCAGGCAGGACATCGCCAGGCGNNCCCAAAAAACTCGATGACGCGCAGGGGGGAATCGATGCGGCTCGGATGGAGCAGGAAGGGGTAGCCGAAGTGCGTTTCGTCCGCGGCGTCTCCCACCAGGACCGCCTTCACATAAGGAGAGGCGGCTTCCGCCAGAATCTGCTGGGAGACTTCCTGCTCCCATGCGCAGATCAGGTCGTTCGTCCGCAAGGTTCGCACCAGTGCGGCCTCGTACCGGGCTTCGTCAACACGGACGATGTGGTGGGCGCAGCCGTGGCGGGCCGCCACTCTCTCCGCAAACGGCAGGTCTGGGCTTCTGACGATGAGGGATCGCGAGTAGTCGGCGGAGTCTTCTCCGTCATAGGCGATAGTCCAGACTGGCACCGGGTGGTCGCTATGCCGTTGGGCAATGGCCGCCAGGAGGCTGGAATCCACGCCGCCGCTCAGGAAAACGCCGACCGGGGCGTCGGCTCTCATGGAGGCGGCCACGGCTTGGTCGAGGTGGGCTGCGAGATCGTCGACGAAGGTTTCTGGGTCAAGCGATTGGCAAGCTAAAGCATACCGTACGGGGGAGTGCTCAAAGTGGAAGTAGGGTGCGATCGATGCGCTACCGGCGCGGAGTTTCAGCCAGTGGCCGGGCTTGAGCCGCTCAATTCCCGCCAGCGGCAGCGTGGTGACGGAGCTGAAGTACGGGGCGATTAGCGCCTCGGCAAGGGCCTCGTCTTCCGCGACGAAACGAACTGTCCCGCTTTCGACGAGGGCGCCCGCCTCGGAGGCAAAGGCAAAGTGGTCCTTGGCGGCGCAATAGAAGAACGGCTTGATGCCCAGCGGGTCGCATGCGGCGAAGCCGACCTGCTCCACCGAGTCCCAGATGAAGAAGGCGAACATGCCGTTGAAACGGTTGAGCGCACATACTCCCCATCGGAGCCAGGCGGCCAGGACGACTTCGGTGTCGGTGGGCAAAGCGAAAGGCGTCTCCGGTTGGAGTTCTTCGCGCAATTCGGGGAAGTTGTAGACTTCGCCGTTGTACACGATGACGTAGCGACCGTCCGGTGTCGAGACGGGTAGCGGAACGGAGGCGGGTCCGATCAGCGCCAGCCGCGTCTGGGCCAGGGCGCAGTAAGGGTCGAGGTACCGTCCGGCGCCGTCAGGTCCGCGGTGCCCCAGCAGGCGCTCCAGTCGCGCAACGCACCCGCGATCCTGCGCATCGAGTCCGCTCGACCGGACTATGCCAGCGATCCCGCACACTGCTTGTGCTCCTCCAGTGCCTCTATCAACAACCCCGTAGTATAAGACAGCAGTAGGACAGACGATCTTCTTTCGTCGTCTGTCCGCCGGCTGAAAGCCGGCCGCCGGCCTCCCAACTCCATCCCCGGCAACAATGCCCGTGGGTGCATCGGGAGCTCGACAGCCGGAAACAGCGTTGGGTGCTTGGGGACGGACGGGACTCCCAGTTGTCGTGCCAGTTCCCGAATCGGCCCCTTGTCGGGATGTGGCACGCGGCAGAAACCGATGACGGGTGCAGCCAGGAACGGCGCAATCAAGCGGACTCCAGCGCTTTGGAAGCACGCGAGCGTGAGCGGCAGGAGGTCGCAGTCCCACTCGTGGCGCATCACCTGGTCGGCTCCATCGCCCGTCACCAGGGTCGAGATCCCCTCGCGGCGGAGCGCTTTGGCCAACAGCCATTTCGAGACGGGATGCAGATTGTAGATGGGGGTTTCGGTAACCGAGAGGAACTCGGGAACAGATGCCAAAAAGTCGCTCGCGGCCACCTTAATGTACCGGCAAAGGATGCCCAGCGTGTCGGAGAAGCGCTCCACCTGGTCCCGCTCGCAGTACCCGGAGATGCCGCTTTCCAGGTACCATCCACGAACCCGGTATCCCAGCGTTCGAAGCATGGCCGCCAGCAGCCAGGAATCGATCCCGCCGCTCACCGCTACGTCCACTTCGCCGATCTCTGGAAGGGATTCCCCGAGGGCATCGGTAAGACATTTGCCCAGACCGTGGCGCAAGCACTCGTGCTTGCCG
>PMTT01000542.1:0-94160 GCA_003167275.1 Bryobacterales bacterium | reverse complement strand
GGTGGGACAGGCGATTCGCCTGTCCTTGCCGTCGTTCCGCGCAGCGGGACGGGGCGAGCTTCGCTCGTTGACAGGCGAATCGCCTGTCCCACCAGCACCGCCGGCCTCGCCGTTCGACCTTTGAGCGGCAGCTAGCGGTCCAACCCCCTGCCGTATCCCCGCAAACGGCGTGAGATCCCCGGTTCCCCGTCCTGTCAGATAGCGCTCGTAGAATTCGGCCGACAACTGCCGCTCCTCCTCCGAGCACTCCGGATAGATCTCCCGCAGGGTGGTCGAGCGCCTTCCTGTGCGCACATGAAGGAAGGACTTGTGCCACCGAGTCATCTTCCTGAAGCGACTGGGGCAATCAGTTCAGACAGCATGACCATCTGCTTGCGCTTGCGCAGCACCGATATCGACGTGAGCTGGCGGTTGGTCTCGAGCGGGGCCGAGCCGCCCTGGCAGAGAAAGCAGGAATTCAGAGGCTCGGTCTGCTCCAGATGCCGCTTGATCCTCAGGACCAGCGCGCCGGCGTCCGGATCGCTCACCGGAATACCGTCTTCGACGAAGGGCAGCGGGTCGGAAGCGAACTTCTGGACGTACTGCGGACGCGTGCAGCAGTAGAAACGGCCATGCTTGATGCTGTTGCAGCGGTGGCGAATCCAGCATTCGTCGAAAGTGCGCGTGGCTTCTTGGTAATCTGCCACGTCGGTACGGTCGAGGCAGGTGAACTGGTCTTGCACCTTCCAATTCACCTCGATGTTCCGCTTTCGCCCTTCGCGGGCGATGAAACGGATCCGTTCCTTGGGTAACGCGGGCTCCGGGTATAAGGAAACCGCCACCATGTCGAGGCAGTCCCATCCACGGGGAGTCAGCCGGTCGATGAGAAAGGCGTTGGTGGTGAGCTGAATGCGACGCCCCACCGACAACTCTTTGGCGATCGCGAGGAGCCTCTCCAACTCGGGATGCAACAACGGCTCGCCCCCGACGATCTTTAGGAACTGTGGCTCGACCACTCGGCGTACCGCGCGGAGGTCGCTCTCAAATTCGTCCGGATCGGCGAACCACTTCTTCAGAATCGGCGAGAAGGAACAGCAGTGATCGCAGCGCAAATTGCAGTGGTCCGCGATGTGGTATTCCAAGGCCCGTGTCTGCACCTTGCCTTGTACGATGCTGTATTCCATAGGTGCTTGATCCCGTAGAGACGCGTTCCGCCTGGAGAGATCATTATCCTACACTGAAGGCGCTCCCGGTCGAGAGCGGACCCGGATGGCAAGGGAGACAAGAAACGCGGAAAGGCCGGCTAAAATCCGGCTGCAGGCAAGATTGCCTGCCCCACCACATCACTCCGGGTAGGTTGCCCTGCTCAACTAGAAACGCAGTTCTTTCGCGTAGGCCTGATCGCACTTTAGAATGTGATTTGCCAGCCAGTCCTTCAGGAACCTCATCACATCCATGGTGATCATCAACTTTCCGGATTGAAACTTGTCTCGAAGCTCGTATACCTGGCGGGTCAACTCTCGATGTTCCGTCTTATGCACCGCCAGACCGGAGTAGCCGCGCTCTTGCAGCAGACCCTCCTCAAAGGCAAAATGGCTCTCAGTGTAGCGGATCAGATCGTTGAGGATCGCCGACAAGGCAGTTTTCCCTTTGCCTTCCATCATTGCGTCCTGGAGGTTGTTGATCATACGGATCAAGCCCTTATGTTGTTCATCAATCTGGGGGTTGCCCACGCTGTAGGCCGCCCGCCAGGGAAAAATAGCGGTGGTTGCAGTTGCCATGACTCTTCTATCGGCTGATGGGCGGGATTACTGTAGGGTGTTCGGCAAACAAAAAACCTTCGCCTGGGGCTGGGAAACCGCGACATCTGCACAGGAATCGCTCATCACGTAGTGGATATTGGTCTCCACCCGCTCCTTTTCCGTGTAGCTCCTGGTTAAGAACATAACTGGCTGTGCGGCCATGGGTTCGGCGGTCACCACGTATTTCGGCGTCTCCCGAGGCAGGCGGTTGATCTGCCCGGCCACTCCAACCGCGCCCGCATCAAACGCCGTTGGCACGTTCGGATTGGTCGCCCATAGATCGAAATAGGTGTGGTAAGGCTCGTAACTTAGCGCCAGGAGGAAAGCGGCGCTGCCGGCGCACAGCCAGCCCCGCGGGACCTTCCGGGCCAGCCAACCATGCACCCGATCGGCGCCAAGGGCCGCCAGCATGCACGCCGGTGGAACCATCAGGATGGCTCGCAAAGCATGCGGTACACTCTCGGCGGATAGCACCACCGGCGCCGCCGCCACGGCCAGCCACCCCAGCGCCACCAGCCTCAAATCCAGGGGTTGGGGGTGAGGGGTTGGGGGTTGGGGATCAGGCCCGCCAGGGTGCGAGCCGGTGTGGTTAGTCTTCCGCCACCCCCAAGCTACCCCCACCACAAACAGAATCGCAACGGGCCAGAACAGTTCCCCCCTCCAGGCGATGTTATGCCGCCAGTGGACGTCACCCCTGGTGAAGAACATCCGCGCCGTTCTCCAAAGGTTCAGTATCACTTCCCAAGCCGGGTGCCGGGCGTGGAGCACCGACACCTGCGCGGTCCGCCCCAGGAACGTCTCCGGATGCCCCGCGAAATAGAGGATCAGCGGCACCGTCACCAGGGTCGCGGAGGCGGTGAATAGCGCTGGGAGCCGGCCGGTTTTCTGTGCGCCGTAAACCAACAGGCCCGCGACCAGCAAGGGTGTGGCGCGATAGGCAATATACGTGTAGAAACCTAGCCCATAGACCACCCCTGCCAGCACTGCAATTCCCGCGCAGGGCCGTCCCTGCCGCAAGCGCCGGACGCTCGCCAGCAGGAAGTAGAGCGCCCAAGTGAGGAACAGCGGAGCCGCAATAGCCCGAAACCCAATCCGCGAGAAGTTGACGTGCCAAAAGGAGGTGGCCAGGAAAAACGCCGCCAGAAGCCCGATCTCGACCGAAGAAAGTTCGGCGGCTAGCAGATAGACGCCCCAAACCGTCAGGATCCCGAAGATCGCCGCCGGAAGCCTCAGGGCCCAAGCCTGGTTTCCCCAGAAGTGGACAAACACGGTTGCGACGTTGATGTACAGTCCTTCGCGCCCGCCGTTCTCCGGGTAAAACACCTGGAAGTGCCCGGTTTCCAGGACTTCCAGGGCGTTCGACCCGTTCATGGCCTCGTCGTGGTAGAGCCCCGGAGGGATGGTGCTAAAGCGGTAGAGCCGGAGAAATGCCGCGATCGACAGAATCAGCAGAAGCAGCAGGTAGCGAGTCACTGGGTCTGCCGATTGGTAGCACACGGCCGGTGCGCTTGGCAATTGTGGGGTATGCTTTAGCTTGCCCAGCGATTGAAGCGGCAAGCTAAAGCATACCCCACGGGACCGATCTGTCCGGCCAGCATCTGCTAAGCCGTTTGTTTTCAATGGCAGTCTTCAGTTTTTGGGACAGATCTGTCCTAACTCTAACGCGGCAAACTAAAGCATACCCCACGCTTGGCCCGCTCCAGATCGATCAGCGTGCGCTTCCGCGCCAATCCCCATCGGTATCCCCCAAGTTCGCCCGTTCCCCGAATTACGCGGTGGCAGGGAATCGCGATCGCCACGGTATTCGAGGCGCACGCCCGCGCCACGGCCCGCGTTGCCGAGGGCTGTCCGATCCCCGCCGCCACTTCGCCATAGGACTGGACTTCGCCATACGGAATGGATTGCAGGTAGTTCCAGACCCGCATCTGGAAGGCCGTGGCCTGGATGTCGAGCGGCAACTCCAGCCGCGGCTGGTTTCCCGCGAGGTGATTCGTGAGCGCCGCGATCCAGTTCCGGAACTCCACGGGGTGAGGGGTACCCATCGGAGCAATTCCAGCCGCCGGGTATTCCTTTCGAAGAGCGCCCAGCAGCGCGTCCTCGCTGTCGCCAAACTGCACAAAGCAAAGTCCCCGATCGGTCGCTCCGATCATCATCAGCCCTACCGGCGACTCCGCCGTGGCATACGTGATGGCGACACCGCGCCCTCCCCGGCGGTACTGGTTAGGGGTCATGCCGAGCCGTGTGTCGGCGCGCTCGTAGACGCGGCTCGACGACCCGAACCCGGCATCGTAGACCGCCTCCGCGACGTCCTGGGAGGTTCGCAGGCTCTGCTTGAGCTTCCGCACCCGGCAGGCTTCCACGTACTGCTTCGGGGTCAGCCCCACCGCTGCTTTGAAGCTGCGTTGCAGATGAAACCGGCTCAAGCCTGCGCGGGCCGCCAGATCCGCCAAGTCGTGCGGATCGTCGGGATGCGCCTCCACGTGGCGGCACAACTCCTGGATTCTCGCGGCAGGATCCGACTGGGTCTCAAGCGGCCGGCACCGCAGGCAAGCGCGCAAGCCAGCGCTCTCCGCTTCCTGCGGAGTCGCGTAGAATCGCACATTCTTGCGCAGGGCACGGCGTGACGTACAGGACGGCCGGCAGTAAATTCCCGTGCTCAGGACACCCACATAGAATTGGCCGTCCGCGTTGCGGTCCCGGCGCTCCAAAGCTTCCCAACATTGTTCTTCGTTCCACATACTTCGATCTTGCGCCATCCTGGCGGGGCCTTCCATCCGCTCCTTGCGGTGGAATCTAATTGAATAGACGGGCGAACAGTCCCAGGATCGCCGGCCCCGCCTGGGTGGCAGCCGCCTCCGCCTGCCGGCGGATCTCAGGTGACTTGCGATCCAGCGAGAGCGCTTCCAGAGCCGCCTTGGAATCCTGCGCCCGCCCCTCTCGAACCAGGCGTAACAGGAATTCGAGAGCGCGCTCCTGCCGCGAGACGCTCATGGCCCGCAGGATCACCTCCCGGAATTCCACACTTCGCGTGGATTCCCAGGCTTCCTGCATGATGTCCACCGCCCCCGCAAGCCGCGAGGAGCCCAGCGCCAGCGCCGCCTCGTCACGGACCTCCTGCGGCGACTTCAGGAATCCGGCGACAAATCGAATGCCGCGATCCTGTTCCAGCCTCAGCAGCGAGTCGAAAACCTGTCCCACCACAGCAGCCTCGTCGTCGCCCAGGCGAGCCTTGAGGCGCAGCAGGAGCGCGCCTTCCTCGCCTTCCATCATTTCGAGGCCGCGCGCCGCCTCCGCACGGACGACGGCCGCCTCGTCGGTGAGGCCATCCACCAGCAGGCGCATCATCTCCTCGCGGCGCAAGTCCGTGCAGGCCAGAACGGCCAGCAGGCAGATGCCGCGGAGCGTCGTCGCCGTGTCCGCCGGCTTCATGTACGACGGCTCCATCTGCACATGGCGCGCCCCGCGCAGGTAGGGCGGCGACTCGCGGTGTCCCAGGTCGCGGAGCGCGTTGGCGATGGCGTTCTTGCCCCAGCATTGCGGGTCGGTTTCCACCGGGTTTTCGAACAGGCGGTCGAAGGCCTTCAGGAGTTCCGGCAGCAGTTCCTGGATTTCGAGCTCGGCGATGAGCTTGGCCGCCTTGGCCACCATCAGGTTGACGCGGTCCCCGAGGGCCTTGCGCAGGGCGGTGACCGCTTCGTTGCGGGGAGCCTGCCGCAGGAGCCCCAGCTTTTCGATCTCCTGTTCGATCTTTCGGTGTGCCATGCGCTCGGCTTAGCTCATATACCAACCGCCGTTGACGTTGATGGTCTGGCCAGTGATGTAGGCATTGCCCGCCAGCATCGCGGCCACGTCCGCGACTTCTTCAATGTGGCCGAAGCGGCCCACCGGAATCAACTCCGGCCGCGCATTGGGATTGGAGCTGACCATTTCGGTTTCAATCAGCGCGGGTGCGATGGCGTTCACCGTGATCCCCTCCTTCGCCAGCAGTTTGGCGTACCCGCGGGTCAGCCCCAACATCCCCGCTTTGGACGCGGCGTAATGCGGTCCCACGAGGCTGCCGGCCTGCGCCGCCACGGACGACACGTTGATGATGCGGCCCCACCGCCGCGTCCGCATACCGGGCAGCACCGCCTGGGTCACCAGGAAGCACGACGTCAGGTTCACCGCGATCTGCTCGTTCCAGTCCTCTTCGCGGATCTCTTCGATCTTCTGCACGCGCGCGATTCCGGCATTGTTGACCAGAATCTCGACCGGCCCAAGCTGCGCTTCGACGAACTGCACCATCGCCTCCACTTCGGTGCGTTGCGAAACATCCGCCTGGACTACAGTGGCGCGCCTGCCGATTTGCCGAACCTCGCAGGCGGCCGACTCGGCGGCATCTTTTCGGCGATGGTAATTGATCGCGATGTCGCACCCCGCGCCGGCGAGTGCGAGCGTAATGCCCCGGCCGATTCCGCGCCCTCCGCCAGTCACCAGCGCTACCTTCCCATTGAGATCGTTCATATGTAGGGTATGCTTTAGCTTGCCCGCCAAAAAAATCGTGACAGGAGCTGTTCCTAGCCAGGGTGTCTGCTCTCCCAGCATTGTCTTCCATCATTTTGGTGGGCAAGCTAAAGCATACCCTACGTATCAAGGCAAGCTAAAGCATGCCCCACGTACCCCGCCATACTTGGGCCATCAACGTGCCTCAATCCCGCCAGATATGGCGTCGCGAAATGCGCTGCTGCGCTGCCTCGTCGGGGTGAGTGTGGTACTTTGTCCCTTTGTTTCCAGGGGCGATGATCTCGCTCCGCCAATAACGTACGAAGGCAAACCCATCTCGGAGATCCGGTATGATCCGCCGTCCCAGCCGGTGACGCGTGCAGATCTTGCTCGCCTGATGCCCTTCCCACCCGGCACTCCGCTCCATCTCGTGGACGTGCGGGGGGCCATCAAGCGGCTCTACGGCACCGGCCGGTACTCCAACATCGAAGTCGAAACCGAGCCGGCTACAGACGGTGTCGCGCTCATCATCCGCACAACGGAGCAGTGGTTCGTCGGCCCCGTGGAGGTCCACGGCAAAGTGCATACGCCGCCGAACGAGGGCCAGTTGGCCAATGCCGCCCGGCTCGAACTGGGCACACCATTCAACGAGGAAGACCTTCAGACGGCGCAAAAAGGAATCGTCGATTTGCTCCAGCGCAATGGACTCTATCTGGCCAAGGTCGACCCCAAGGTGGACCGCGATCCCGAACATCAGCAGGTATCGCTCACCTTTCAGGTGGATTCGGGCAAGCGCGCCCGGCTGACCCTTCCCACCATTACCGGCGAATCGAAGATCCCCGAAGACCAAATCGCCAAAGCCGCGAAATACAGGGGTTGGTTCCGGTGGAAACTGGCCACCGACCAGGAAACTCAGAGCGGCATTCAGAATATCCAAAAGAAGTTCGACAAAGAGGATCGCCTCACCGGCTCGGCCACGCTCGACCATATGGACTACGACGCCGCGACCAACCGAGTCCGTCCCACAATCCAGGCCGATTCCGGCCCCAAGGTGAAGATCGATGCAAGCGGCGCCAAGGTCTCCAAAAGTAACCTCCAGAAGTATGTTCCGGTGTTCGATGAAGAGACCGTCAACCGCGATCTGCTGGTGAGCGGCGTCCGCAACCTGCGCGACTACTTTCAGAACCAGGGCTACTTCGATGTGGAGGTGGATTTTCAGACCAAACAGGCCAACCCCGATGAACAGGACATCACCTATACCATCGCTCTGGGCGAGCGCCACAAGCTGGTCAAGGTCGACATTCAGGGAAATCACTATTTCACGACTGCCCAGATCCGGGAGCGCATGTTCCTGCAGCCCGCCGGGTTCGTGCGCCTGCGGCACGGCCGCTACACCGAGGGCTTTGCGCGCCGCGACGAGCAGAGCATCAAGGCTCTCTACCGCGACAACGGCTTTCGCGATGCCAAGGTCAGCGCCGTAGCTCACGACGAGTATCAAGGCAAGAAGGGCGAAGTGAGTGTGACCCTCACGATTGACGAGGGGCCGCAGTACCTGGTTTCCAACCTCAATGTGGATGGCATCACGCGGCCGGACAAGAGCACCATCCTTGCGCTGCTGGCGTCGTCTCCAGGGCAGCCGTTCAGCGATACCAGCGTGGCGATGGACCGCGATTATATCCTCAATGTCTACCAGTCCGCGGGACACCCGGATGCTACTTTCGACTGGCGCGGCGCGCCGGGACCGGGTCCGCATGAGATGACCCTGTATTACACCGTCGTCGAGGGCCCGCCGCGCTACGTCCGTGATGTGCTGATCTCGGGACTCCACACCACCCGGCAGCGGCTGGTGGACCCCAACATTCTGCTCAAGGCGGGCGATCCCCTGGCCTGGACCCAGATGGGCGTGATGCAGCGGCGCCTCTACAATCTGGGTGTCTTCGACAAAGTCGATATGGCCATTCAGAATCCCGATGGAGATACCGAGAACAAGTACGTGGTCTACCACCTCACCGAGGGCCGCCGCTACTTTGCCGCTGTAGGAGTAGGCGCCGAGATTGCCAGGATCGGTGGCAGCCAGACCAGCCTGGACGCTCCCGCGGGCGCTACCGGCTTTGCGCCACGCTTCGACCTGGAACTCAGCCGCCTGAATCTTTGGGGCCTTGGCCAGAGTCTCAATTTCAAGGGCCGCTATTCCACACTGGACCGTCGCGTTTCGCTGAACTACCTGATACCTCGATACCAGAACGTGGACGGCCGCAACATCTCCGTGACCGCGCTTTACGACAACACCCGCGACGTCCTCACCTTCACCGCGCGGCGAATCGAGGGCTCGGCGCAGATCTCGCAGAAGCTTTCGAAGGCGACTACCCTGCTGGGGCGCTACACCTGGCGCAACGTGCAAGTGGATCAGAGCACCCTGAAGATCACTCCGGAACTGATTCCGCTGGTGGCCCAACCCGCGCGCGTCGCCATGATCTCCGGGAGCCTGATTCAGGACCGGCGCGACGACCCGGTGGATGCACACCACGGATACTACAACACCGCGGACCTTGCGCTGGTGGAGCACTACTTTGGCGGCAACAAGAACTTCGTGCGGTTCCTCGGACGGAACTCGTACTACAAGACGATCTTCCCCGATGTGGTGCTCGCCAGTAACACGGAGTTTGGCTGGATTCAACCTTTCGGAGTGACGGCCGGCGTGGACCCGTTCGAGTATGTCCCCATCTCGGAGCGCTTCTTCGGCGGCGGCAGCACGTCGCATCGCGGCTTCCCCGACAACCAGGCCGGACCGCGCGATCCGTTGACGGGCTTTCCGTTGGGTGGCAACGCGCTGCTGTTCCACACTACTGAACTCCGATTCCCCTTCCTGGGAGACAACATCCAGGGCGTGTTATTCCACGATATGGGGAACCTCTATTCGAACGTCAGCAGCATCTCGTTCCGGACTCATCAGAACGGCCTCTCCGATTTCAACTACATGGTGCATGCCGCCGGATTCGGAATCCGCTACAAGACGCCGGTGGGTCCCGTGAGGCTGGACTTGGCCTACAGCATCAATCCCCCGACCTTCAATGGCCTCAAGGGGACTTACCAGGACCTGTTATTCGGCAGGGCCACGCCGACCATCCAGAGCGTGGCGCATTTTCAGTTTTTCTTTTCGATTGGGCAGGCTTTTTGATATGGGGAGTATGAGAGGAAAACAAGAGCTCGACGCGGAGACGCGGAGAAACGGAGATCAGCGCGGAGAAGACGGAGAAAAACGTGGCGCGGACACTCGTGTCTGCCGCGTCGAGACTCGTCTCGACGCTTTTCGCTTTGCCCCTACTCTGCGCCTGGGGGTGCTTGTGTGCACCCTTCTGTTCTCTGTTGTCTCCCCCGCGGCCGTGGTGGACCGTGTGGCCGTGGTGGTCGGCAAGACCGTCATCACCGAATCGGAAGTCCTGCAGGAAGTTGGGCTCACCGAGTTCCTGAACGGCCAGCCGCTGGAGCTTGGCCCGCAGCAACGCCGCGAGGCCGCGGAGCGACTGGTGGACCAGCAACTCATCCGTAACGAAATGGAGATCGGCAACTATCCACAGCCATCTCCGACCGAAAGCCAGGCCGTGCTCCAGAAATTTCAGCAGGAGCATTACGCCAGCTCTACCGAATTCCAGGCCGCTCTCCAGAAGTACGGGATTACCGAAGACCAGTTGCAACAGCATTTGATTTGGGAACTGGAGGCCATCCACTTCACCGATCTCCGCTTCAGCCCCGGAACAACCCCGACCGGCGGCAAGACCGCCGGCNNACGGGCGCCGATCGCAGCGATCCGAATTCCAAGACCGCCCCGCCGGCCGCAGCCGGCCCTGAGTCCAGCACCGTAGATCAGCAGATGGACGCGTGGCTCAAGGAAGCCCGCGGCCAGGTTCGCATTCAGTTCAAGAAGGAGGCGTTCCAATGAGCCGCGTGCGGAAAATCGCGCTGTGGGCAGGCGGAGCATTGGTCGTCCCGATCGTGGTCGGACTGATCGCCGGCATCCTCATCGTCCGGACCGATTGGTTCCGCAACATGGTCCGCACCAAAATCGTGGCCGCCGTCGAAACGGCCACGGGCGGAAAGGCCGAGATCGGGTCCTTCGCGTTCGACTGGCATCGCCTGCGCGCAGACGTGCGGGACTTCGTCATCCACGGCCTGGAACCTCCGGATGCCGCGCCGCTCCTGCGCGCCAAATTAGTAGAGGTCGACCTGAAGCTCCTCTCGCCCTTCAAAGGCTTCGTGGATATCGCGTCGCTGCTGATCGACACGCCCCAGGCCAACATCATTGTCTACCCTGATGGCCACACCAACATCCCCGCGCCCAAACTGCAGCACAGCAGCAACAAGACCGGCCTGGAAACCATCGTCGACCTGGCAGTCGGACGCTTCGAACTGCGGAATGCCAGCGTCACCTACGGCGACCGGAAATCCGACCTCAACGTGAACGGCGAAAACTTTCGCGCCCAGCTCGGCTATAACCCGCTCATGCCCAGGTACACCGGTGAGATCGATATGAGCCCGCTCTACGTGAAGGCCGGCAAGGAGCCACCGTTGAAGGTGGACATCAAACTTCCCATCACGCTCGAGAAGGACAAGATCACGCTGGCCAATGCGGAGTTCACCACGGCCGGGTCGAAGATCGCGGTGTCGGGCTCCATGGAGCACCTCGTAGCGCCGCGTACGTCCGCTCACATCGACGCGCTGATTGCCCTGGACGAAGCCAGACGCGTCGCCGGCCTCTCCCTCCCGCTCGATACCGCGCATGGCCCGCGCGTGGTCCACGCCGATATCACCGCATCCCAGGACGATCAGAATCGTATCCAGGTGAAGAGCGCACGCATCGACCTGGGCCAAAGCAACATCCAAGCGTCTGGGGCTCCCAACGCGGTCGAGTTCCAGGCCTCGCTGGCACTGGGAGAAATCGGCAAGCTGCTGCGCGTCGCCGCCCAGCCCGAAGGCACGGCCCGCATCGGCGGCAATGCCACGCTGGGGCCGAACAACGACTACCGCGTCACCGCCAATGTGGACGCCCGCGATGTCGCGATCCGCCAGGGAGGTACGCGGTTCTCCGGCATCAGCGTAGATTCCAGCGTGACCGCCGATCCGCACCGCATCGAACTGGGCGGCCTTCGGCTCGAGGCCCTGGGCGGGGCTTTCACGGGTTCCGCGTCCGTCGAGGAGATGGCCCAGTTCAAGCTCGCCGGCAACCTGCACAACTTCGATCTCGACCGGATCGCGCGTGCTTTTTTGCCGCAACCGCTGGGCTATGGCGGCGTGATCTCCGGCGCGGTCGAGGCCCAGGGCAACTTCAACAACGCCTCCGGCCTCACCGGTCACGCCGCCCTCGCCATCGCGCCCGGTGGCCGCGGAGTCCCGGTCTCCGGCCGTTTGAATGTGGACTACAACGCCCGCGCCGACACGGTCACGGTGGGCCGTTCGTACCTGGCACTGCCAAATTCACGGGTGGATATGTCGGGTTCGCTCGGGCAACAGATCCAGGTCCACCTGGTTTCTCGAAACCTGGATGACCTCCGTCCGGTCGCGGCCATTCCGGTTACGCTGAACGGCGGCGCAGCCACGGTGGACGCCGTCGTCACCGGCAAATTGAGCGACCCGCGGATTTCCGCGCAGGCTTCCGTAACCAACTTCTCGGTCGATGGCCGTCCCTTCACCCGCTTTACGGCCGACGTCGCCGCCTCGCAGGCCAGCGCATCAGTGGCCAACGGGGTGGTGGCGCGCGGGGCGCTGGAGGCGCGCTTCTCGGGTACCGTCGGTCTGGCCCACTGGAAGCCTGAGTCCAGCCAGGCCCTGCGAGTCGACGCCACCATCCGCAACGCCGATCTGCAGGATGCGCTGGCCCTGGCCGGGCAGACCGGTGTGCCGGCCACCGGCGCGCTCACCGCCGACGCGCACGTCATCGGCACCATCGGCAGCCCGCGCGGTACTGCCGACCTCACGCTGGCGAATGGGACCTTGGAAGGCGAACACTTCGACAGCCTGACCGCCCACGCGGTGATGAGCGAGCGCGCGATCGACGTGCCCACGCTGCAGTGGACCGCCGGCCCGTCGCACATCGACGCCAACGCCACCTACCAGCATCCCGTGAACGATCTGACGCGCGGCGCCCTGCGCGCACATATCGCCAGCAATCAGGTGCAGATCGCACAATTCCAGTCCTTGGTGAAGGATCGCCCGGGCCTGCGCGGAATGCTGACGCTCAATGGCGACGCCACCGCGAACATCCAGCCGACCGCGACCGCCACGGACATCGAACTCACTAGCCTCAACGCCAATCTCTCGGCCCGCGGGATCGAGATGGAAGGCAAAAACCTGGGCGATTTCACGGCGACGGCCACCTCGGCCGGCACCGACATTCAGTACGACGTGAGTTCGGATTTCGCCGGCTCCACCATCCGCGTGAACGGAAAATCGTTGCTCACCGGCGACCATCAGACGACCGCCAATGCCTCGATCGCCAATCTGCCGATCGACCGCGTGCTGGCCCTGGCCGGACGACGCGACCTGCCGGTGGGTGGAACCCTGGCGGCTACCGCGCAGGTCTCCGGCACGCTCGACGATCCGCGCGCCAACGCCACCCTCAACATCACCAAGGGCACGGCTTACCAGGAGCCGTTCGACAAGCTGCAAGCCACTATTGCATACACCAGTCAGTCGATCGATGTGCCCAGCTTCCGGCTGGATGATGGGCCGTCCTACATGGAACTGAGCGGCCGATTTGCGCATCCCGCGAATAATCTCCAGGAGGGCCAAGTCCAGTTCCACGCGCGCAGCAACGACCTGCAACTTGCGCGCTTCCACACGGTGCAGCAAGCGGAGCCCGGGCTCGCCGGCATCGTGCAGTTGACCGCCGACGGCGCGGCCACGCTACGCGCGACGGGTGCGCCGCTCTTCTCCACGCTCAACGCGAATCTGGCCGCCAAGGGTCTCAGCGTGAATAAGAAACCGCTGGGCGATCTCACGGCCACGGCCGAAACCCAGGGCGGGGGAGTGGCCTTCAATCTCACATCGGACCTGGGCCATGGCGACATTCGCGGGAGCGGCCGGATGGAACTCGCGGGCGACTATCCGGTCAACGCGCAGGTGACCTTTTCCGGGTTGACCTACTCCGGGTTGCAGGCGCTCTTAGGCGGCGAGGCGCAGCCGTTTGATGCATCCGTTCAAGGGCAGCTCAATGTGTCTGGGCCAGTTGCGAGGGCAGAGTCACTGAAAGGCGCCCTGCAACTCACCAAATTGGAAGCCCACTCGGTGAGCCCTTCGACGGGCAAGAAACCGCGCGTGAACTTCGAAATGCACAACGACGGCCCCGTGGCGCTCTCGCTCGACCAGTCCGTGATCACGATTCAGAGCGCCCACATTACCGGGCCGTTTACGGATTTGTCGCTTACCGGGAGCGCGTCGCTGGGGGGCGTGCAACCGCTCCCTGACGGTCGCGGCTCGGTTAGGTCCTTGGTGGGACAGGCGGTTTCGCCTGTCTCGCCCGCTGGCGGGCGCGATTCTGTTAATGTGCCTCCAACGATGAACCTGAGGGCGACGGGCAACGTCAAGCTGGAGGTACTCCAGGCCTTCGATGCGGACATCTTCTCCTCGGGCACAGTGCTGTTGAACGCCGCCGTCACAGGCTCCACCGATAAGCCTGTGATCAACGGCCGCCTGCAGCTCCAGAACGCTTCCTTCCAGATGCTCGACCTGCCCAATGGCCTGTCGAACGGCAATGGCGTCATCCAATTCAACGGCACGGAAGCCCTCATTCAGAATCTCACCGGGGAGACCGGTGGCGGGAAAGTCACTGTGGCCGGGTATGCCAGCTATGGCGGCCCGGAGATGCAATTCCGGGTCCAGACCACGGCCGGCCGCGTCCACGTCGAGGCGAGCGATTCCGTCACCATCACCGCCGATGCGCGGGTGAACCTTGCAGGCAGCGCCTCCCGCAGCCTGCTTTCGGGCAGCGTGACCATTCAGGATGTCGCGCTACATTCGCACAGCGACGTCGGGTCGATCCTGGCTTCCGCTGCGACACCGCCCTCGTCGGATTCGCCCAGCACCGGTCTGATGGCCGGGATGCGCTTCGATGTCAAGATCGAGACGGCGCCCGGCGTCCAGTTCCACACCGGTCTGACTCAGAACCTGCAGGCCGATGCCAACCTCACATTGCGCGGCACCCTGGACCATCCTGGAATGCTGGGCCGCGTCGCTGTGTCGTCGGGTCAGGTGCTCTTCTTCGGTACCAAATACACCATCGATCAGGGCACCGTCTCGTTTTTTAATCCGCAGAAGATCGATCCCATTCTGAATGTCGATCTGGCAACATCGGTGCAGGGCGTGGACGTCTCGATCAACGTTTCCGGCCACATGGAGCGGATGAAGCTCTCCTACCGTTCCGATCCTCCCATGCAGTTCTCCGACCTGGTGTCGCTCCTGGCGTCTGGCAAGCTGAATACCACCGATCCCGTGCTGGCTGCGCGGCAGCAACCGGCGCCACAGCAGAGCTTCCAGCAGATGGGTGCCTCGACGGTGCTGGGGGAAGCGGTGGCGAACCCCGTCTCGGGGAGACTGCAGCGTCTGTTCGGCGTGAGTCAGTTGAAGATCGATCCGCAGATCACCGGCAGTTCCACCACCCCGCAGGCGACTCTCACCTTGCAGCAGCAGATCACGCGCGACCTGACCTTTACGTACATTTCGGATATCACGCAGAGCAATCCGCAAATCCTGAGGATCGAGTGGGCCGTCAACCCGCAATGGTCGGCCGTGGCCCAGCGCGACGTGAACGGAATCTTCGACCTGGACTTCTTCTACAAGAAGCGGTTTAAGTAGGGTATGCCTTAGCTTGCCGACCGCATCCTTTCCTCCGATCCGGGCATCCAAACAAGGTACCTCCAAGGAGAAAAATCATGAAACGAACGGCAAGCGCGCAATGGCGCGGCGATCTAAAAGCAGGCAGCGGCACGGTCTCCACGGCGAGCGGAGTACTCTCCCAATCTCCCTATTCCTTCCGCACGCGTTTTGAAGACGGCAAAGGCACCAACCCCGAGGAACTGCTGGCGGCGGCCCATGCGGGCTGCTTCTCGATGGCGTTGTCTGCGCAGCTCATGCAGGCCGGCTTGACCGCCGAGAGCATCGAGACCACCTGTGCGATCTCGCTCGAAAAGGGACCCGATGGGTTCGCCATCACCGAAAGCCACCTGGACCTGACGGCTACCGTCCCCGGCGCGACGCAGGAAGCCTTCGACAAGGCGGTACACAACGCCAAGACGGGGTGCCCGGTCTCCAAGCTCTACAACACCAACATCACGCTCACATCGAAGTTGGTGTAACACGGGGCATTCTTGCCTGTGTTGGTTTTGTGTGGTCTTAGGCATTTGCGTGGGCCGCAGGAACCCCACACTTTTGGCGGGGCAGGTCCAGGACTAGGTCGAGGACCTGCCCTACACAACCGAATACGCGGAGAAGAGACGTGGTGCGATCTCGCGGAGAATCTCCATCGCCACGGTTCTGACCTCCGGCGCGACACGATTGAGGTAGTCTGGCGACCCAGCGCCAGCAGCCCGAAGGGCCTCGTAGAGCGGCCGCCAGCGCTGGTCAGCCCCGGTACGTTCGAGGATGGCGACGGCGTCAGCTATTTGTCCGGTCTCCACGATAGCGCGGAACAGTCCCATTGAAGGGAACTCGCTATCCCCACGGGCGAGTTGCTCCAGCAGAGGACTGGCCTCATGCCACTTGCTCGAAAGAGTCAGAGACTGGGCCAGAAGGAACTGGGTGTCTCGTTCGTCGGTTACGAGTTGTTTGGCGTGCTGGACAATGCTCAACGTTGCTGTGGTTGCGCGTTCTTCACGATCGAACCACGCTTCCAGAAACTTCACCAGCCAGAGCAGCCTACGCCGGACCCGGCGGCTGGCGCGCATCAGGTACCAGATGTTGAAGAATCGTTCCGTGATCTGGAAGGCAGTCTTCTTCTCGCCAAACCAAGGAGCCTTCTCCACCACCCCAAGATCCTCCAGCCGCTTCAGTTGAGCCGATACCTGATTCACCGAGAGAGGGCGCAGCAATTCCGTTAAATCCGCGGCAGTCAGCGGATCCCAGTGAATCGCCATGGCGTCCACCAGTTGCTGGGCCTGCGCTGGCAGTTCTTCAAAGCGCGCTTTGTACAGCGGCGTATAGAGATCCAGCAGTTGCTCGATGTCCCGCTGCACGTCCCCATCGCGGGCCTCCGTCAGCACTCTGAAAAGCAACACCAGCGTCCGAGGATTCCCGCCCGCAAGCAGACGGAGAGCCCGGATGCGACCCGGCCGCTCCTGGATTAACTTGTCGACCTCCGCCTCGCCGGAATCTCCCCCCAATCGCCGCAACATCGCGAACGTCTCGCTATCATCTAGGCCCTTCAATTCGTGGACCTGGAAAAAGTCGTAGAACGCCCGGTCATACTGATAGAGAGCTTCCATGACGCGGCTGGACGCTCCGATGAACTGGATCGCAGGCTCCTGCGAGATCACGCGCCGGAATGTCCATTCCTGCTCCCGGTCGAGGCGGTCGAGCACGATGTCGAGGTTGTCCACCAGGAGAATAAACCGGCGGTTTAGCCGGCCGGCCTCCTCAATCAGAAGTTGGAGAGCTGCTGCAGATCGGCCCGCGCGGTCGACTGGCACGCGCTCGACTCGCTCGTCCAAAGCCTGTGAGGCGTCATGGTCGCCGGCGCGGTCCAAGGCGTCGCTCAGGGCATCGACGCAGTTGAGCCAGAAGTCCCCGAGGCTCGCTACGTTGTACTGTTCTTCGGGGAAGACGAGCGGCATCCAGGTAGCGGATAACCCAGGGTCATCTTCGACTGCGAAAGCCAGGCGGCGCAGCAGCGTAGTCTTGCCCTGGCCGCGCTGGCCGACAAGGAGATGGTGCTGCGGAGCGGTTCCAGGATTGGCATGGCGCAGGTCGTCCAGCAATCGGTCGAGCAGGGGCTGCCGTGCCACGAATCCGCGGATCAACTCCTCCTTCCTCAGGTTGGCGGGGTTGTAGATCGTCACCACGGGTGGCGCGGAATTCGCCGGGCTAGCCATGCGACTCCTCCGGAGGAGCCACACGGCGAATCCAGTACTCGCGGAGGAGCGGCGAACGGAAACGCCAGCGGCGGCTGTCCTCCGCGAGGTACCCATCATTGTGTAAGATGTCGAGTAGGTAGCGTAGCTTCTCCTCGCGTGCCTCGGGTTGGGCGATGACGGATGCGAGCGAGTGGCTCAGCACTATCCGAGTCACACCCTCGGGAGCGCGGCAGCACGTGTTCAAGAGAGTGGCGGCGTAGTCCGCTTCGGGCTTTCCGAGTTCCTCGAAAAGGCGCTGCCGCCAGTAGTCAAAGTAGTTGCGATGGTGCGGGCCTAACAGGTTTTCGACAGCCCGATCTACATGTGCGCGAGCGACGGGGCCTTCGATGTCGCGGAGTTCGTGAAAGATGAGCTGCAAATAAAATGGAGCTGGCCATCCCGTCCGCTTGACGATGTAGCGACGCACCGTTGCGCTCAGGTCCTTGTGATATTCGGATGCCAGGGCCGCCAGGAGCGCGTCCGCCGTGGCAGCATCGAAGGCGCCTAATGTCTGGATGCGCAGATCGTTGATGGAGTCCGCGATATTGAGACGGGTGGTCACTGTGTCGAGTCCGATGGATCCAGCCAGCAGCCAGCGAACGTCGCCAAACTCCAGGCGGAGACGGCGTAACCAGTAGAGGAATTCACGCACCCTGGCGCGCTGTGCGGATTCATCTTGATTCAGCAGCTTCAGTACGAAGACTGGAAGCTCGTCGACCTGGATCAGCCAGCGGCCGTCCAGCTTGGATAGCGCGCCAGCAAGCTCTTCGCCTAGCCGGGCCCAACCGGTATCGGTGGCCTTGAATTCCAGACTGAAGCCCGCGCCGCCAACTTTCTGTACTCGTCCGATCGTCTTGCCCAGCCAACTGTCTTTGATGTGATTCCAAAGTAAGTCGCCCGGATCGTTCTCCAGAATGGCGCCATAGAGCCGCTGGACGAAGCGCATCTCGTCGGAGCAATCCGAGACATCGATGAATACGGGATTGAAACCATGAACCCCGGCATCTTCGGCCATCTTGCCGCATCAAGGAAGTCTTGCCAACCCGCCGGGGAGCCAGCAAGAGAAGGTTGTCGGTCTCCAGGTCGCGCCAGAATGTTGCCATCTCGTTGGTGCGATTGAAGAAGTCCTTACCTTGGGCGACGGTGCCGGTCACATTCCTCATAAACCCAAATATACAACAAAAATATTGTACAGCGGATTTTTTGTACAATAAAAGCATTGCAAAAATAGAGGGACTCAGCTCTCGTCACTTCTCTCGCCCACGATTTTGGCCGAAACGCTGGCGGGGCAGGTCGAGGACTTGGTCAAAGATCTGCCCTACGAACTGTGTCATAATCCTCTTATGCCTACGGCCATCCTCAAGATGGAGCCGAAGTCCGAGGGGATCCTAACCCCCCGCAAGAAACGGCCCAAGGAACTTGCTGTCATTACCGAGTGTTGCACCGGATGCGCGGGATCTCCTGCGTGCGTCCCCTATTGCCCGGTGGGCGATTGCATGTACTGGGTTCCGGACGAAGATCACGCCCCATTTGGCCATATCGAGGTCGATCCCCAGCTTTGCATCGGGTGCAAGAAGTGCGTCAGCAAAGGGCCCGACGGCGCCTTTCTCGACGGTTGCCCGTGGGATGCCATCGAAATGATAGCTATCGAAGAAGTGGAAGCGATGATCGGCATGAAAATGCCGGTCTAAATCAGCCTATGGCCTTGGACATCCAGCAGCGGGAACGCGAAGGCGTGACCATTCTCGATCTGAAGGGCCGCGTCACGGTGGGCCCGGAAGCCACCGCGTTGCGCGAAAAAGTGGCGGCTCTGAAAGATGCCGGCACCCCCAAAACGGTCCTGAATCTCCAGCAGGTGGACTACATCGATAGCACGGGGCTCGGCGCCTTGGTGATCGTCGCCACCACCATGCGTAAGAACGGCGGCAACGTGAAGTTGCTCAACCTCAACCGCCGCAATATCGAGCTCCTGGTGATGACCAAGCTCGCCACCGTCTTCGAGATCTTCAACGACGAGCAGGACGCGGTCAACAGCTACTACCCCGACCGCAAGATCAAGACCTTCGACATTCTGAATTTCGTTCAGCAAATGAAAAAAGAGGAATAGCCTCCTATGGCGCTGGTGGTCATCGGGGGAAATGCCGCCGGCCTGAGCGCCGCCGCCCGGGCGCGCCGCCTCGACCCCCGCCTCGAAATCGTCGTGCTGGAGAAGGGTCCGGTCATCTCTTATGGCGCTTGCGGCCTCCCTTACTTCGTGGAGGGCCGCGTCCAGGAGGCCAAGCAACTCATCGTTTATACCCCGGAGTACTTCCGCAAGGAGCGGAATATCGACGTGCGCACCGGTGCGCGCGTGGTTGCCGTCTCCCATCCGCGGCGCGAAGTAACGCTCGAATCCGGCGGACGCGTGCGCTATGACCATCTCGTGATCGCGACCGGCGCCCGCTGCGACTCCATGGGCATTGCCGGCGCCAGCGGCCCCAATGTCTTCACACTTCACACTTTGGACGACGCCGAGCGTATGCGGCGCTTTCTGCGGGAAAAGCGGCCCAGGCGGGCGGTGGTGATCGGCGCTGGTTACATCGGCGTGGAAGCCGCCGACGCACTGCGGCGCAACGGCCTCCGGGTGACCGTGCTGGAGCGCTCGCAGAATCTGCTCCTGCGCGGCGATCCGCCGTTCACCGGCGCCGTTCGGAAGCAGCTCGAACACCACGGCGTAGAATTGCGCTGCGGCGTCACCGTCCAGACCATCGAGCCGGACCGCGTCGGCGACATCCCCTGCGACATGGTGGTGATCGCCGCCGGCTTTAAACCCAACGTCGAAATGGCCGCCGAGGCGGGCATCGAGATCGGGCGAAGTGGCGCCATCCGCACCGACGAGCATATGGAGACCAACCTGCGCGGGGTTTATGCCGCTGGCGACTGCGCCGAGGTCATGCACCTGGTAAGCGGCCGTCCCACGTATATTCCGTTGGGAACCGGCGCCAACAAGGCCGGACGGGTCGCTGGAGCCAATGCCGCGGGCGCCCGCGAGCGCTTTCCAGGGGTGGTGGGCACCTCGATTGTGGGGATCTTTGGAATGGCCTTTGCGACTACCGGTTTCTCGCTCGATCAGGCCCGCACCGAAGGCTTCTCGCCGGTGGCGGCGCGCATCGAAGCGCAGGCCCGTCCGCGCTATTTCGAGGGGAAGAAGACCACCGTGGAGTTGGTCGCCGACCGCCCCACCCGCCGCCTGCTGGGCGGTTGGGTGATCGGCGAAGAGGGCGCCGCGGGCCGCATCGACGCCATCGCTATAGCGCTACAATCCCGCCTGCGAGTGGACGAATTCGAGCAACTGGACCTGGCGTACTCGCCGCCCTTCGCGACAGTTTGGGATCCGTTGCTCATCGCGGCCCAACAGCTCATCAAGGAACTCTAGCGGTCGGCAAAGTGGAGCGGACGCCCCGTCCGCGCCGGACCCCCTGGTCCGGCTGTTGGTTGCTCCGAGCAGGGCGTCCGCCCCACCAGTTTATGAGCTGATGTAATGAAGATGGCGGACGGCCGCGTTTGCGCCGTCCGCCATGATTTACTACCTACTAAGCCGCGAAGTTACAACTCTAATCTAGAATAATCTAGAAGTACAGCTTCAACGCCATCTGGATCTGGCGCGGAGTGCCGAATGTGGTGATTTCGCCGAACGTGCTGGCCGCGTTGCTGGTCCCCGGGCCGTTCGGGTTTGCGTGATTCAGAATGTTGAAGAAATCGGCCCGGAACTCGATCTTCCAACGTTCCTTCACCGCGAAACGCCGGCTCAAGGCCATATCATAATTAATCTGGCCGGGGCCATAGACAGAGTTGCGGCCGAGATTGCCGAAGGTTCCAGCCGGCTGCACTGCAAACGCCGCGGGGTTGAACCAAAACGACGGATCGCTCGGCGCGACCGTATGCACCAGGTCCGCATTGATCACGTTGGGCCGATCCAGCAACTGGCCGCTGAGGGAAATGTCCTTGCCGCCATCGGAAAGCTGGATGGGGTTGCCGGTGAAAATGCTGACAATGGGGGAAACCTGCCAGTCCTTGGTAATGAACCTGGCAGCTCCACCGCCGACGCCGGGGCTCATGGCGACCATCGTAGTAATGAAAGTGTGCCGGTGGTCGTAGCCGCAGTTGCCGCGTTCACCAGTGGCGCGGTTCAGGGGGTTCTGATAGACGACGCCCGCCAGTTCTCCGGCGAAATCCCACGAGCTGACGCAATGACTCCAGGTGTAACTGGTCAGCAGGGTGAAATGGTTGGCGAACTGATGCTGGGCCGAAAGGAACAGCGCGTGATATTCGGAGTTGGCGCCGTCATCGGTCTGCTGAATGTCGCCGTAGAATTGCCCGGTTGTTGGATTGGCCAGATAGGTCAAGCGCCGGTTGTTGGTATTCGAAGTGGTCGCGCCGGCGATGGGCACGGCATAGTTGACATCCACCGAACCCCAGATGTGCCGGCCGGCATTACCCAGATAGTTGGCCTTCAGGACCCAGTTCTTGCCAACCTGCCGCTGGTAGCTGAGATTCCACTGCATCATGTAAGTGACCTGATTGTTGGGCGGGATGCTGATGTAAGCGCCTTGCGTGGGAAACACAGAGGCGCCAGGGAAGGGATCGCCGGTCTTGCCGTTCAGCGTGTAACTGGCGAAGGGGTTCGAGAACTGTCCGCTGGTGAGTGTGAGGGAAGAGACATACGGCGCGTTAGTAGTCCAACGCTCGGGGTAGAACAGCTCAGTGGTGTCGTGCAACAGATTGAACGACGCGCGGAGGGTCTGCTTGCCATCCCCCTTGGGATCCCAAACCAAGCCGAGGCGGGGAGAGAAGGTTGCCCAGTGGGCTGCGGTAAGAGCTTTACCGTATGGATTCTGCGCGGTGTCTCCGCTGAAGATCAAGCCCGCCGGAGCGGTGGGGTAGACCGAGCTGTGCCAGCCCTGCATAAAGAGCGGCCAACTGAACTGGTTGCCGCGCCCATACTTGTCATAAGCCGGCACGGACGGCTCCCAGCGCACGCCGAAGTTGATGCTCAGGTGCGACGCCACGCGGAAGGAATCCTGCGCGTAGGCTGCGATGACCGTCTGGCGCAGGTAATCGGAAATCACGTTGCCATCGGTCAAGCCGGAGAAGCGGCCAGTCAGCAAGTCGGCCAGTCCATCGCCGCTGAAGCTGCCGTTGAAGGTGAACTGCCCGTTGGCCTGCTGGTAGTTGTAGGAGTTGAACTGGTCCTTGCGGCCATCGAAGCCGAAGGCGAACTGATGGCGGCCGCGGATGAGCGTGAAGTCATCCGCCACCTGGTAGGTGTTGATGTCGAAATTCGCCAGGGCGCAGGTTCCGCAGCCGACGTTAAACCCGCCTCCGGAGTAGCCACTGACGCTGAGCTGGGTGTAGTTTGAAGCGTTGATAAACATGTTCACGCCGAGTGTTTGCGGGCTGAACAGGCTGGAGGCAGACGAGCGGTTATCGCGTCGCCGGTCGAAGGTGGCGTGGAAAGAGTTTACCGCGGTGCCGCTAAAACTATAGGTGTCGCCAATGGTCATGGTCTGCGAACGGTCCTGGTTACCCGGCGATCCTGTGGTCAAAGCGTTATGGCCGTCGAAGAGCGAGAGGGCCAGGAAGTCGTAAATGAAGTAGCGGCCGTAGAAGAAGTGTTTGCTGCTGATGTTGTAATCGATGCGGCCGATCCACTGATCGTCGGGGTTGTTAGTCAGGTAACCAAAAAGGAAGTTCCCGCAAGGATTCGGAGAAGTCGGGATGAAACTGGAAGCGAGCTTCAATCCCGCAGGATCGAACGTGGAGACCGGAATCTTGTTGCCGGGATAAGGGTTGCCGCTGGGGTCCTTCAGCGTTTTCGCCGTCGCCAGGCAGCCGCCGTTCGCCTTGGCGCCATCCAGCACGCTGAAGTCGCCCGTTAATGCTGCGGCGGTGGGGACATAGGCGGTGTTCGCGGCTGGGTCGCTGCGTTGCCGGGTGCCCTGATAGCCGCCGAAGAAGAAGAGCTTATCCTTGATAATCCTGCCGCCACCGGTGCCTCCGAATTGGCTACGCTTCAGAGAGTCGCGCACCGGCTGCAGCCCAATCACGCCCTTCGGCCGCGCGTTGAGGTCCGCATTGCGGAGAAACTCAAACAGGTCGCCGTGGAAGCCATTGCTGCCGGACTTGGTCACGATATTGACTACGCCGCCGGAATGCAATCCGTACTGGGCAGGTAGACCGCTGGTCTGCACGTTGAATTCTTGGACCGCATCCGGGAAGGGAATGGGCAGGTTCACGTTGCTGAAGGCGTCGTTGTTGTCGCCGCCGTCGAGCAGGAAGTTGACGCCATTGGCCGCGCTGCCGGCGACCGAATACTGGCCCGAACCGTTGGACCCCTGGATGTTCTTGCTGCCGGTCAGATCGCCGCCGTTCAGGGTCATGCTGGACGTGGAAAAGCCGGAGACTCTCAGCAAGTCGGCGGGATTGCGCCCATTCAACGGGAGATCGACCAGTCTGTCCTGGTCCACCACTGTCGAGATGGAGTTTTCTTTGGTTTCCACCATGGCAGCGTTGGCGGTGACCTGAATGCTTTCGGTCACGGCGCCGACTTCCAGGGTGACGGGCTGGGTGCGGTTGTTTCCTGCATCCATTCGGATGCCCTTCTGCACATAGGTTTTGAAACCTTGGTAAGAGACTTCCAGCCGGTATTCGCCGGCCGGAAGGCCAGTGAGCTGATACCGGCCGGTGATATCCGTGGTAGCCAGATGCACCTGATCCCTATCCACCTCAATGGCTTTGACCTGCGCGCCGGGAACCGCCTGGCCGCTCGGGTCGGTGACATATCCGTCAAGTTGTGCGACGGCCACCTGTTGCGCCCTCGCGGCCGGAGCCAGAAAGCCAATCCCTGCGAGGGCAAGCAAAAAGATTGCCGCACCGTCTCTAACGACTGCCGACACATTTCGTCGATCTACTCGGATCATCGAGAACCACATAATCTAACCTCTTTTTGAATCTCACCGCGACTCTCCTCAGGCCCAAACGAGCTCATTCAAGTGCGGTTCTCCCATTCGTTATCGCTAAAGATCCTGCCCGAATTCCGATCCGATGTCAAGTCCCTGGTAGACAACCCTGGTATTGCTTACGGAAGTAACATCTGGGTTCGGAACTTAGCCGGAACCTCTGAAAACTACCGAAATTAACCCCTAGAAACAAATACCTTCCCATGAACTATAAGAGCCGCCAATCGTGCTGTCAAGCCCCAGAATCTAAACTCTTCGTTTAATTCCACTAAACTATGGCGAGTTTCCGGCCTGAAATGGGAGGGCGCGGCGTCGTAAAATCGTACTATGGCCGCTCGAAATCCGCACCAACTCCTCGACACCGGTGCCCGCGCCCCGGAGTTTCGTTTGCCCCTTGTGGGGGGAGGCGAAGCGTCTCTGGCCGATCTCATCTCCCACGGCCCGGTGCTGCTGACCTTTTTCAAGGTCACTTGTCCGATCTGCCAACTCACGTTTCCGTTCCTTGAACGGCTCCACCGGGCGGGCACCATGCCCATCTATGGCGTTTCCCAGAACGATGACGAGGATTCCCGCGAATTCAACCGGGAATTTGGCGTGACGTTCCCGACGCTTCTCGATCGCGAAGAGGGCGGTTTCCGGGTGAGCAATGCGTTCGGCATCTCCAGTGTTCCCACGATGTTCCTGGTCGAGCGGGACGGTACGATTGCGCGGGTGATCGAAGGCTGGCGAAAGAAGGAAATCGAGTGGTTGGGGGCGAAGGTGGGCGCTGCCCCCTTCCGTCGGGGCGAGAACGTCCCCGAATGGAAAGCTGGTTGAGGCTCCCGCAATTAGACTCCCGGTCGGGAGTCAAACGTCGTCGTCGCTACACTCGTAAAGTTTTACCGCGCTTCGGCCGATAAGCCCCTTGTATGGGCGTGAAGCAGGTAAACGACGTGCCGGGTGTGGGAGTTCCTCCCGACCGGCTCTGTAAACTCCCGGTGTTTCGGCCCGTGGCGATCCGCCTGTTGTCGGCCTTGGCGGAAGAGGATGTCGATGTGCCTCACGTCACGGACCTGCTNNGTCGCCCTGCAGGGAATGGTCTGTGCAATCAAAGGCAAAGCCGCCGTTCAGGATTGTTGGCAACACAGCCGCGCGGCAGCGATCGTCGCCGAGTGGCTCGCGCCTTTCTGGCGAGTCCATCCGGAGCAAGCCTATACCGCCGCTCTAATGCACGATATTGGGAGGTTGGGGATGCTGGCGGCATACCCCGACTACCCCGTCCTGTTGGCGGCGGCCACGGGAAGCCCCCAGGATCTGCTGGAGCGGGAGCACGTCTCGTTTTCCGTGAACCACTGTGAGGCTGGCATGTGGCTGACCCGAATCTGGGGACTTCCGGAAGAATTCTGGGCGGCGGCCTCCCAGCACCACGCGGCCGTGACGGGAACGCTTGGCGACCGGACCGACCTGGTGCGGTGCTCCTGCCTCTTCGCGGAAGCCCTGGGTTTCAAACCGGCGCCGCAGGTCGAGTGTGAACCGGTCGAGACCTTGATCGACCGCATTCCCGACGGCGTCTTTCCCCGCTCCCGCTTCTCGCTCGGTGGGTTGTCGGAGCGCTTACGGAAGGAGTTGCAGGCGGATGCCGACGCCTGAACGGGGTCCGCCCTCACATCTTTAACAGCCGGATGGCGCCGTTCGAGGTGCTCAGGTCGAGCAATGCGCCCCCACTTCCGATGTTCGCGTCCAGGTGGTTCTTGCTGAACTCGCCCTGCATGCGGACATCGAAGTCGGTGGTGATTGAAGAGTTGCTCGTCCGCGCCACCACGTGGGCGTTCAATGCCGTTGGAAGGTGGAGCGTGATGCTGGAGTTATTGGTATTTACGCGGACCTCGCGGCTGAAGCCATCTGGCAAAGTCAGCTCGACCGGGCCGTTGGTGGTTTCCACGCGAACTGGCCGGTCCAAGCGCTTGAAGTCCGCATGGACTCCGTTGTTGGACGTGATGGCCTCGAAGGTTCCGTTCAGCCGTTCCGCGTAAATCCGGCCGTTCGAGGTGTGGGCCACCACATCGCCATCCACGTCTAGCAATTCCACCGACCCGTTCGAGGTCTGTGCATCCAGAGTGCCGCCGAAGCTGGCCACGTGAATCGGCCCATTCGACGTCCGGAACCGGGCAGGACCACTGCCGTCGGTGGTGCGGATCGCGCCGTTGGAAGTTGTGATGCGGTCCAGGATCGCACCGCGGGGGATCTTGATGACAAAGCGTGCGCCCTGGTTGTTGCGCCGCTCCGAAGGCCGCAACACCCGGATGGTAACCGAGTCCGGGCTCTTATCGATGTTGACTTTCAGATCGTCGGCTGCCCGTTGCGAGGGGCCGTATTTAGTGCCGCTGATGTCGACGGTGTTCTGGTCCCAACTGGATATCTCGATGGAGCCGTTAAAAGTCTCAACCGCCAACTTCCCTTTGGCTCCCAGACCATAGCTGTAATGGAAGTCACGGTTAAACCGCTCCATGTCGCCGAAGTCCATGTCGCAGGCGGTGAGGCAAAGTAAACCGGCCGCAAGGGCCGTGAAAATAACCTTCGGACGCATAACGTACCTCGATTAGCAGGATACGCAAATCCGTTGTGGATTGTTCCGCATGCCCCAGCGGAGCCGCAGCCAAAGTGGGGCGGACGCCCTCNNTGGTCCGGCTCTTCGCTCGTGCGGACAGGCCGACCAGGGGGTCGGCTGCGGACCAGAGGGTCCGCCCCACCAAATCGGCGCCATCGCGAAGGTTGCAATACTTAATGCCCGAACTCCCCGCCGATCATGCGCAAAGCGACCCGCCGTAGATTCTTGATGTCTTCGGCCGGGTTGGCCGAAACCAGCAGCAGATCGGCACGCCGTTCCGCCTCGATCGTGCCCCGGTCCTCCAGTTGGTGGAGCGCCATCGCCCCGTTGTGGGTAGCGGCCACAATCACGTCCAAAGGGGGCACTCCAGCCTCTGCCAGCAACTCGGTCTCGCGAAAAGGATCCCCGCCCTCCGACGCCACCGCAAGCGGCACGCCCGCTGCAAACAAACGCCGGGTGTTTCGCTTGGCGATCTCCAGGGCCGCTCCGGCGTTCCCCAGGGATGGCGCCACCACGATCCGGAGATCCCGCAACCGTGAAAGCAGGGCGGAGTCGAGATCTTCGGTGTCGCGGATCATGCCAACCAGACCCGAAGCCCCTTTGTCCACCAGGAATCGGGCTTCGGCCTGGGTAGAGAAATGTCCGGTCACAGGAATGTGGGCCTCCCGTGCGGCTTCGAAAACCGCCGCTGCGATCGCCGGCGGGAGTGTTCCAATGTGAATGGCCGTGCCCTTGCGGGCGGCCAGTTCGGCCACCATCGCGCGTGCATCCGCGGGGCTGACCGGCCGAAGCAGGCCCGGCGGATCGGCGCGGTCGCAAACATCCACCAGCGCGGGGACCAGGAAATTGCCTGCGCCATCGATCTTATCGGCATCCGACGGAATCGGAACGCTGGAAGGCGCTCCCGCCGCGCGAATCCGGTCGCCGGCCACCACCACCACCGAGTTGCTCAGCGGCGGCCCACCGGCCCCGTCGATCAGCACCGCGCCGATAATCACTCTCGCACGCCCTTCGTACACCGGCCCGCAGGCACACAAGGCGAGTGACAGGAGGGCGAGGGCGGCATTCCGTGGCATCAACTCTCCATCATAGCCGAGCACGGCTTGGTCTACTGGAGTACAATCGGCTGATATGTCTCCCGAAAACATATCTGCAATCGAACCGCAGCCGTCGGGCATGAGTGAATTGTCGCGGCTGTCCGGTGTCTTCTTCGAGCCAACCAAGGCCTTTGAGGACATAGCCGCGCGGCCCAACTTCTGGGTCCCGCTGATCCTGACGATCCTGGCCGGAATCGTCTTCTGCGCCGCGATCAGCTCGCGGATCGGTTGGGACCGCGTGGTCAATCAGACGAATGAATCGCGCTTCGCCAAGATGACGCCCGACCAGCGCGCCGCAGCCGAGCCGGGAACCGAGATACAGAAGAAATTTACCCCAGTCGCCGCCTACGTATTCTCAGTCCTGGGGCCGCCATTCGGCTACCTGATCGGTTCTCTCGTCTTGCTGGGCATCGTATCCGGAATCATGTCGGCGCCGGTCAAGTACAAACAGATATTCTGTATCTTTTGCTACTCCGGAATGCCGGGCCTGATCTTTGTGGTGCTCGCGATCGTGGTGATGTTCCTGAAAGCGAACCCTGACGATTTCAATATGCGGAACCCGCTGGCGTTCAATGCCGGGGCCTTCATGGATCCGCAGACGAGCTCGAAGTTCCTTTATGCCCTGGCGACTTCGCTCGATCTTTTCGCGATTTGGAAAATCTGGCTGATTGCGGTTGGTCTCAAAGCGGCGGGTGGGAAGAAGCTGTCGTTCTCCGGCGCCTTGACGGCCGTCGTCCTGCCTTGGGCGATCCTGACGCTGATTGGCGCCGCGTTTGCCGGGTTCACGGGTTAGGAAGAGCTTTCAGATGCCAGCTATCAGCTTTCGGCGGCCAGCCTGGTTCGGGTGAAGCTGAACGCTGATGGCTGATCGCTATTGTCGGACCCCCCTCGCGGATGGACTCGAACAGATCGCGCCGTAGATAGAAGAAATCGCAGATCACAATCTCGCGGCACGTTCAGCCTGGGGGAGAGTTGAGCCGCCGGGCGATCTGGCCGATACGATGTTCCAGTGTCGCCCTTCGGTCCTGAATCGACGGGGCAACCCGTTCGGACCCGGACACGCGCCCCTGGCTCGATTCGGCAAAGGAATACAGCGCTTCGAGAAGACTCGTCTCACCGGCGCGCATGCGTTCGATTAAGTGGTCATGCTGGTGGCCGATCTCCGAGCGCAACAGTTCCAACTCCTGCTTCCACTGCTTGACTCCGGTCGGCAGGCGGGTGTCGTGGACCTTGCCCATGTCTTGCTTGATCATACAGCAGGGACCGCTCGCCTGGCACACGATTGTGAGGCAAGGCCCGGCAACCGCTGCCTCAGCCGCAGTCTCTCAATGCAAGCGGAAGGAATCGGGCGCAAGCGAGTGGGCAGGCGGCGACCGCCTGCCCCACCCAGACTGTCTCCGGTGAACGGGCAGAATCCCGAAAGCGGCTGAACACCCTTGGACACGGGCACCTCCGGATGGGGCTGCAACCGAAATTCCACCGGCTATCGAGCTGCGGCACACCGGGTTGATCGGCTGGAAGTGCGGGTTGAAGGAGCTTTTGACGTTCGGGATCGCACACCAACGAAGATGACGATTGGTAATTCGGAAAATTCGGTGTAAGATGATGTGACTCATCCTGAGGGACACACAAACTTCGAGGACAACACAACATGGCGACTAAGAAAAAGCCGGCAAAGAAAGCAGCGAAGAAGGCCGTAAAGAAGGCCGCGAAGAAGGCCGCGAAGCCTGCCGCCAAGAAGGCTGCGGCGAAGAAGGCGCCCGCGAAGGCGGTGAAAAAGGCCGTGAAGAAGGTCGTGAAGAAGGCGGCCCCCAAGAAGGCAGCACCGAAACCGAAACCCGCCGCGGCTCCGGTTCCGGTTGAGGCTCCACCCGCCGCGCCGCCGTCGATGGATGGCGGCGAGTCGAAAAGCGAGTAGCTGGCCCGGAGCGTCGGCAGCCGGACGATCGAGCTATCATGATCCTTGATGCGGATCGTGGTGCTGGTGGGGCTGCCGGGCTCGGGCAAGTCCACATATCTGGCCAGGAAGAACGCGGTCGGATTGTCTTCGGACACAATCCGCCGGTGGTTGGCGGATGATGAAACCGATCAGACGATCCACGACCGCGTTTTCCAGACCTTGCGTTATCTGTTACGGCAGCGGTTGGCGCTCGGCCGCCCGGTGACGTACGTTGACGCAACCAACCTCACTCCCGAGGAGCGGGCTCCCTATGTCGGGATCGGCAAGTCTTACGGGTGTGACATGGAGGCTGTGTTCTTCGCCGTGCCACTCGAAATATGCCGAGAGCGAAACGCCCAGCGCCACCGCGTGGTGCCCGACGAAGTCATGACCAGGATGGCGGCCAAGCTGGTGCCTCCGGACCCGTCTGAAGGCTTTTCCCGCATCTCAGTTGTTGCGCCCCAGTGACACGGGCATTCTTGCCNNCAACGCTCTTCCCTGCGCCGATTCCCGATCCCGTATCCTCTCTACCGTCTCCCTTTACCGCTAAAAGACGGGGGTTCCAGTAGACGGCGGGTTGCGCGGGGTGTCAGAATGTGATCATGCGGGACACCGTAGTAATGATAGCCAGTGGGGATTTGCGCCTCTCCGCCAACCAGCGGTGCTGGCCGGCCCAGGCTCGCGCCGAGGAATCCGTCATGAACGCCATCCGCCAACAAGGGCATGACGTCCGGCGGGGCCATCCCTGTGACCCGGCTAAGGGCCACGGATTCATCGATAGCCAGAAGTACGGGATGGAAGTATTCCGCCAGATTCCGCCGGATGCTCCCCTGGTGGTGGTGGAGGCTGTGTGGCAATACAGCCACCACATTTTGCATGGACTCTACACGCATAAGGGGCCCATTCTGACGGTCGCGAACTGGAGCGGAGAATGGCCGGGGCTGGTTGGGCTGCTCAACCTGAATGCTTCCCTGACCAAAGCGGGAGTAGCGCACAGTTCGCTGTGGAGCCAGGATTTTACCGACGAGTTTTTCCTGGGTGGATTGCGCCGCTGGCTGGCGGGCGAAACCATTCAACACGACCTCAGCCATGTGCACCCTCTGCGGGAGTTTGCGCTTCCGGAGCAAGCCGAAGAGATCGGTACCCGCCTGGCCCGGGACCTGCGCCGCAACAAGGCCATCCTGGGGGTATTCGACGAAGGCTGCATGGGCATGTACAACGCCATCATCCCGGATGAACTCCTGCATCCCACCGGCGTGTTCAAGGAACGGCTGAGCCAGTCGGCTCTGTTCGCCGAGATGCAGCAGGTGGGCGATGCCGAAGCCAAAGGGGTCCGCCAGTGGCTCGACCGAAAATGTATGCGGTTCCAAACCGGCCCCAACCCGGAGACCGACCTGACTGACGAGCAGGTGCTCGACCAATGCAGAATGTATATCGCGGCAATGCGGATCGCGGATGATTTCGGGTGTGACACCATCGGAATCCAATACCAGCAGGGTCTGAAGGACCTGGCGCCGGCGTCGGACCTGGCCGAGGGTCTGCTGAACAACGTGGACCGTCCCCCGGTGACGGCCCGCGGCAACGGCCGGATCCTATATGAAGGACGCGCCTTGCCGCACTTCAATGAAGTAGACGAATGCGCCGGCCTGGACGCGCTGGTGACCAACCGCGTCTGGACCGAACTGGGATATGCCCCCGAGACGACCCTCCACGACGTGCGCTACGGCGAACCCTACCCAGTGAACGGCCGGGAGGAGTTCGTCTGGGTCTTCGAGATTTCGGGCTCGGTTCCGGCAGCGCACCTGATCGGCGGTTATGCCGGCGCGGTCAGCGAGCGGCAGCCTCCCATGTACTTCCGGTTGGGCGGGGGCAGTCTGAAGGGCATTAGCAAGCCGGGCGAGATCGTCTGGAGCCGGGTCTTCGTGGATGGCGGCAAGCTGAAGGTGGACGTAGGCCGCGCGCAGGTGGTGGAACTGCCTATGGAGGAAACCGAACGGCGTTGGCGTATCACGACGCCGCAGTGGCCCATCATGCACGCCGTGCTGGACGGCGTCACGCGCGATCAGTTGATGGCGCGGCATAAATCCAATCACGTGCAGGTGGCCTACGCGCCGGACAGCTCTGCGGCCAACCTGGCGCTGGCGGCGAAGGCGGCGATGTTCCGCGAGATGGGCCTGGAAGTGTCCGTCTGCGGGGCATCCTCCAGCTTGCCAAACTCGTAGCCTGGCTCTGAAACGGGAAAGACGTTTTCACCGCCGAGACGCCGAGACGCCGAGGCTTCAAAAAGCTAAAGTCAACACCTGAGTGCGCCGAGAGGGCAGAGGTTAATTGATTCCTTTCGGCGAAAGTACGGTGGATACGCGGAACTGAGAAGAATCGTCGCACGAAGCAGCCGCATCGCCTGCTCGGCAAATCACGGAAGGCGCGGCGATGGCTCGATGCACCCATTCTCCGAAGTGCCACTGGAATGCGAGTACAGGAACAATTTACCTCTGCCCCCTCGGCGATCTCGGGTTTTGACTTTGGCTTTCGAAAGCCTCGGCGACTCAGCGTCTCGGCGGTGAAATACACGCTACTCCCAGCGCAGCGCCTTCATCGGGGCCACCCTCGATGCCCGCAGCGCGGGCACGTAAGCCGCTAACAAGGTGACCGCCAGCAACACTACCGACACCACTACGGACGCCGCCGGATCGCTGTTGCCCGATCCCAGGGCAGCTTTCAGCACGCGCCCGGCTCCCAGGCTCATCACCAGGCCGATCGCTATGCCCGCGAGCGAGAGCTGCAGTCCCTGCCGCATCACCATCCGCAGCACCTGCTGGCTCTCCGCGCCAATCGCCATTCGGATGCCGAACTCGCGTGTCCGGCGGCTCACCGAATAGGCCACCAGGCCATACAGCCCGACCATCGCCAGAAGCAGTCCCATCATTCCCATCCCGCCAACCGTCTCGACGATGAGATTGGGTGTCTTGACCGCACGCATCTGGAATATCTCCTCCATCGTATGGACATCGTAAATCGGTTGGTTCGCGTCGATGCCGCGGACTACCTCGCGGAGCGGCGCCGCCAGACCTTGGGCATCGCCAATCGATTGAGCGATCAGCGTGATGCGCGACTTGGGGTCTTGGGCCAGCGGCACGTAGAGGAACTCCTGCGGGGGCTCCGAAATGAAGATGTACTTCGCAGTCTTGGCCACGCCCACGATCTGAACCAACGGGCCTTTCGCATCGTTGAGGTGGAAGCGTTTCCCGATGGGATCCTGGTTCGGCCAATATTTGTCGGCCAGCACCTGGTTCACGATCGCGACCTTGGGGGATGTGGCAGTATCGCCGGACCCGAACGCGCGCCCGCGTACGATGTCGATGCCCATGGTATCGAAGTAGTGCTCGTCCACCGTATCGGAGAGCAGGGAGACGTTCTCCTTGCCTTTGGGCAACTGGTAGCCTTCCGGTACGATGGTTTTCCCTTCGTTCAGCGGGAGCATCGGTAACACGGACGTGAGTGCGGCCGATTTCACACCCGGCGTCAAAGCCACCCGATCCACCACCTGTTTGAAGAACTGCTGAGCCTGTGCCTCCGTGAATTTCATGACCGTCGGGTCGAAGCTCATCACCAGAAGATGGTCGGTGCGGAATCCAGGACCTACACGCAGTTCATGGGTAAAGCCCCGGTACATCATCGAGGTCATAATCAGCAGCACCAACGACACGGCCACCTGCCCCACCACCAGCAGGTTCCGCCCCCAGATGCGCTGTTTCCCAAGCGAATCCGCATCGGCGGACTTCAGCGACCGGACGAGATCGGTTCGGGTGGTCTGGAAGGCGGGAATGAGGCCGAAGAGCAGTACGCTGACCACCGATCCAGCCATTCCGAATAGCAGCGTGCGGGTATTCAGATGAAACGTCAGAGAGATTGGCAACTCCGTCGGAATCTGGAGTTGATTCAGGAACGCGATGCCTCCATAGGCCACCGCAATCCCGGCCAGGCCACCGCCCACCCCGATCAACAGGCTCTCGGTCAGCAACTGGCGCACCAGACGCATACGGCCGGCTCCGATCGCCAGCCGGACGGCGATCTCGCGGGANNGCGACCAGGACGGAGTCATACGGGTCGCCGGCCACGCGAGTCTGGAATTCGGTCTGGATCGCGACGCTTTGGTCGTGGTTGGTAGCCGGATAAAGCTGCTCCAGTCCCTTGGCAATCGACTGGAACTCGGCATTCGCCCGCTCCAGGCTCACGCCCGGTTTCAATCGGCCTTTCACCAGCAGTCCCCGATCGTCGCGGGCTTCCAAAAGGTCGTGTTTGGGATCCGCGGCCAGCCGCGGCGACATGTGCAGCGGGATGAAGAAGGGCAGGCGGAGGTACTGATCCATCCCGGTGAAGTCCTTCGGGGCCACGCCGATTATGGTGAAGTCCAGGCCGTTGAGCCGCACGGTCTTGCCGATTGCCGCGCGGTCGCCGGAGAACTGCTGCATCCAGAAATCGTAGCCCAGAACCATCACTGCGTCGCGCCCGGGCACCTGATCTTCGTCCGGCCGGAAGCTGCGCCCCAAAGCCGGCTCCACTCCCATTGCCTGGAAGAGGTTGCCTGAGACCATCATGCCGTACTTGACCTGCGGCAGCGCTTCGGGATTGGCCGCGAAGCCGAAGGGGGCTACGCGGCACGCCACCAGGCTGTCGAAGGTCGTGGTGCGGTTGCGATAGTCCACATAGTCCGGGTAGGACAGGAAACCCAAACGATCCTTGGCGGTTTTGCTCTGTACGGTCACCACCTGGCTGGGATGGAGCACCGGGAGGGGACGCAACAGCAGCGTGTCGGCAAAGCTGAACATCGCCGAATTCGCGCCGATTCCGACCGCTAGCGACAAGATGGCCACCAGCGTGAAGGCTCGGTTTTTCAACAAGACACGGATAGCAAAACGAATGTCCTGGAACAGCATTTCTAATGGTACCTCTCCAAGCGTGTACGCAACGGAGGGACGAAATTGTTCCTTTTTCCGTGGGGTATGCTTTAGCTTGCCGTGTAAATTCTGGGCAAGCCATTCCTGGGCAAGCTAAAGCATACCCTACTTCTTCACCACGCTCAGCGTTACCTGTGATCCATATTGCCCGGAATGGTGGACGGCGTTGTGGGCCACCACGCCTTTCTCTTCGTCGTAGTTGTTGCCGCCGGTGTTCAGGTTCCGGTCGAAGCGCGGGAAATTGCTGCTCGATACCTCGATGCGGATCTTGTGGCCCACGGCGAAGTAGTTGCTCGTCGTCATGGGCTGTAGCTTCACCTTGTACACCTTGCCCGACTCCATCCACACCAGCGGCTTGTCGTACCCGTCGCGATAGCGCAGGCGTTGGATGGTCTCGTCCAGGTTGTAGGCCGTGCCATCGGGATAGACGTCCAGCACCTTCACCGTGATGTCCGTGTCCTTCGCGTCCGATGACACGTAGAGCGTGGGTTCGATGGGGCCGCTGACCTCGATGCCTTCCCTCAGGGGCTCGGAAGTGTAGACCAGGATATCGGCGCGCGCCTCCATCTTGCGCTGGTCGAATGCGCCGCCCGTCACGGCGTTGCCCGTACAGCAGACGTTACCGCCGTAGGAGGGCACCGGATTCATTGGATCGTAGGTGAAGCTGTCCGGGTTGTCGGCGGCCGGCTTGGCGGCAGATAAAACGCCATCGCCGTTGAGGCTGTTGGCCTTGCCACCGCTGCCCAGATAGAGGGTCATCGGCTGCGCGCCCTGGGGCGGCCAAGTGTCGGAACTCTGCCACTTATTGAGCCCCATGACGAAGTACTTGACCTTCGGCATGGTTTCGAGCACGTGGTTGTCTTCGCCCTTCAGGAAGTGGTCGAACCAGCCGTAGGTGAGCGCATTGTAGTCCAGGCGGGCGTCGCCCATGCTGCGCTCGCCCACCACGGTGTTCTCGGTGGCCCGCGTATACCCGCAGTGGAGCGTGGGTGCGATGATGGCGTACTGCTGGTTGGCGATCTCTCCCTTGGCCGTCTTGCGGACGAAGTTGTAGGCCGCCAGGTTCGGCCCGACCGACACGTCGTACCAGGACATGAACCAGAATCCCGGCACGTTGATGGTCTTGTCGTCGTGCCACAGGCCGCCGCGATACCAGGCCGGGTCGTTGGGAGCCCGCTTGATCATGGCGCCGCCGGTGGACACCTCCATGCGGTCGGCAAAGATCCCGCGCGGCCCTTCCACCGCTTTAAGAATGTCGGCCTCGGGCAGGTGCTGGAGCGCCTTGGACCAGTCCACGGGAGGCATCTGCGGNNGGGGGAAACATCGGCCGGATCTGGTTCTGCTCCCCATAAATCCAGGCGATAAACAGCATCTGGACGGCGCCGCCGCGGTACCAGTTCCCCTGCTCGAAATAGGGCTCGACCCGTCCCACGCCTGCGCCAAACCCCTGCGGGATCATCGCGGCGTAGGCCGGATTCCCCTGGGCCGCCACTCCCATTTGCCACTCGGCGGTGGAAGAGCACCCGATGGTGCCGACCTTGGTATTCGACCAGGGCTGCTCCGCCATCCACGAGATGGCGTCGTAACCGTCCGTCAGCGGCGGTCCCAGGATGTCGTAGTTGCCTTCCGAGAAGAAGTGCCCGCGCTCGTTCATCTCGACATAGGCGTAGCCTCGCTTGACGGCCTGCAGTTCGGTGTTCAGATCGCGCGGCAGCCCGTTCCGGATATCCCAGTAGTTGAAGTTGTACGGCGTGCGGACGAAGATCACCGGGTACTTCTTGGAGGTGTCCTTGGGGCGGTAGATATCGGTGGCCATGCGTTTGCCGTCGCGCATCGGCACCATCACCTTGCGCTCGACGATGGCGATGGATTCGAGTTCCTTCTCGGTCGCGTTCCGGGCGGCTATCACCTGCGGGGTCAGGGCGTTCCCACCCTGCGGCTGGGCCGCCATGTGGACGGCCGTGATCGCCACTCCCGCCGCCAGCAGAATGGCGACGCAAGCATTTCTGGTTGCTGCTTTGATTTTCATTCCGAGCTCCGCTCGATCCAGATTAGCAGGTGCGGCCAGGGGAGATCGCTCGGCTCAAAAGGAAAAACCGGTACAGTGTACCGGTCGGTTTATTGTAGAATCATTAACTTACAAGCAAAAAACCGGTACACCGTACCGGTTTTTCGAGTCCGCCTTGCCCTGAAACTCCACCCGCGGCGCGCTGGCGCTCCAAAAATCTCTCCGCGCGGTCGGCTATTTCTCGAAAGACCGTTGCCTGGCCAACGCCCAGAAACTGGCGTTTAAGCCACCTTACTGGCAGTTGCCAGACGTTGGTTCACGACCCGCCAGAACGTTCTCACCGCCTTGGGCCGGTCATCGAAAAAGTCTTCGAAGAATCCGGGATGGTTCAGCGGGGGCGGATAGGTGTACCGCTCACCGTCGTCACCGTACTCCATGACCCAGTCCCCGGGCTCGCGGGCATCCAGCACCATGAATAGGCCGGGAGGATAGAGATTGGGCCGCCCGGCATCGTTCAGAATTCGAAAATCATCGCCCTCGATTCCGATGATGACATAGGGCTGTCCGGGTGTGAGATCCGGATACCGTGGATTCCTCCGTCGTAGTTTGACGATCATGGCCGATCGACCTGTTTCCGTTTCACTTCAACCTTCCCGATTCCGGGATGTCCTTTTTTGCCGTCTGCGAGTCTTTGATTTTACGGTGGGCAAGCTAAAGCATACCCTACGATGTCTCGACGATCTTTCCGTCGCGCATGTGGACGGTGCGGTGGCCGTAGGCGGCAGCCTCGGGATTGTGCGTGATCATCAGGATCGTCTGCCCCAGGCGCTCGTTCAGATCGCGCAGGATCTCCAGCACGGCCTTGGAATTCTCGGTGTCGAGATTGCCCGTCGGCTCGTCGGCCAGCAGAATGGCGGGATGATTCACAATCGCCCTCGCGATGGCGATGCGCTGCTGTTCCCCTCCGGAGAGGGCGCTCGGCTTGTGGTCCAGCCGGCTGTCGATGCCCAGCAACCGCAGCACCTCCACGAATTGCGGGTCGGGTTTGGGATCGGTGCCGGCGATGTAGCGGGCCACCGCGATATTGTCCCGCGCGGTGAGGTTCGGCAGCAGATTGAACTTCTGAAAAATGAAGCCCACGCTGCGCTTGCGGAGGTTGGTGCGGCCGGCATCCGTCAGCGCGGCCAAGTCCTGATCGGCGACGCGCACCTGCCCGGTGGTCGGCGGGGTCAGGCCGCCAATGATGTGGAAGAGCGTGGACTTTCCCGAGCCCGATGGCCCCACGATGGCCAGGAATTCGCCTCGTTTGACATTGAGATCCACGCCGCGCAGCGCCGGCACGTCCACTCTGCCGACCCGGTAGATCTTGCGCAGGTCGTGGATCTCGATGATGTCACCGTTATTCATAGGCCAGCGCCTCGATGGGGTCGTGACTGGCGGCGCTCAGACCTGGATAGAGCGCTCCCAAAGTCGCACCCGCCAGGGTAATGGCCAACGCTCTCGGCCACCATGCGTAGACGATTTCCACCTGGAAGGACGCCGGCTGCAGGGCTTCAATGGCCAACCTGGCGCCGTAGCTCAGGATGATTCCGAAAGCCGTGCCACCCAATCCGAGCAGCAAGGCTTCCGCCCAGATGATCCGAATGATAAAGCCCTTGGAGCCACCCAGGGACTTGAGAATCCCGATCTCGCGGGTCCGCTGGAGTACCGCCATGTACATGGAGAGGCACACCACGGCAAATCCAATCACCACTCCGATCCCCACAATCACGGCGATAAACTCGTTGAGCCCCTGACTGTTCACGCTCTCGCGCAATTGCGACGCCACGTCCTCCATCGACCAGATGGGATAGCCCGGAAGCAGTTGTTTCAGCGACTCCTTGACCATGTCGGTGTTGGCCGGGTCGTCCAGCTTCAGGTAGACCAGGGTCAACTTGCCTTTGACTGAGTCCAGGTCCTGCAAGGTCTTGAGCGGCACCAGAATGTGCGCCAGTTGCCCACCCTCTACGACGCCGCTAATGCGCCAGGAACGATTCAGAATCTGGATCGTCTCGCCCACGTGCTTCTTCTTCTGTTTGGCGTAATACTGGTCGAGAATGACGTCCTCCGGCCCCTGAAACCGGCCGCCAGCCAGGAAATGGAGCCCCCCGCTCACCTTGTCGAACTGGTCGATATCCACTCCGTTGACCACCAGCGGCAGTTCCACGGGATGGGTGACGACGCCCATCACCGCCTGCACGTGCGGCTGCCTGGCAAGGAGATCCAGAAACTTCTCGCTCAGCGTCGCGGTGCCTCCGCTGAGAATTGCCTTGGCATCGGCCCCCCGCACCATGATGTCCGCTCCGCTGCCGCGCGCCCGGCGCTCGGAGTCCGCCAGCATCCCGTGACTCAGCCCAACCAGCGTGAGGATCAAGGTAACAGGGATGCCGATGAGCAGGAAACTGAGCAGGCTGCGCATAGGCTTGTGTTTGAGATTTTCCAGAACGAGCTTACCGGTCACTTCTTGGGTCCTTTGGGGGGAGTTGTAGGGGGCTTGGCCGTGCCCGGCGCGGGCGGCTGGCCGAGGATCTGCAAGGTGGTTCCTTCGGGTTGTTCGAGCACAAACTTATCATCCGATACACCTTTGTTGATGTCCATTTTCACCACATCGATCACCACCGCGGACTCCTCACGGGGCCAGTTGATCTCGATGTGTTTGGGGAACGCGATATTGTCGTAGGGCCGCCACTCCGAATAGCGGGCATCGCTGAGGATGTTGCCGGAGCCGTCGAAAATCAACTGGCGGGCCATTTGCAAGTCCAGGCGGTTGAACCAGATGGTGCGAAGCAGGTGCAATTGCCCGTCCGGGGTCTCGCGGATCTCATGGATGATGTAGAAAGCGTTGTCCTCATCGGTGAAGTTCTCGAGCAGAAGTTTGGTGGCACGGGGATCCACCGGGCGCACCACCAGCGCATCTAGAAAATGATGAGGGCGGAGGTTCTCCAGCGCGTTCCGGGAGATCTCTTCGTCTGCATTGCGGCCAGTGATGAACCGGTTCTTCGTGGGAAGGTACAGTTGAAAGCTGGCGCCGTTCGAAACCATGTCGAAGGCCTTATTGCGGACTACGGGGAGGAGCCCGATGATCCGGATATCGGCCTGTTTACGGAAGAGGATAAAGGCCCGGACGTCTTTGTATTCGGTGATGTGGCTTTTTTCGGCGCTTCCTTGAGCGGGGACCATGTCCACGGTGGCGTTGAAGTCGCGAACGGCGGCATATTGTTTGGAAATGACGCGGAGCAAGGTGTCGCTGTCGGCCAGGAGCAGGGTCTGGGTCGTTTTGCCGCCCGGGCGCGTGAAGCCGCGCCGCCTCGCGAAGCACGAAGAGAGTGCCAGCGAGGTCAGGCATAGCAAGAGCGATGAAACCGTTACGCGCCTGAGGAGCATTATTTCATTGTAGGCAGCGACGAAAGCGACATGTCAATTCATTGCGCGCCGAGTTGTGGTATAAATAAAGAGTCCACGGAAGTTTGGGCCTGTGGCGCAGTTGGGAGCGCGCTTCCATGGCATGGAAGAGGTCGTCGGTTCGAACCCGACCAGGTCCACCAAAACCTTTCAAACACTTACAGCCAACCACCCCATCGGAGCTTCGTCTTTGGAGTCCAAATGGAGTCCAAAAAGGGCCTCCAGACCCGTCGTGCGCCCCGGCGGCCTCGCGGTTCTGATCTGGCTTTCTCCGACACCCCAACTTGTGCTTGTTTTCGTGCTCGAATTCTCCGGGACTCTCTCCTCCCTATTAAACCCGACAAACCCGACAAATCGCCCTAAGCCACTAAGTCCAAAGGAAGAGTCGTTGTCAGGTAGCCCAAAAAACCCGACAAGAAACCCGACAAATCCGCAGAAAAACCCGACAAAATCTGGGCACCAGCTTTCCCTCTGCCGATGCAATCGCCAGGGATTCCCAATTCCCCGAGGCATGGCAGCGCCCAACCTGATACCTAGGGTGACCTGTCTGCTGATACCATGACGCGATCTACCTATCTAGGGTGACCAGATATGTATTACTTTCAGCGAACAAAATACGAAATCCTGTTGAAAAGCTGTGCAAAACGAAACGATGTCAAGCTTTTTATCTACTTTTCTTTGCATGTACTTGCGCAAGATTGATCCGCGGTTTATACTGCGAATACTGGGTTCCTCTGCAATTCCCTCCATCCGCTGATCCTCCTTGTTCACAGCCTGATTAATTCCCATGCAGTCCGTGGGGTTTAAACACTTGTGCTTGTCAGTCGTAATTGTGTAAGGAGGATCTTAACCGAGATGGCCTTTATGACGATCCCGAAGGAATATGCGGCTGGCCTCGTCGGACTTACCGAACTGAGCGAGGAGGACGTATCCGTTTTCGCTCATGCACTCGCACAGATTCCAGAAACGGCGAGGGAACGGAAAGCGGTCATATCGTTAATTCTCGAGAAAGTTGGAGGGGTCCGCATCAATAAGCTCGACGAGGCGATCCGGGCCGTTCTCTCGCTTTATGAGGCCCGCGCAATAGCTGAAACACCGCTTGATGCCTTTATAGATGCTTTGATTGATGCCATAACGGCGAGTGGCGTTCCCGGCCTGAAGTTGGATGAGACCACAAAACCCCAATTTGTGGATAGGATGCGCATCTTGCTGGGCGTCGACACCGTTGAGTTCCTTGCGAAAGCTAACGCCCTTCAGCGAGATCACGAGAAGCTTTTCCACTCTGCCAGAATCTTCACAGATCTGAGACCAGTTTTTCGCACACCTGAGGAGCCACCAAGGGACGTGATCGTCGAATACACCCTAAAGGTAGTCTTTCACGACGGATCGCGACGTCACAGGGAGATCTATATGGTGCTCGATGAAAATGATATCGAGTCCTTGAAACAAGTCATAGATCGCGCCGAGAAGAAAGCCCAAAGCCTCAAGTCTCTGTGCGGATCGAAGGATCTCTCGGTTATCACGCGCCCTTTGTCGGCCTAATCAGACAGAATGTTAACTCCACTTCCGCCAACCCCCACAATCGAGCAGACATGCCAGAGCCGTGCCAAAGAACCGCCCGTGTGGGAAGAAGAATGCCAGCCTGGTCGCCTGTGGCTGAAAGCTCCATCTGAGGACGACGTCCAGAAGACAGCATGGATCGTTTATCTCTGTGGCAGGCAGAAACTTCTCGCCGCACCCATGACATCCGGGTACTGCGTGGTCGTGAATGATGCGGCCTATTCGTTCGCTGATCGCCAACTCGATGCTATGACTGGGCTTGATGTCGACTGGGCGGAGGAGGGTGCTGAGCGACCTAATAGTGTCTCATATAAGAACGCGCGGGAGGTTCTGTATGCGGCCTATTTTGTTTCGATGCCCATTGAATATACAACGGCTTCCGCAAGTAGCGGGATCGTTGTTTGTTTCAAGAGGGGGGACGTCTACGCCGATATTGAGTGTTTCAACTCCGGTGAGATTTGGGCAATAGTCTCGTCTCGCAACGGCAATCCGCAGACGTGGCAAGTAGAGTTGGGGCGGGCTTCAGTTGAAGCTGCGCTTCGCGAGATCAATTCACTGGTAGGCGCAAGTGCCTGACCGTCCGGCCGCTATGCGGACAAACGGGCGGCCACCGGACCCGGCCTTTGAGGCAGGGGAGGTTTTCTACCACCGCGTCAATCCGGGGTGGGTCCAGCCCGACGGCAAGGTTGATCCAGCCCACGTTCAATGCCCTGGTCTTTCGTCCAATCGGAGTAAGTATAGCGAGTCGTTTTATGTCCTCTTCCCAAGAGCAAAGTACGAAGGGTATGCGGTTTTCAAGTTCCGACAGGACGGTCCACCACCTACGATTTCATCCCCGAATACTGGCGGCGGCACTCCAACCGTGTATGACGTCAGAACTGTGCACGATCCCCTTTCGTTTCCACCGGAAGAAGATAATTACGGCCATTGTGAGACGCGGGTTTTTCGATGCGGTTCGAGCGAACCGTTGAAAGCCAGCGTTATCAACAGCGGCGCAAAAAAGGTCTTTAGGGTCAAAATGAGTTTTGCCCTTGAGCTTGACCGTGAGCCTGGCGTGCCGTTCTGACATCGTCCAGGCTGGATTGGCAGCATGACCCTCGCGCTGCTGGAACTCCCGTGGCTGGCTGATCGAATTGTTCTGTTGACGACTGAAATCCGGAACTGCTATTCAGGGACGGAATGATTACGTCTCCGCCGACGCCGCAAATCCAAATCTGGCCGATCGACCGCTTGGTGTTCTACGCCCGCAACCCCAGGAAGAACGACGCTGTCGTGGACCGCATGTGCAGCAGCATCCGGGAATTCGGCTTCAAGATCCCGGTGCTCGCGCGCAGCGACGGTGAGGTGGTCGACGGCCACCTGCGCCTGAAAGCGGCGAAGAAGCTGCGCATCGCCGAAGTACCGGTGATTCTTTGCGACGAATGGTCGTCGGCGCAGGTCAAAGCGTTTCGCCTGATGGTAAACCGGTCCGTGACGTGGGCGGACTGGGATGAAGAGTTGCTCGCGTTGGAGCTGCAGGAACTCAACGAAGCGGATTTCGACCTCAGCTTGACCGGCTTCGACCCAAAGGAACTGGACGACCTGTTGCTCCCCGACGAGGACGACGAGAAAGCGAACGCCGTTCCGCCGCTGCCCGAGAACCCGGCCTCCCGTGCCGGCGACCTGTGGCTCTGCGGCGCACATCGGGTTCTCTGCGCGGATTCCACCAGCGCTGCTGCCGTGGCGCAACTCCTGGGAGAGCGCACGCCGGCCCTTATGGTGACTGACCCGCCCTATGGGATCCAGTTGGACTCCGAATGGCGCGACCGCGCCGGGCTCAATGGCTGCGGGCCGGCCGAGGCGAGCTACATGAAGAATCGAACTGCTGGCCATACCGAGACCACCATCTCCGGCGACACGCGCGCCGATTGGTCGGAGGCCTTCGAACTGGTGCCGAGCCTTCAGATCGCTTACGTGTGGCACGCCTCAATCTTCACGCGCGAAGTCCTGAACGGGCTTCTTCGGATCGGGTTTCTGTATCCTCAGCAGATTATTTGGAACAAAGGCCGGACCGTGCTGACCCGAACCCATTATTGGTATCAACACGAACCCTGCTGGTACGTCCGCAAGAAGAACGCGCCGTGGTTCGGGAAGCCTGGGGAGAACTCGACCATCTGGGATTCCGCATCGCCAAAGTTCATCATGGGCGGCAGTGACGAGGAGAAGTTCGATCATCCCACCCAGAAGCCTGTCGATCTGATGCGGCGCCCCATCTTGAACCACACGAAGCGAGGCGAACTGGTTTACGAGCCCTTCCTTGGCAGTGGCACGACGCTGGCGGCCGCGGAGTTGACGGAGCGCGTCTGCGTGGGTATCGAATTGGATCCGAAGTACGTGGATGTCGTAATCCAGCGCTGGCAGACGCTCAGCGGGAAGCAAGCCACCCTTGACGGCGACGGGCGTACGTTCGACCAGGTCGCCGCAGAACGTCGCCAGGTGGCCGCATGAATCGCCCGTTGCCGCGAGGAGATTGCAGAGGTCGAGTCAGCAATTCGGGCCGGCCATCCGGACCTCGAGGGCCTGTGCCTGGCGCTCGCGGATTGGTCGGGCGAGTTGAGATTGCTGCTCGGCGAGCCAGCGAAGAAAAGCCGAGACTGAGTTCCGCCGTGGGCGCGCCAATGGGTGGGTGGCCTCGTTGGCCAACCGGACCCTCGACGGCGTAGCGTGGGCAAACCGTGGCGCAACGCGGGCCTTTGTGTTGGGTGTCGGCTCCTTCGGTTCCAGGTAGGGTAACGGTGAGAGTTCCTGGTCGATATGCCAATAGCTTCAATTCGGCGGCGCGTCGGGAGGCTGGAGGGCTCGGGTCTCTTCGTGTCGCTGGCCGACTATCCTCCCCTGTCGTCGGCAGAGGTCGAAGCCATCGGCTGTCGCGTGCGGATGGGCGGTGAGTTGACCAGGGAGGAAGAGGATCGCCTACACCGCCAGATATCCGTGGTCGGCGGCGAGTTGTGATCTCCGCGAGTCAGGGGAACGTGACAGTGAAGCAGTATGGTGGTGTGGATCTGGCGGTGGAGATTTGAGCGCAATGGCTGGAAATCGCTGGCACAGTGACCTGCAACGAGAGTTGGCCACCGCCGCGCAACGTTTGGCCGACGTTCGCACGGGCTGGCGCGTCTGGGGGTATGGGCCAACCACTGGCGCGGCTTCGCGCCCAAGCAAGAACGCCCGCCGCGGCGGGAGCCGGGCGGGCATAAGTGCGGAGGCCGAGCTACTTCACGATATCTTCGAGGTCGGCCGCCAGCAGGTAGCTGCCCTCGACTCCCCGGGCCCAGAGTTTGTAGGTGTACGGGCAGAGACCGGGATCCTCTTCGCGTTCAAGCCGGCACATGCGGTTGCGGAGGTCGTTTTCGGCGATCTCCCTTGCTTCCGCGATCGAAACCACAACCGCGACCGGTTCGTAATGCCCTTCCTCGTCCTCGGCGATCAGCACGGCCAAGCCGAGTTCGGTGTCGGGCTGCAGGGGAATCGCAAATCCGTTGTAGGTCTTGGGATGTTTCTTGGTCGTTGCCATCTCGTTTCTGCTCCTTGCAACACGATTGATCGCTCTGTGGTCGGAAAACATCAAGCAGAATCTGAGGGACCAACGAAGAAAAGCCCGCCGGCGGGGCAGGAGCGCGGCGGGCCAGGGGAAGAGAAGTCGATGCTACGAGTTGATGCGGTACGTGCGCTCGCCACCCTCGGGCTTGAAAGACTCGACGGTGTATCCGGCCTTCTTCATCGCGCCGGCCATGAAGCCGCGAACAGTGTGCTTCTGCCAGGACATTTTCTCCATAATCTCCGCCAGCGTGGCGCCGTTCTCGCGCTTGAGCAGGGCGACCACCTGAGCCGTTTTGCTACCCTCGCGAACGCCCTCGACCTTGGCCGGCTTGGCTTCCTTCTGGGCCTTGGCTGGCTTCGCGGCCCGGGTGGCCTTCTTGGTCGCCTTGGCCGTCTCGGGCGCAACGTCGGGCGCCTGTGCGCTAACGGTGGCCAAGGGTTCGGCCGGCTCGGCGGCAGTGGGGGCGGGCTGGTCCACGACCGGAGCGGCTGCGGTTTCAATCGAGGCTTGGGGCTCGCTGGCTACCGGATCCGGTTTGGTTTCGATGAGATCAAAGGGCGTTTCCGGCTCGGGAATCGGAACCGAGGCGGTCACTTCCGCAGTGGGCTCCGCCGCCGGAATAACCGCCGGTTCTGCCACCGCTTCAATCATGCCACCCGCGGGCTCCAGGGCAGGCTCGGCAGCAGGCCCGCCCAGACGCTGGACAGCCTTCCAAACCCTCTCGGTGGCTGTTTTGCGATTGACGAACTTCGCAACCGGTTTGACGCCGGGCAGGCTGTTGTGGATCGCCACGAGGCGCTTATTGTCGGGGCCGATCAGATCCGCGAACTGTTCCTCGGTGGAAAAGACTGCCGCGCCGCAATCGCGAGCCGCCTGGCGGGATTCGTGGCATACGATGTTGTTTTCTACGTCTATGGTGAAGGTTTTCATTTCCGTTTCTCCTTGCGCGGTGTGTTCCGCGACGATCACATTCATGCCTCGGATGGCGCTCATAAGGCAAGCAGAATCTGTAGGTTGCGCGAGAAAAGAAAGAGCTTGATTCGTGGCTTGGACTTGAGCGATTACTGGTGTGGCCGAGGAGATAAGCGATGGCATATACACCAAACCGTCCTAAGAACGTCCGGATCGCGGGCGTCGATTGGAGCGAGCACTACAACACGTACCGCGAGGTTGTGGCTGGATGGCTTGAGCTCGGTTTCGTATGGACGAGCGGCGAGGGGTACGTCATCAGTGTCGCTGGCGTCAAGATCAAGGCCCGAGGAACCGACCCCCAAACCTCTGCCGAGATCGCCGTCCGTGCGGCGCGCAAGCTGATGGAAAAGGCGCAGGAGGAACTGGCACAAACTTCTGCCGGGAACTAAACCGATTACGCTGTGCCTGCCCGCGCCCACCCGGATTCCGGTGGGCTTGTGGGCGTGAAGGAGCCAACGACGATGATCATTCGCAACGCCAAGGCCCACGGTCGCAAGAGCTGGGGCAAAGTCTACCGCCGCCGCCTCATCCGCCGCATCCTGGGTCGCGGCGACGCCAAGGGCAAGGTTGGAGGGCGGTAGCAAGGTGGCCAACCGGACGGACAAGATGAACGCGGACCTGGAGCGGATAGCACGCGAGATCCTCGACCTGGAGACGCTCGAAACCCGGAAAAGCGATTCGCTCGACTTCAGCGAACAGGCGGTCTGGACACTTCGGCGCGCACTCGAAGCGGCATACGAGGCCGGTCGAGCCGCCCGCCAGGAGAAGCCTGAAGTGTACCTACAGACTGAACTCCCCGAACGGCGGCGCGCCACGAAGCGGATAGCGGCTCGGGCAGATGATCGCAGATGAGCGCAGATGAAGGGCCACGGAGCGAAATTCAACCGGAAGATGGAGGCGGCCATCGCCGCCCTGCTCACGCAGAAGAACCAGGAGGAAGCTGCGCGGGCGGCGGGGATCTCGGTCGCCACGCTGCTCCGATGGCAGAAGCTGCCGGAGTTCAAAAAGGCGTACATGGAAGCGCGGCGCGCCGCCCACGGCCAATCCATCGCCAGGCTCCAGCAAGCTACCAGCGCGGCGGTCACCACGCTGCTGAAGGTCATGGTCGATCCGGCTACGCCCGCCTCCGTCAAAGTCCGTGCCGCGGACAGTGTGCTGGACCACTCGGCAAAGGCGATCGAATTGGAGGACATCGAAACCCGGGTGGCCGAACTGGAGGCCGCGGCCGAGTTGTCGAAGTCCTCGGGGAAGTGAAAGTGAGGCTCGCAGAACGAGTGCGGAAGCTGGAGCGAACGGAGTTGCTAAAGCGCCATCTCCCGCCATTGGAGCAACTCCAACGGGCGCTAGACGAAAGCGCAGTTCGGCTGACCGGCAGAGGATTCAGTTTTGCCCAGGACGACGAACCCACGCTGGACCAGATCATGGCCGACTTGCGAGATTCGTTCCTGCACAAGCTGGGCTCCGCCGAGTTGGCGGGTCTGATGGCGGAACTCGAACCCATCGCCTTTGGGGGCGACACCGAGGCCCTGGAAGCCGCCCGACGCGAAGCGATCATGGGAATGGCTGAGGAGGCCGCCTGTGTTAGGGGCGTCGCGGTGAACGGATGACGAATCTTCAACGGCGCCTCAAGAAGCTCGAGTCGGCCTTGACAGACCCGAGCGGGCTGGTGCCGCACTCGCAGAAGTGGTTGTCATATTGGGATCGGCAGATCTACGACTGGGCGATGGACTCGGAGAGGAGACGGCCCGCCGTTCTCTTTCCGCTTGAGGCCGTGCGCGCTGTCCTACGGCACGCAGACAACCCCGGATCGCTATTCGGCTCGATCCCAGCCGAGGACACGACTCCATGAAGACGATAATCAGACGCCTTCGCCGGCTGGAGGCGCTGTCCGCCTTTACAGCCGACGGACGGCCCCGGGAGACATTGCGAGTCGTCGTGCGGTGCGTTTGCGGCCCACCGCGGCTGGAGACATCAACGTGCAGGCGAGTGCTCGGTCGTAACGGGCTGCTGATCGAGGTTGTGGAACTGGATGGCGGCCGCGAGGACCTGGCGGACGAAGACTTGGACCGATTCATCGCGAGCTTTCCGGTGGAGGCGGCGTGAAGGCGGTGATCTCACGGCTCCGAAAGCTTGAGCGGAGATTCGGGTTCACGGTCGCCGCCCCTTCAGTGGACGAAGCGATCATAGAGAGGCTCGTCGCCGGCGAGTGGCAATCCGCCCTGAAGTTGCTGGCGGAGCCGCAAGAGCAGGATGTCTGGCAGGAGCAGCAGTCGATGGGGCGCAGCGACAGAGGCCCGACGGGTAGAATCGGCTTTGCTCTCACGGGCCTAACCAGATTGCGCCAGACTCTAAGCGTCTCGCTCGCAGACCTGCCGGCAGAGCTGCGATTCGATATCGCCCAACGACTGCTTGCGGCCGACATCATCGAAGAAGTCGAGGGAAGGCAGATAAAAGCATGGTAGGCAACAAGGCCCTCAGCCGACGCCTTCAACGCTTAGAGCGGACGCTTGCGTGGAAGCAGCCGAGGCCTCCGTGCCCCTCGCCGGCGCCAGAGATCGCACGCTGGCTCGCCAGCAAGGGGTTCGTGCCCGAGGGGAACGAGAGCCTTGCCGAGGTGATGGGACGGGCGTTTGGATGGACGATGAGTGAACTCCGGGCAGCCTTGATGCGGCGGGCTATGGGGCTGCCGGGCGAATAGCTACCGATATGTAGAGATAACGCCAGGCTGTTCGGGCGGTATCACTAGTCAGTCATATCACCGACTGCCAGATCGATCCGTTAGTTAGTCAGTGTGATGTGAGTTGTATGAGTAACTCTGGTGTCGGGAGGCCCATCTATGTCTTGGGCTGATTGGGCCGCGAAATGGTTTCGCACGGAAGCAATGGCCACGCTGAAGCTATGCAAAGGAATGTCCCGCTGATCGCAAACGGCCACACCCGCTTCATCGACCACGGCTTCCCGAATTACCTTTTTGCGGTCGATTCCGATAAAGGCGGCGAACGGACGAAAGCTAATATCCGCAGGAATTCTGAAAACGTAATTGTCTCCCTTAACAGACGCGGAGTATAAGCCATAGCCAAAAAAGGCCCTCGGGTCGAGAAGATCATCCACCACACCAATGCTATTCTCCACAATCCGGAAGAAATCGAGGTGTTCCTTCATAGCCGGCGGAAACTGGTCGAGCGAGATTTTCAATATATGATGTTCCGGATCTCCCGACTCTTCCGCACCGGCCCGTAACGAACAGTCCGGACGGTCGATACCGATGCTCCGCAACCAGGAGGAGGGAAAGCCCTTGGGTATTACGATATTGAAGATTAGCTTGCCGCCCTCTTCGGAAGTTCGAAACTTCCCGAACGTTCCTTGAGGCAGAGCTTCGCCCCGATCTGTCCGGGTGTTTCCGAGCGCATCCAGAATGTAGGAAACCTGCAGCCAGCATTTTTCTAAGAGCGACTCTACCTTAATGCTGGTCGCCAACGCAGCGCCCTCATTGATGGAGTGCACATAACCCTCGGGTTGTGTCACATCGGTTCTGTCCGGAGTTCTTGGAGCGCGTTCCGTACCGGGATACCTGCTGCGATTATCGTTAAGAGTTTGCTCGCTTTGCCCCGAATCTTGCTCTGGTACGGATGATTCGAGTAACTGGCCGAGCAGATTCTTGCCATGGCGCGAAACAACCCAAGAATCGTCGCGCGCGGACACAAGGCCCGCACCCAACAGATCATTAAGGATTGATGATGCTTTATGCTGGTCCATGAAGATATCGGCTAAAACCTGACCGTAAGATAGCGGGCCATAAGCCGCAAGATAGTCCAAGAGGAACAAATGCAGAGCGTCCTTAGCGACTTCAATTACTAGTCTGTTCCGTGCGTAATATAGCAAGAGGTCGTCCGGATCCATGGTCGACTATTCTACAGATTCTTCAGATTCTTTCTTTGCCAAGCTGCATGTCGCAGTGCCTCAGCCCGTTCGATTACTTTCCTCGACAAGTGACACTCCACAACGTCTTTCGGATACTCAAAATAGTGAACGTTCCCGAACTGAAGGCCAAGTTCCCTTAGCGCCCCCAAACTACTGTACCCGCCCACGACCGTGCTATCTATGAAGATCATCAATTTCCCTCCAATTGCTTGTCCTAGGCTGGCGAAATCGTGGACTTCCGCAACGGAACCGAATGACGCCTGGATGACCACAACCAGATCGGCGGAGCAAAGTTGTAGGAGTTCCTTCACTCTCAAAGACATATCTGGCACTGGGCAGTCTCGTTCCACCTCCTCGCTGAACACTGCAGCGAAACCTCGGTCCCGGAGCTGCGCCCGAATCTCCAAGCGCTTCCTATACAGGTCGCCGCCAGACGGCCCTGGCCCCCAAACCAAGAGCGCCAGTGGAAACTCCTGTACCTTCTTTAAGTATCGTCTGTATTGAGCCAGAAATCTATCGTATCGTTGGCGTGCACGAGGCGTCATCTCAACAGAAGACCAGTCTTGTTCGTCGAGGTCCATATTGATGTACCGAAGGTTATCAAACAAGGGAACTTGACCCATGTAGGGCCAGCACGCTCGCTGGTCTTGCCAGCGTCCGCGGCGTGCTGTCCGGTTGGATCTTGGTCTAGAGACTAGCACGAATCGCCTCTAGACGTCCCCTTGGGTACGTCTTCTGAATGCGTCAGACCTTCTCTTTGCCCGTTGGAAATCATCACTCGCAGGCGCAGGGAACAGGTGGCGGCGGTCGAAGCCATTCGGCGGCGCCGTGCCGCCCCTCGTGCGTGGGGCCTATGCGGGCGCAGTAGCTGGCTGCCAGCCGCCTGGAGTGGTGCGGACGAAGCCCGAGTCCCTGCTCGGCCTAACGCTTGCCGACGTAATCCGCCATAGGCGACCGGTTCAATCATCGAAACCGGCCAGGAAAGGCAGATCGTGGTAGGCACTAACAAGGCAATCAGGCGACGCCCACACCGCTTAAATCGGACGCTTGCGTGGAAGCAGCCGACGCATCCGTGCCCGTCGCCGGCGCCAGACGATCGCACGCTGGCTCGCCAGCAAGGGGTTCGTGCCCGAGGGGAACGAGAGCCTTGCCGAGGTGATGGGACGGGCGTTTGGATGGACGATGAGTGAACTCCGGGCAGCCTTGATGCGGCGGGCTATATGTTGGCGATCACGTAGAAACGTCGCTTTTTGAACACGAGTCGACCCCGTCAGGGATCACCTCCGTCTCGGGACCTTTGGATAGGGGTCAATCCAGGGGCTTAGCCTGCCGCAGACCGTGCAGCGGCTGACGACCGACCGGCGCCGGGGCAGCGACATAGCGATCATTCCGCCACCCTGATGAGTCACGTGGGCCTGGCGGTGCCGGTTAGCGACGCTGCCGCTGCAGGTGACAGTGTCGGCCCCTTTCGCTCCGCTGGTAGCGTCGGCTGGCCTCGCGGGACTGCAGCCGCCGGGCGGGCAGCCTGCTGCAAGCGAGCGACCGATTGCGAAAACGTGGCGCGCCGTGCCGCCCGGTAGGCTCGGTCGAACTCCAGGTCCTTCATCCAGCGGTAGAGAGTTGTGGGGCTGATCTTGGCAACGCGAGCTGGTTCGTCGACACCCCTCTGCTGTGCTGTCTTCAACTCGCCCATCATTAGGCGCACTCAGCGCGCCTGAAGACGCCTGACGGCAGTGAGTTCAACATCGATTCAAGCCCCTGAGTTTTGACGGGCTTGGGAAGACAGTCGTCGAGTCCGGCTTCCAGACAGATTTCCCGATCGCCCTTCATCGGGTCAGCGATCAAGGCGATCATGGGAACACGCCGGCAGGCGCGTTTGCGCTCGCGCTCCCGTATCGTTCGAGTTACTTCGTAGCCGTTCCTCACGGGGATCTGGATGGCGATCAAGGCGGCATCGAACAGTTCACGCTCCAGAGCATCCAATGCCGATTGGCCGTCCTGCACGAGGCTGACCGAGTGTCCTTGCTCTTCGAGCCAGGCGATCATGCTCTGAGCGGGTTCACATTCGGCCACCAGTATCCGCAATGGCTGTTCGACTCCCTTGCGAAAGATCGGTTCCGGCATGACCGACTGGGGCATGCGGGAACTGCGGGCTGCACTTCAGCGGCGGGCGGACGGGCTCCCGGTCTGAGGAAGCTACCGATATTCCCTCTTATCATGGCTCTGTCCGAGTCGCGCGTCATTCATCCCCTATCCGGATCTTCCGATGCCGAAGTAAATGGGAACACGGCGTAGCGCATTTCAGCCGGCGGACGGAACGCCCGTCTTTCAGCGACACCTCAAACCGTCAGCGCCGCAAGCAGCGCGCCGATGTCCTGCGTGTTCTCCAGCACCCAGAGTGATCGGAGAACGGCATCGGTTTTCTCGCGCGGCCAGCGCTTGGCGACGTTGCCGCGGAATTTGCGGTCGACCTCCGGTCTTTGCATTGGCCTGCGGGCAAAGCCAGGGAGGTCGTTGACTTCTCTGCTGAAGCGCTGCCCATCCGCCAAAATCGCGGTTATGCGCGTCGGCACGGCGTCACCGGACCGGGCGGTGAGCACCGGATCTTCCACGACTGTAATCTTCTGCATGAAGGCGAGGATGCGCGGTTCCTTCAACTTCGCCTGCGCGTAGCTTTCATTGTTGATGTCGCCATCAAACATGGCGCGCGCTGTGAGGTAGGGCAAGGAATGATCGGCGGTATCGCGCGTCACGGGCGCCCACTTCTCGCGATCGGTACCGGTCTGCACCAGCCCGGTCTTTGACGTAGCAACTTCGATGGAGGTGATTCGTTCGAGCGCTGCCGGCTTGTCGGGCGAAAGCTTGGTCACCTCATCGGCGATCGCCGTGGCCGCGACGATCGCGGTCTGGCCGTATATCACCGCAGGATAGGCCTTCATGCCGCATTGATTGATGCGGAACGGATTGCTAGGGCCGCCGAATTTCGTCACGTCGATACTCGCCACTCCCGAGACCTGCTGGAATAGGCCGAGTATGCCCTCGAAAATCGGCGCCGGTCCGGTCAGGCCGCCGCGCGCCAGCATCGCCGCGAACACGGCGTTGCGCGAGGCTTCGCCATCCGAGAGGCCCTTCCAGTCAGAGAGCACCTGCCTACGCGTCTGTCCCATGGAAATGTGATCGTTGATCGCGATGTTGACCGCCTCGGTCAGCTTCCCCACATCCAGCATCATTAGCTTGCCGGCTGCGAGCGCTACCGCCGGAAGACTGAACACCGGTGCGTCCCAGCCGCGCGAGTTGATATCGAGAGCGTCCACCAGGCGGCAATCGATCTCGTAGGCAAGCACAATCGCCGTGATGAGGTCACGGCCGCGTCCGCCTTCGCATTCAGCGACGGCAAGGCACGGGGCGATATGGTCGCTCGGGTGGCTGGCCGTTCGGCTGGCCATTCTGCCGACATAGGTGTCGTTCAGATCGTAATACCGGCTCGCAGCGCCATTGACGAAAGCGGCAAGATCGGGAGAAGTCTTGCGCGTCGTGCCAATGATGGTGGCGCCTCCTTGCACGCTCTGTGCAATGTCGCGGCAGACGCGCACGGGCCGCTCATCGAAGGCAGCGATGCCGCAGCCGAGCGTGTCGATGACATGCGATTTGACGCGCTCGATGGTGGCGGCATCGAGATCTTCGTAACGCAGCGCAGCCGCGTAGGCGGCCAGTCTTTCCGCCAATGGCCGGGTTTCGGCGGCCCGCCCATTTCGCGCAAGGCCGTGCACGACGAGTGCTGCAATTCCGGCGAAAATGCTGCGGCGGGAAGTCTTCTTCCTGTCGATCACATCAGCCACCTTTTCCTTGCTAGAAGCCACCGACGATGATATCACTGGTCGGACTGGAATATCCGGATGATGAATACCGGTGCACTGTCACGCTGTATACTACCGGCAGGTTTCACAGCGCCGAATGATTCAATCCCTTGCACCTCTGGCGCCGCAGGTACGCATTGGGCTTAAGGTCCTGGTAGCTAGTGGATAGTGTCCGGATCTTCGGCATAACCGGCCAATCTCTGCCCGATCCGCTGCGGTGGCGCCGCGGTCAACCAAGACCACGCACGATCATTTTGAACAACAGCGGCGGGGAGCGCAAGAGGTTTCTGTGGCAACTGAGTAACAATCTTGGAAGCGCCGCCCACTCGTACAAAGCTTCCGATCTCGTTGGCTTCGGTGGCAAGGCACGAGGGCCGCGACTGCTACCGATAACAGACGATATCGTGGCCAGCGCGCCCCCCGCCGCTCGGTGCCGGAGCGCGATTAAATGTTCGGAGATTCATAATCGGGGGTTAAATCGGGGGCCGCATTGACGAACGATCTTGATCACCACGTCGTTCAAGCCAACTGGTACAGTGGAACCTTTTTTGTCCCCGACAGAACGGGCGCCCGGCGTTGACGACAAACTGTGGAATGCTGAGACCTGGAGGGACTTGCAAACCCGTGAGCTATGATCTGAGGCTTTTCAGCATTCCTGAAGGTGTCGAACCCGAGGCCGCGTACGAGCAACTAATACACCGCGAGGAGAGCGAGATTGCGGATATCAATGACCGGGTAAAGCGATCACTACCCGACTCCACTCGCGCGACAATGCAGCAGCTTGCGGAGGTGATCAGGACGCGCTGGCCATCATTCGTCCAATTTCAGCCCGCATCGGCTCTGCCGTGGATTGAATTGAACGATGATGATCTCCAAATTCAATTTGCGGTCTACGAACGGATGGCGTCCATAACGATGCCGTATTTTCGGGAACCCACAACCCAACTGATGGAATGCATCAGATGTTGTCTTAACGCATGTCGAGAAGAACGCGGGTATGTAGCCTATGATCCTCAACTCGGGCGCGTAGTGACCGTCAATGAGCTTGGCCAAATCGCACAGCAATACCGGGACGTGGACAAAGCGCTTCCGAGTTTGCGCGGCCACGCCCCAAAGACCAAACCATGGTGGAAGTTCTGGTAGTGCTTGGCAGAGAACTCCCCCGGCGCTCCGCTTCGAAGGCTTTTCCGGGGCTCCCATCGCGGGCGACGTGGTCTCGTTCTCGATTGGCGGGACGACGGTCAATCACGCCATCGCGTACGGCGAGACGTTGCAGGGAATCGTCTCCGACATGCGCGCGAATCGTCAACGGGCTGTTCTCCGGCGTGCGGGCCACTTCCGGACCAGCGCTATGCTCACGGCATACGAGTAGCTCTCCGTGAGAAGCCATCGCGCGCTCCCCAGGAGCGCCACAAGAACCGGTCATCGGCATAGAGCATACCCACCCCGGCGCAAAGGTTGAGGAGAGCGGGAAGCATCCCGATAAGCCAACGAGCCGAGGAAGAACACTTCGTCCCTTGCGCTCCGAGGCCGCGGAGAAGATCCCCAGCGGACCAGTCGGCCTTCGGGAAGATGGCTGAAACTGCTCCGGCCGAATTACGCGCTGCTCGGAAAGAGCGGTACCGATCTGGGCTCGCCCTCCGTGTTCGGTGAAGCTGCCGATATCAGCGCATAACGCCCTTCAAGAAAGGCTGTAACTATAAGATTCTGCTTGCTTTCCTCTCTCTGAGGAGTGATCAATCGTGATGCGTAGACGGCGCAAGGAGCAAGCGGATGGCGAGACTGAACGAACACGGAGCGGAGTTGGCCCGAACGGAGTACAGCGATTGCCGAGTGGCGGTCATGAGCGACGGCGCCGTATTGCGGAACCAGGGCAACGGTTGGAAGCGATGGAAGCGCGTCAAGGCCGGCGTCGATCCTGTCGCCTTCGCCGCCAAGATGCTCGCCACCTACGATGCCCGGCCCACAGAGTTCCATGCCTACATGAAGGCGCTGGCCGCCGCCTGCGATCTTGAACACCGCGCACAACTGAACGCGCTGGTGGACCAGATGCCAGAGGATCCGGACGCCGTGTGGAGCATATTCGACGACCCTGGATACGATCTGCAGATTGAGGACGTCGTGCGATGCTGCCAGGCGCGGCAGATGCTCGTCGACGCCAATCGACAATAGTCAAGTCGCAGGTGGCATTCTCGAGGGGCGACGATCCATTCCGAATCCAAACCACATCGCAAGTCGCAAATTCCGTCCTAAATTTGCTCGGCCGCCAAACCCGAAAAGCCGCCAGTTGTGCTTCCTAAGCCTCTAGTTGTTGTGAAGAGCTCGATCCGGTAAATTGGAAGCTCATCATGAACGCCAAAAAATGGCTCTGTGCAGCATCACTTTTTCTCTACCTCGGATACGCATCGGCGCAGGAGAAAAAGGATGCGGAGGAGGTGGCCGTTATCGAGATTGGCGCAGCTCCGAGCCGGAATCTGAAAGACCGCACGTCGAGCTTTGGACCCACGGTCGCCGTTGAGGTCACCCCGATTGAGAACTGGCTGGAACTTGAGGCGGGAGTGACCCCCAGCTTCGGGCGCCACACAACAGAATGGGCGAGCGACTTTTTGTTCAAGAAGCCCTGGACGCTTTCGCGCACAGTCGAGTTCATGGCCGGCGTGGGCCCAGAGTGGATTCACACAAGAGAGTCCGGCACAACAACGAATTCAGTCGCTGGGGAAGCAGTCCTGGACTTCATGTTCTGGCCTGGGCGGTGGAAGCACAAATTTGGCTGGTACGTTGAACCGGGCTATGAATACAACTTTGGACGAGGGCATGAGAGATCAATCGGCGTAAGCTTCGGCCTCCTGATCGCCATTCGCAAACACTAGACGGTTCCAGCGGGCTGCCAGTATCCAGTCGCCCACATCGCGCGGAACGACGAAAAGATAATTCGGAGCGAGAGCTTTTCGCGCAGCGCTTGGTGGATCATACCGAGTTAATTCAATTGACACCTCGTGGCCAAACGGGTGAATTGGCACCCGCTTGTTCAGTTCCGAGCCGTTTACGCACCACTCGGAAGACGAATGCGGTTGGGCCCGGTCCTCATCGTCACAAGGCTTGGGGCTACCGATATTGACGGATATCAAGGTGCAGTGTGCTCGGTACGGGACGGTTGGCCCGGCACGATGCGTGCGCTTGTGATTTGCTGGCGGCAAGGGGATTTCTCGCCAGGAATGGCGACTCGCGGGCCCGGCCTTCCGCTGGGACCATTCTCCGAGTGGCCGACGATCCACTCAAAGCGCTATTCACGCGTCCCAGAACCGCCGTCTTGTCTGGTGCCTAGTTCTTGATGCGATTTAGCTCTTTCAACTATCTGAGGCTCGTCCAATTCGCCTCAGGTGGTACGACCGCTACCGCGCCCGGCACGCTTGAATGCCCGCCGTTCAGGGCTGACCTTAAGTTCGAACGTCTGGTTCACACGCAGGAGGTCGCAGGCTCGAGTCCTGCCGCGCCCACCATCTTCACTTGATTCTAAATAGTTTATTAGATTAATCGGCCGGCTGCGGTTCAAGCTTTCACACAAACTGCGCCAAAACCCCTTCAGTTCGGCTGGACTGTGTCAAAACCTGTCGTAAGGTTAGATCCGTCATTTCGTCAAGCTGAGGATGGCTTGGTGAAGCATCCCGCAAAGCGCCTCGGGGTCTTCATTGAACGACGGGAAATAGACAACCCTGTCAAGCAACCTGAACATCGCGTTGAGCTGCCCGTCTTCCGATGCGCGGAAGTCCGTCCGAAGACCGATAATCATACCCGCGACATTCGATGCTCGCTTATGGCCGATCTTGATGCCAGCTTCCAAACTAGCGCCACTATCGCTGTCTGCACCGTCGAGCACCACGACCATGACGTCACACTCTAGAGCTTGCAGGTAGCAGAGCTCGGCAATCCCCTTCGCATCGAACCCCTCGGGATTCGTGAATCGAATGGCTTCCTCTTGCGGCAGCAGAACTGAATATCCCATCTGGCGCAGAGCGCTCGCACACCGGCGATTCCATATTCTTTCTGCCTGTGTAAATAAGGGTCCTGCCCAGTACAGTGTCAAACCTGCCTCCTGATGATTCATCATATCGCTAGGGCTAAGAGACCGCTAGGGAGCTTCTAAAGGCCCACGGGGCCATCATCCATAGTCGGCAGTGCCAACTGCCGAATCGCGGCTAGGATCTCGGGCGTGCCACAATAGGTATTGAGGGCTGAACTGGGTATTCACGCCTGATGCGTCGGATATACCATGACCTCGCCAGCGTTTGCTGCCCGGAGATTAGCGATTGAACCCGCCAGAACCTACGAAGTTCGACAACTTTCGAGTACTGCGGCTCTTGGGCAGCGGTTCATACGCCCACACGTACCTTGTCGAGGACTTGGCCGGCGAAAAGCTCGCCGTGAAGTGGCTGCGTGCTGACAGTGAAGCCTTCGGCCCACAGCGGTTCGAAAATGAAGGATGGGCACTAGAGCGCCTGTCGCCACTAAACCTTCGATCAATTCCAAGATTTATAGGGGCTGGCAAACTCGAAGAACGGCCGTACATCGCCATGAGTTTCGCTGAGGGGGAAAACCTGCGTGTGGCGGTCGGGCGGCAGCGGAAACAATTTGACACTATCGGCCAGATGAGAATGCTCCACATCGCCGAGGCGGTTCTGGACGCACTGTCGCATATCCACGAAGCCCAGATCTGCCATCGCGATGTGAAAGACGCGAATATATTGGTCGGAAATGAGTTTGACACAATGCCTGCGGTGACCCTGGTCGACTTCGGAATGTGCAAAGGACGCGGCCAACCAGCAGATGCCGAAACGTTTTTCGGTGCCGGCTCTTCCAAGTTTAGTCCGCCAACTAAGTTGAGGTATCCGGGCGAGGCGATACCCGTGCATGACGTGTTTGCCGTAGGTGTGTTGGGGTATCTTCTCCTGACAAATTTTTTCCCATGGGACTACGCGGCCGACGCGGACGATGGCAAGTTCACCGATCTTATGCTGGCCGTGACACCGCCTACGATTCAGCAGCTCAATAATAAAGTGAGGAGGGACGTATCCGAATTCTTCCGGGCGCTCCTTGAACTGGATGATACGAAGCGGCCTTCCGCCCGGCAGGCGCTCGTGGAGTTAAGAGAGGTAAAGGCAAGAATGGAACCTTTGAGCGACGGCACCGATATGCCACACAGTTTAGGAGGCTACTTTCCACACGTCGTCCGCGATCCAGTTCATTCAGACATAACGATGAGCGACTTTGAATGGGACTTAATGGACACGCCGGAATTTCAGCGCCTGCGATGGATACGGCAGCTTGGAACTTCACACCTCGTATACCCGGGCGCGGAGCATACGCGCTTCAGTCACGCCGTCGGGACAATGCACGTTGCCAGCGAGATCGTGCGACGCTTTTCGGAAAGAACAGGCACCCACTTTGGCAGTCATGAACGGCAGGTGGTCAGGGCATACGCCCTTTTGCACGACGTGACACACATTCCGTACGGGCACGCGCTTGAGGACGAGATGAGTATTTTCAAGAGGCACGACGAAAATGAGGAGCGCATTGAACGGCTCCTTCTATCGCCACAATCCATGCTGGGTCGGCTACTCGCTTCGAGTCAAGTCGGCTTGGCCGTATTGGCCCATTTTGACAAGCAGCCCAATTCAGAGAAGCAAGCGTGGATCTCTCAACTCGTAGAGGGGCCTTGCGGGGCCGATATTCTTGATTACGTTGATCGCGACGCCTACTATTGTGGCCTCGATCATGGAATTGACTCGGCGATTTACAGGAAGTTTAGCATCCAACGCACTGATGTTCGCGCTGAGTTGTATGGTCATCACGGCGTGCGTGTGGATGCCAAATTCGCGATCGAGTCGATTCTCCGCGAACGATTTGCACTGTTCTTGAAAGTGTATGCCCATCCGGTCAAAGTCGCCGCCGGAGCCATGATCGGCAAAGCGGTCTACAATGTTCTCTCGACGAAACGAAAGCCGCGACTTACTGAGCCAATGGTCGAGTCGATGGGCGACATTGACCTGCTGGATTTCTTGCGGAACTCAGGACGACCGCTGGCGAAGAAACTAGTGGAGATGGTTGTTGGTACAAACGGCAGAGACGTGTGGAAGCAGAGCTTCGCTGCGCCCGTGTTGCGAGAAAGTGAGCCTGATCGGAGCCACTATCAGGACCGACTGACACTTCTAACTGGGAAGGGATGGTTCACTCTGGCTGGTCGCGCAAAAATTGAAAATGAGATCGCTGGCAAGGCCGGAGTCCACGCTGACGACCTGATCTTCTATTGTGCGGCAAGAGCTCCAGGGCTACAACGAATTCGCCAATACGTGGGTGTTGATCCAATCACTACGAGAATTCACCGAGACGAAGAGCAGTACCGCCGGATCTATTCTGCTCACATGAACCTATGGACTTGTTACGTCTTTGTCGCGCCAGACATGGACCTCAACCGCATGGGTCGCGTCGCGAAAGCAGCGAGTGATCTTTTGGAATTAGAAAACGACGTGGATCTGCGCCCAAAACAATTGGCACTATTCCTATGAATTGGTCGGAGAAAGGCGCGAAAAGAGCTTCGCTGATTTGTTCACGTTCCCGTCAATCCACCACCCCGCCCTGATGGCTGGCCTTAGCCAAACGAGTGTCCCATCCCTCGCACTGTCTTGCGCAAACGGCCTGTCCACAACCCGGGCAGCCATTACCATACTGCAGGGAGGTAATGGCTGCAAAGCGAATTTCAAACCGCCGTTGATCAATCGCGTTACCGAACTGGTGCTCCGCCCAAGGTCCGAAGCCTTGCAGATTGCAGTTAATCCGCCAACACAATTTGCACATCCAGGAAAACACGTCGGCAAGTTCTGAAGTAAGACCTTGCTGAGCTTCTGACCGACCATCACTCAGGCTCTCGACGACTCTGATCCATTCGGCGACTTCTCCAACCTCCTCGCTGAAATGCAGGTAGACATCGGTCAGATTCCCCGACTCGGAGTGGTTTCCATACACATCTGCAAACATAACGACGAATCCATCAAGCGTCGAAGGCCGTTTCTCGGCGTTCGCCTCCCTAAACTCGGCCAAGGTCTTTTCGTCCTTCTGGGGCGCGTCTCTAAACACCCTCTTGTTGGCGCCGCACGCACACGTCGGACTCCAACATGTTGGGCAGACATACGGGAAGAAGTGCCACACGATTTCTTCGAGTTCAAATCCAGCCTTCGTGCAAAAACCGCAGAGCCAGCAAAACAGGCGTGGCAGCATCCGAAGCATCCGGGCGACGTCATTTTTGCGAATACCCTTTGCCAGCGCCGCCATATCTTGTACCAAATGCAACCACATCCGCGAAAGGCCGTATTCTGCCGGGAAGCGTTCTTCATTTCGGGCACCATACACCCCGTGAAAAAACGCCTGCCACTGCTGAACGGTCATCTCGTCCGATTCTCGCAACAGGGATTTAAGGTTCACACCATTCGCCTCCGGCGGATGCCGCGTCAGCATGCACCGTTTCTTTAGACCAAGCCTATCAATGATGTTATCTCAAAGCCCAACCCGGCTATCTGCCGCCGTCGGGAATACCCACGGTATTGTTCGATGCCCGCTAACGCGCAAAAAGAAGGAAGTCCATGGACCCCACGCTGGCTTGTCCGACGCGGGCTCTCCGGTTCCTCCACATTATCGATAGTTCGATGCCCTCTACAAGGCCGGACTCCCCGCTCCGCTTAACGGCATTGATTGCCGCTCTCGGACCGTGTCAGAACTGTGCAAAAATCCGGATCGTTGGGGGCATTAGCTTTATTCGTCCGGCAACAGCAGGTGCTTCAGATCATTGGAAGCAACAGCAGAAGGTAAGAACCAAAAGAGCCGTTGGAGACGACGCCGCTCTTTCACACGCAGGAGGTCCGGGGTTCGAGTCCCTCCGCGCCCACGTCTCGGATAAGCTCTATGCAAGGGCCGCTCGTCGACCTCGACCAACGCAGTTCTGGCTGGGTTACGCGCGACTCGGACAGAGCGCCGATCCAGCCGCGAGTCAATTCCTGGCGAGAACAGCCCACCAGTAATCGGTCATTCCCCTCACGACCCGTCGTTTTGGGAGCTCTGTTCCGGGAGCACCGGTCTGCGACTATTGACTTGATGTACCCCGCGGCTCCGAGGTAGTGTCCACATGACGTAGCTACCGATAATGCCCATTAAGAGGACCTAAATGACTGATTTGATTGTGGTTCCACAGAACAACGAATTCCACCGGCTGAAGGCGTTGGTCCTTGACAGCGTTTCCTCCCCGATTACCCGAAGGGTCTACAACCTCGGCCTGGACGAGTTTATTTCCTGGTTCGGCCAGGAAGCTCGGCCAGGCTTCACGAAGGCGGCCGTGAACGCTTGGCGCGTCGTCCTTGAGAGCCGCGGGCTCGGGTCCGTCTCGATCAACGTCCGGATCACCGCCGTCCGGAAGCTCGCGATCGAGGCGGCTGACAACGGGTTGCTGGCGCCGGAACTGGCCGCCGGCATCACGCGCGTAAAGGGCGTCGCGTCGAAGGGCATAAGGGTCGGCAACTGGTTATCCCTGGAACAGGCCCAACGACTCCTGAGCGCGCCGGACATCGCCACCAAGAAGGGACTGCGTGACCGAGCGATGCTAGCCATCCTCCTGGGCTGCGGGCTTCGACGGTCTGAGGTGGCCGCCCTGACGATGAGGCACATCCAGCAACGGGACAACCGCTGGTGCGTCGTAGACCTCGTCGGAAAGCACGGGCGGGTGCGCACGATTCCGGTGCCGACCTGGGTAAAGGTCGCCATCGACGCCTGGACAGCGGCGGCCGGGATCGTGGAGGGTTACGTACTCCGCCCCATCAACCGCGGGGACGAGGTCTGCGGCGACCGCTTGTCCGAGAAGGTCATCTGGCAGCTCTTGCGGCCGTATGCGGCGGCCGCTGGTGTTCCCGGAATTGCCCCCCACGATTTGAGGCGCAGCTTCGCGAAGTTGTGTCGGGCGGCCGGCGGAGAACTGGGGCAGATCCAGTTGCTCCTGGGCCACGCGTCGGTTCAAACGACCGAGCGCTATTTGGGCACAAAGCAGGATCTGGTCCACGCGCCCAACGACGGGATCAAGTTGCGAGTGTAGCCGCGGTTCTCAGACTCGCTTGCGGCGTGCCGGCTACACCACGCCGCTACTGTCCGGACACCTGCACCTCAGCCAAGCTGAGGTAGTCGCGGCCGTTCAACTGCACGCGAATGTAACGCCCGGGTATGCCGAACGGAATGCTCACGGACCGGTTGGGAGCGGCCGTTTGATGACTGCTCGCTGTACCCGGCCTGAAAGCCAGCGTCAAAGGTGTATCCGTATCGAGGAACGGTGTGTTCGAGACGAAAACCCAATAGTCGCCCAAACGCGAGCTGCAACAGTCCGTCCGATTCCAGATCATAACCGAGTTCACGGTTTGTGAAGCACCCAGATCAACTTGCCACCACGGATTGGACTCGATGTTCGTGGCCGTAACAGAGCCGTCGAAGAAGTTGCCATCGATATTGCCGTCCACGGCTACTCCGGCTGGCGGTGTGCCGGGGAGCGTGCTGCTCTGGTTCGCAGATTTACCCAATGCGATGTCATTGCTACTTGACGCATTCATGATCCCGACCACCTGCACTTCGGCAAGGCTCAGATAGTTCGAGGTGTTCAACTGCACCCGGACGTAACGCCCTTGCCCTCCAACCGCAATTGCGGTTGACGGATTAGGTGCACTGGTCTCGCGACTTGCAAAGGTCCCCGGACGGAACTGTAGCGTGGCCGGGTTATCGGTCGGGAGAAACGGCGTGTCGGAAACAAACACCCAATAGTCGCTAAGCCGACCGACGCAACAATCTGTTCGGTTCCAGACGACAATCGAACTGATAGAGGCGGAAGTGCCTAGGTCCACTTGCCACCAAGGAGTGGCGTCAAAGTTCGTGGCCGTAACTGATCCATCGGAAAAGCTGCCGTCCGTGTTCCCATCTACGGCCGCGCCGGCTCCCGGTGTGCCGGGAAGGGTGCTGCTCTGCGTCGCGGTCTTCCCTTGCCCAAGATTGACACCACCGAATACCTGCACCTCAGCCAGGCTCAGGTAATTGGGATTGTTGAGCTGAATTCGCACGTAACGGCCCTGCACCCCCAGGGCGATTGTCGCGGAAGGGCTTGGCACCGTGGTCTGGTGGCTGGCGAACGTTCCAGGCCGGAATTGAAGAATCGCGGGCGTATCCGTGTTCAGAAACGGCGTATTGGAAACGAAGACCCAATAGTCGTCGAGCCGGGAGCCGCAGCAATCGGTCCGGTTCCAGACCGCAATCGAACTGATGGCGAGGGGCGAGCCGAGGTCCACCTCCCACCAGGGGTTGGCTTCGAAGCTCGTTGCCGTGACTGATCCATCGAAGAAAGCCCCGTCAGTGTTGCCATCAACGGCGGCGCTCGCGGGCGGCGTACCTGGCAGGGTACTGCTTTGTGTGGCGAACTGGCCCTGTGCAAGATCGCCACCGAGGGGAAGCCCCGAAACAGGTAGGTTTGTCAGCGAGAACGACGTTGAAAGCGCTCCTACAGTGGCCGTAATGAAGTAGCCGCCCGCCACGTTATTTGCCGTTGCCGAAACGCTCGCGACACCAATTGCGTTGGTAATGGCCGAGCCGCTTGACAAGGTGACGCTGGCGCCGCTGAAAGGTGCAGTGAACGTCACAGTCACGCCGCTGATGGGATTGCCGGACGAGTCCGTAACCGTGGCTTGCAATGGAGAGGCGAAGGTGGTGCCGACGACTGCCGATTGGAATGATCCACCCGCGGAGGTAATCCGGGACGGGCTCCGCGGGGGAGGCGTAGTCGAACAACTCGTGACCGAGGTCAGCGCATACGTCTGGTCAACGATCACGCCGGATGGACCGATCACGTTGACGATCAAAATTGGATCTTGGGCACTGGAGAGCGAAGGGAGCGTAGCTGGCAAACTGCCGTTCGGAAAATAATTTCCGTTCCAGTATGCCGACGCTAGGCCGCCAGCGATGATGTAGTTCGGGCTGGAAAAGGCCACGTTGAAGTCCATTGAGGAGAAACTGGAGCTGAGATCGTCTCCAACTGACACATCGATCAAGGGAGCAACGGACGTTGGGTCAGGAGTATACACCGTCTGGCCGACCTTTAGACTGACAGCCGCAACCAACCCAGAATCAGAAGAGTAGTCATATATCCATGGAACGACCGTCGATTGGGTCGGAGGCGGAAGGTGGGTGATGTTAACGGTTAAGCTCGCCGCCGAACCGCTCGAAAACGTGTAACACTGCGCGCTGGCGGCAGGCACTCCGATTACGAGCAGAAAACAAACAAGAACGCATTCGTGTCGCAGCATGCAAGAACTCCTTTGGCGTTGCAAGAATATCCAAACAGAATCGGTCCGACTCCAAGATCTCTTTTACCGCATTGCTGACAGGACATGAGCTTCTCCAGAGCGGCTAGTGCTGGGCAGCCAAACGTTCAGCCTCGGCGAGCTCCGCGGAAGCGCATGCCCAGATGCCCGAAGTGACACTTCCCAACGACCAGTATTGGGATCGCTCTGCGATGGCCAACGTCAGGCCAAGACCTTCCGAGCGATCCATTGAACTTGAGCGGACGGGAGGGGGTCGCTTGCGACTCGGCGCTGGCGCCGGAGGGTTGTCGTTCATCTCGGTCGCCGCCTTCACTACGGGACACTTCGCGACGTCTAGATCTTGCATCGCAACCCCCATCGACTTCCATAGGCTTGCATTCGCTGGGGGGTCAGTCTTGGTTATCCATGCCTGAGAGGCCAATTCATATTCCAGCATGGACACTCGAACCGCGCTGCGCAGTTCGATCCCCACACTTCCCTGCGAGGAGAGGTATCGGTCGACCTTCACCCTGGCGTCCAACACCCGTTGGGAGTAGTCACGGTAGGTAATTCCGCTATTCGTTACTGACCTAAGTGCCTTAAGCGCGTCAAGCGCTTCCAGCGCCGGAGCCGGTCCGGTTACCGTGGCGGAAGGGGCGGCCCCAAAGTAGATCGCCCTCACTTTCTCCAAAGCGATCGTGATGGCTTGACCGCCGACTTCGATCACAGCGCCGGCCGCGGTGGCTTGCTTGAAGACCCCGTCGATTCGCTCGCCGGTTTTGAGTTCGATCGTGTCGGCTCTGAGCGTGAAGGTAAGCAGCATTGGCAGAACTATCAGCAGGTAGATCCGATTCATTTCTGGCCCACTTTTCTGACCAGCAAGAGCGTGTCTCCAGGTTCCCGCCGTTCCCGCACAGCTTACCACTAATCGGTATCTATCGGCGGTGCTATTCAACGGCTGTGGCGATTGCGTCCCCCGCGATTCCAGACTCTTGGTAGGTGAACGACCTACTGGTACTACTGGGCAAGAGGGTCCACGAGCTTCGGGCGGCGAAGAAGTGGTCACAGGAGGAATTCGCCCACATCAGCGGATTCCACCGAACGTACATCGGCCAGGTCGAGCGCGGCGAAAAGAACATCAGCTTCGACAACCTGTCGAAGGTCGCCGGCGTGCTCGGGGTGACCCTATCGGAGCTGCTCGCCGGGCTGGAGGATGGTTCCACGCGCGACGAGCCGGCGAAGCGAGATCCGCGGTCTCGGATGGAGCGCGACTCAGAGACTCCCCAACGGGCGCTCGAACTTCAAAGGCTGGCGAAGCGTTTGAGGCTCCAGGGGGAAGCGATAAATGAAACGATCCAGGCCCTCGACGGGCTTGCGGCCGGAAGCTCCCCGAAGCGGAAATCGTCCCAGCGGAAGCCATCGAGCCGGCGCTCCCGCGTGTCGTCGTAGGCACCGGCCTCAGCGGACCAAGCCACAGAGTATGGTGGGGGCTACCTGCGACCGGTTTCCTCTTTTTGCTCTCGCTCCCATCGCTTCCCGAAGCGCTGGCCGGCCTCCGCAGTTTCGGCCCGCTCCAGTACACCGGTCAGGTAGGAGTTCGTGGCTGCGCGGGTCTCCTTCACGAGCGCGGTGAGGCGATCCAGTTCCCGGCCGTGGAAGGAATCCAGTTTTCCGAGAGCGGACAGGGCACGGATGGCCTGATCGAAACCAGCGTTGATGTCCAATAGATGCTTGTACACTGGCAGCTTCATGCCCTTGGCCCCCCTGCCAACCCCGATTCTGCGGCCGGCGCGGCGGTCGGCTCGGTATTGTCTCGTGTTTTGGGTTTCGATGTCATCGTGCGGAACCTCCCGCCGCGGTGGCGCCGCGGTTATGACATTCCTCCCTCGGTCTCGACCCGAAGGCAAGTTCGAACTCTCGGTGCCGACGGCTTCGTCGACGACTGGGGGCGCGATGGAGCCGACGTGAAGACCAGCCGCTCGCCGATTTGCAGGCCGCCGGAGCCAAACTGCCGCCGTGTGCGCCGTGCGCAGCGCCGGAAGCCCCAAAACCAACGCTGGCGCATTGACGGGGTCGAGATCAGAGGCTCGAACCTGCGCCCGGCCAGGCGTCGCGCCGCCTCAGCGCCGATTCGGACGCCTGTGGCCACAAAGACCGGTCTTCAGCTTCTACTCGCAGCCCGCCCGTTATTCCGCAATATCGGTAGCTATCTTCTCGTAGATTTCAAGCCCGACGCCACTCGTCTCTTCCGGATAATCAATCCGCTACAGGCGAGCTGCGCCGAATCCAAAGCCGCTGATCAAGCTTCTCGACCGGTGTCGGAGACCCGAGAGGGGTCAAATCTGCATCGCACAGCCGCTGATAGAACGACGGCAGGCCGTCCATGACGGCACAGTTCCTGAAGCATTGGAGTATCCCTTGCTCGTTTCGAAGGAGTTCCTTTCGCACCTGTTTGCAGTCGGCTTCGGTAAGGACCCCGATCTGGAGCCCAAAGATCACGACGTCAAATGCTCGAAGGACTGGCCTCTCAACGTGTATTCCCGCCGAGATAAGCTTCCAAATTGCCTCGAGGTCCTGACTGAGGGCAGGTACGGCAAGCACGTTGCTGGCAGCGTGAGTATACGCTTCTCCACGGTCGATTCGGACCGCGAATTCTCGCCCAAGTTGCTCTATTTGGTCAATAAGCGCGGGCGCGGATCGGTAGCCGGCAACAGAGAGGACGACCTCGGACAGCACAACAACGGTGCTGTTGGCCACAGCCTTCTTTAGCACGGCGGCTTTCTCCGGGTATTTGTTCTGCAGTTTACGTCGCAATTCACTGCTCACCGCCTCGGTCATGACACATTGAACCCCGTAATCGGCCTTGATTGCACGCAAGGTTTGCATCTCTTCAGCGAGGATCAGTTGTAGGAGCGCAGAGCTATCGCCCACGATGAGGGCTGGATTAGTCGGTTGTGCGGGCAACGGAGCGGACAAAGAGTTTATCCAATGAGCTGCTGTTCGCTGCAAAAACGCGCGCGAAACGTTTCCTTTTCCACCATCAGCATCTCAGCAGCCTTGCCCATGCTTATCTCACCGTCATTGAACGCTCCGACGACCTCCGCGACGTATGTTGAGGGTAGACGGAGCGGGCGGCGCCCGACGTTGGTGTTCCTGTTCTCAGCGACCCACTTGGGTGACTCTGCCGCATGCTTCTTCAGGAATTCTCTGGTAGTGAGCGCGTGCGAACTGAGACTGCGGACCAGAGGATCGCACTCATAACTAGAGTACCGCTCAAACTGCGCCGCATCGATCAATTCATGATCGAGAGCTGCCTTCAGGACGAGTCCTTTCTCGACGTGCGAATCGGCAACTAGACGGGCGACATTTTCCGCCGTGAGATCCGACCACTTCAGCCCAAATCGGTTTGCCATACGCACCAGCACAGAACGAGGCACAAGACTTTCTTGAGCAAATACTTGGGCCCGGAGTTCCGACAGCTCTGTTTGCTCAGTCCCGTCTTTGAAGTCGAGTGCTACGGGGTCATTCTCGAGGTCAAGGATAGCGTGCGCGAGTTCGTGCATTATCACGGCGTTGCGCCGAAACCACGTAGACTTGTACGAGTTGGCGAACAAGCAGGGTGTCAGGGACGCCTCTGATCCGACCATGAAAGTACAGCCCTCGACGTCGGACTTGATCGGACTCTCGACGACGAGCACGCCGAGTTTTCTGAGGGTAGGTCGGACCCACTCACCAATGCCTTGCTCGCCGTGCTCCAATTCGGTCGTGCTTCGGAAGGCCCTGGCTGCAGCCCTTCCCTGGAGTGTAGGCGGCTGAGTCCTGTCGACTTCGGCGCGGACCGTCCTGAAGACTACTTCGAACCGCCGAACCCGCGTGTTCCGGATCGATTTGAGTTGGTCAATATAATAGCCGAGCTTACGGACCAACCCGACCATCTCTCTGTCGCTCGTCGTCAAGCGCTCGTTCCGCAGCTTGTACCACACCGCCGGCGCCAGCACACCGCTATCGGTTGAGCGCGCCTTGCTGCCGCCGCACGAAATCAACGTCTTTTCTGGCACGCCGAGGATCGACGACAGTTCGGGGATAACAAATCGCGGCAAGGGTGCCCCGCTTAGCCACTCTTGGAATTGGTCTGTAGCGACTCCAACCAACTCCGCGCAAAACGCCGGATCCAGCTTTGTCGAATCGATGATGTCTTGGAGCATTAGACCCATCCGACGCTCCTTGTAGACGCGGTCAGATGATACCAGGAAGGACACGCAAGCGGGCGTCCACATCGGGGCACACCTCGCCATTCACAGTGCACGACTACCATTGTGCGCAATTCTTGCAGAAATATCAAGCTGTTGCACAAAGGCGGATGGAGGCCACACCATCTTGGGGTACGATTACGTATTGCACCTGGGGTTGGGGGTCGACTACTAGCCTTCTCGGAATGACGGTGGGTACTTCCGCCAAAGGCTGCATTCTCCCGCGACGATTCTTCGCGCTTGGGCTGGCCATTATCCCCTCTGAAGTCGTCGCCCGACAGTCGGGGTTCCCTTCAAGCGCTAACCCCAGGTCGCGCAGTCATGCGGGCACAATTGCCGCGGCGTTCCTCCTCAGCGCAATCAGTAAGGCTGTGACCGAAGTCGGCGCTTCGAAGCACTTCACGTTGCAGCTCTGAGATTAGATTGGCACGCCCCTCTTCCGCTTTCGAGGTTCCGGAAGTGCGGAGAAGAAGCGGCCGGAATTGCGGGTGTCAGGCACCGCAGAACCGCCCAAACAAATCGGTGTAGAATTGTTGTTTGGCCGCCTAGCCGGGCCTCATGAACCCGGTGAAAGGCTCCCGCCCCGGGCGGCCTCATCTTCCTAAAGCTGGCGGGTTCAAGGGGCGTGGTGAGCGGCATAGGGACGTTGCTGGGACTGGCGGAGCGCTTCCGTCGAGGCGCCGATCCGTTTCGCTTGCGATCCATTTCATTGCGAGCCGATTTATATTCAGTCCCTGGCCGGGAACAATCCGGTATCTGGCGTCTGAGGCCGAGGACTCCGCAAACTGAGCCAGCCTGGGTAACGTTCAGTCTTCTGGCAGCGCGTGCCATCGAGGAACTGGGCATTCCACCCATGCCCGCTCCGGAGCCATTAGAGCACCATCCCACGTGGAGAGAACAACCGATGGTGATCAATGACCCCGAGGCGGTTCCCGCGGGCCTGTCCGAAGTTGATCCCTGCACTCGGGCGTGGCTACACTTTCTCCGGCGCGAGAGCCTCAGCAACGAGAGTCGGTTGTTTCAGGATCGTTCCTCCGGAGGATCCTTCCCTGATATCTGGGAGGCATCAGCGACACAGTGTGAACGTTCGGCGCGGGAGAGGATTCAGGCGGAACTCGTCGCAGAAGGCGCAAAGGAGTACTCAGAATCTCCCCAATCGCCGGCCGAAAGGGCGGAAGCTGATCACTCCTCCGATAGCCCCGCGATCCGCCAAGCCGATCTACAAAGGGCAAAGCAGATGACGGCGACCGGCAGCGCAGCCGCGGCGAACGAGCTAATGCTCGCGGCGGTGCGAACTGCACAGGCGGCTTCTAAGCTACAGATCTTCAGCGACAGCGATGAGTCTTTGCCGCCAGGCTTGACGGGAATGTCCGGCGCGTTTGAAGGGATGAGTTTAATCAGCGAGGCTGCCCGGGCTTCCGACTCCGTTGCACAGGTGCTTGATGCGCTCGGTGCCGAGATGAATGGGCTGCTTCTACCGCTTACCAGCGCCATGGAGGCAGCACATTGGGTTGGGGCAGGCGACGCCGGCGACTTGGGGAAGGCGCTTGAGGCTCTTAGGAGCACGTTGACTGACGCGGTTCAACCGCTGGCCTTCCTGGACCTCCAGGCGATTGAGGGGATCACAAGCAGTTGTACGGCGATCCAAGCCTTGGCTGATATGAGCCCAGACTGGGGAGAGATCGATGACAGCCATTTCGGCATAGCAGGCTCAGTAGCGGCCGCGATAGAAGCATCGAATCCGGAGCCCGCCCCGAGCAGGGGGAAGGGTCTTCCGCTAAGAGAACCCGTGGTAGAAGGTCGGCCTTACAAAGATCTGTTTGCAAGGGAAGACCCAGAACGGAGCAAGTGGGCTGCTATGTCTCGGTTGGTGAGCCAACTCCTCGTGCCCTTGAATTCGAACCTATTGGACAGAATGCCCGCCGAGGACGCCACTTCTGAGGCGATTCGTGACTGGACTCTCGACCTGTGCGCCGGAGTCTTCGATTGTAGGGCGACCATGTTGGCGGTCGGTATGGGGACCGAGCGCGGAGCCGATGCACGCGAGCGGCGCCTCCGCGAATTCGAGAACTCGATCTTGAACATCGTCGCGGAGAACTGCTTAACCTTCATCCCCAGACCGATGCTTCAAATGCGATTAGGTGAACGGCGCGAATACTGGATGGAAGTTGCGGCGAAGCTGGTTCGTGAGGCCGAGAAGAAGAACGAGGAAGCCGACATGTCGCCCGACCTTAGCCGGGGAGAGACAGCCCTGCCGCGCTCTGATGGATCCAAACACCTGACTCCCATTGCCACCGGGCGAGAAGTGTGGCATCGCTCCAACCCTTTGATCAAACGGGGATTCGGCAACGAACTGGTTGTTGATATTCGCTTGCCGAGATTGATGTACGAGTTCCACCCTGCCTTCCCCGAACCGGTTAGGGCGGGGATAATCGCCGAACGACTGCGTGCCGAAGACGCCTTCTTTGAGAAGAAGTGCTCGATCCGGGAATTCGAGGCCGCGGAGGCACTGCTGCTCGGCCTGGTTTTGCGAGTCTTCGTCGCATTCGCTGTAGAGGGGTTTGAGCTGGGAGCCCGAATGGATCTAACCATAGAAGGCTATGAATCAGAGTGCCTCCGGTTCCTGAGGAGCTATGTGGAACAGGCTGGCCTGCTGGACAACTGGTTGCTCCCCGCCAGCGCTCACGCTGAGCTACCCGACAGTATACAGAGCAAGATCGAGCATTCCGAGGAATACAGGAGATACCGTAGGCTTTTGCAAGTGCTTGCGGACCTGAAGGCGGAGGGCAGCCGCGGAATTGCTGGTGTTGACCGCGTATCCGAGAGTCCAACCAGCTCCGAAATTGGAAAAGTCACGGCGCCGCGCCGTCACGGCTTCGAGGCCGACATGGACCGCCACAGAGCGATTGCGGCGATCGTCTCCAGACATGCGCCCGACTGGCGCGAGAACCCGGCAAGCTGGAAGAAGGCAGAAGTGCTGACGTCAATCTGTGGTCATTTGGACACAGCGATGTCGAGCGATCCATCTGGACTTTATGAAGTGCCAGGAAACTGGAGAACTGGAAAAACGGAATCGCTCAAGGGTACCCCAGCGAAGGGGTGGAGCGAGGCCTTAACGTTCGCGTCAAGGAAACTCGTCAGCGACCAAATTGGCAACAGTCTATCGATGGTACGCAAGAGAGAGGAAAGAGAGCTGAAACATCAGCGGGACCAAGCAAACCAATCGGATCCGGTCGAGTAAGTCTTCCCGAAGTCTTCGAAGTCTTCCCGCGAAATCAAAGTCTTCCCAGGTGTATTCCCGACGCATTAATCAGCTTCGATTTCAATAGGTTACAGGCCAATGAAAGAGCGTGCTTCAGGGAAGACTTTCAACTGGAAGTGTCCTCGTTTCAAACTGAAGGAGCTATGGAAATTGAGGAGCGAAAGTTCCTGACGCGTCGGGAAACTCAGCGGCTGTTACGCATTTCAGCATCAAAGTTGGACGCCGAAGCTCGGTCGGGCCGTCTTAAGGTTCATCATTTTGGGCGCCTGGTGCGGATCGACGCAGTCGACTTGGCCGAGTACATCCGTCAAGGCCGGGACGGGGCCGAATCGGGGTCGGGCCGATGATCGGACCGTCGAATACCCAAGCCAAATCGCGATCGAGAGGACAGGCTTCGACCGGCCGAGGGAGCAAGTCCATAAATGATGACAGGCTAACCGACCAACTCGCTTGCCAAATTATGCGTTGGAAGGTTGCGCCCGGCCGGTTCCTGACGGGTGACCGCGGCTGGATGCCACGCTGGCGCTTCCAGCCTCTCACCAACGTCGAGGATGCACTCAAGTTGGTGAACACGGCCGGCGCCACCCTCGTGCTAACGATCTCGGCGGACGGCTCTTGCGCCGCGGCGGCCACGAAAGCAGAGCGCACTGGGCGGGCCTCGTGCGCGTCTGTCGCGACCTCTATTACCGTGGCAATCTCTCGCGCAATTGGGCTGGAGGTTTCGGATGGAGTGGCACCGTCAGCATCCGGGAAGTCCGTCAGAAGAACCAGTGAGGGCCAACCCCAGTGACGGCGGCAGTTCCCGGTCTCGAACACATTCCCCCGCCTTGGGGTAAGCCTCTTACGGAGGAGGACTACATCGCCTTTATCGCCTCCTGGATTTCACGCGACATTGCGGATCAAGCCTTGCTCCGTCGCGTGGACACCATTGAGGGCCGGGAGATCGTAGGGCAAAAGGGAAGCCGGGACTGCGCCGGCGTCCTTTTTACAAACTACTGGCCAGGCCAGCCTGGCCCGGTCAACTACCGTATACGGCGTGACAATCCAGACTGGGTGCAGGGGAAAGATGGCAAGGCCAGGCCACAGGCGAAATACCTCGGCGCTCCAAAAAGCTGGAACCGGCTGTACATCCCTCCATGTGTTACACCGGCACAGCTTGCCGACGTCAAGATTCCGATCATTATCGTCGAGGGCGAGAAAAAGGCGCTGGCCCTTTGGCGCCTCGCCAACCACGGGACCGACTACCCACGTTTCATCCCTATCGGCATCGCTGGAGTTTGGGCGTGGCGTGGCATCGTTGCCAAGATCGGCGGTCCCAAGGGCCAACGCGTCGACGTCAAGGGAGTCATCTCCGATTTCGACCGGATTCAGTGGACTGGACGGCGAGTGCGCATCCTCTTCGACGCGAATGTCCAAACCAACGACAGCGTGAAGTGGGCACGGACCGGGATCGCTCGCGAACTCGCTACGCGGAAGAGCGAGGTGGATTTCATAAACTTGCCAGAAGACTGTCCGGTCAACGGCGTGGATGACTTGCTCGCCTTGTGGGGACCCACGAAGGTTCTGGAACTCTTCGACCGTGCCGTTCCTGCCACCCGGCTTCAGATTGTACAACCGCCCGACTTCCGGTCGCGGCCCGACGGCATGTATCGCATCGCAACCAAGGGCCAGCAGCAAATCACGGAAATCAAGCTGACTAACTATCAGGCAGCGATCATAGCGAACATTCTACTGGACGATGGCGTGAGCACGGCCCGTGAATTCGAAATCAAGGGCGAAATCCTAGGCGGTCATTTTGATTTCACACTTCCTGCTCAAGAGTTTGCCAGCATGGACTGGCCTATCGATAAGATCGGGCCCGCGGCGATCACGTATCCAAACCAACGCGAGTACGCGCGAACCGCGATCCAGTCCTTCTCCATGGCGACCGAAGAGCGCCGCTTTTATGCCCACACCGGTTGGCGCAAGATTGACGGCGTTTGGGTCTATCTCCATGCGGGCGGGGGCGTTGGAAAAGCCGGCGCTCTGCCTGATGTTGGGGTACGGTTATCGGGTCCAATGAACTCTTTCGACCTTCGTACAACGGAAGATCGAAACATTCTCATCGCGTCTGTTCGGGCAAGCCTGCGGCTCTGCGAGGTTGGGCCGGCCTCGATCTGTTTCCCGATCCTGGCAGCCACCTATCGGGCTGCATTCGGCGGGACAGATTTCTCGCTCCACTTGGCTGGCCCGACCGGCACGTTCAAGACGGAGTTGGCGGCATTGCATCAGCAACACTTCGGGGTTAAGTTTGACAGCCGGCATCTGCCGGGATCCTGGTCTTCCACGGCAAACTCGCTTGAGTCGTTGGCTTTTCAGGCGAAGGATACCCTGCTCGCCGTTGATGATTTCGCCCCAAACGGCAGCAACGCGGACATCCAGCGCTACCATGCTGCGGCGGATCGCGTGTTCCGGGCGGCTGGAAACCACGCCGGGCGCGGACGAATGGATTCGACCACGAGGTTGCGCGAATCAAAACCACCGCGCTGCCTGATCCTGTCCACTGGAGAAGAAATACCTCGCGGGCAGTCCGTTCGCGCACGGCTGCTGATCTTGGAACTTAGCAAGGGTGGGATCGACCTTGACAAGCTCACGACCTGCCAGAAAGACGCATTGGAAGGCCACTACATCGTCGCCATGATCGGCTTCATTCAATGGATTGCTGGGCGGTATGAGGAGCTACAGGCGGCACTAGTCCGACGGGTCGATGAGCTTCGAGTCAAATCCCTGGAGAGTGCGGCCCACGCCCGTACGCCGGGAATAGTCGCCAGCCTGCAAGCCGGATTCGAGTTGTACCTGGAATACGCCGATGCAAGCGAAGCACTGGAACCCGGGGAAGCGCAAAATCTGGCGTACCGTTGCTGGGCGGCGCTTGGGATGGCGGCTGCCGAACAGGGCAAACACCAGGCCGCCACCGATCCGGTCGGCAGGTACCTTTCGCTGCTCCGCGCATCGCTGTCGTCGGGACGTTCCCATCTGGCTGGGCGGCGAGGTGGTCCGCCGGATCGCGTACCAGAAGCTTGCGGGTGGCGCCGCACAGCCTCAGGGAATTCGGAGCCCCAGGGCGATTGCATCGGCTGGGTGGATGGTGACGACCTCTACCTGGAACCGGCCGCCGCTTATCGATTGATACAGATTGCCGGCCGTGACCGGGGCGAGTCCCTGGAGATATCCGAGCAGACGATGAACAAGCGGCTGAACGAAAGAAAGCTGTTGGTGACAGTGGACACGCGGCGGGAGACGTTAACCGTTCGAAAGACCATGTGTGGATGCTTGCAGAGCGTTCTGCACCTTTCGCGGGCGACAATTCTGCCCGAAGGGGCCGACGACGACGCCGAATACTGACGCTTCCGATTTGTCGGGTTTTTCGTTCGGAATTGTCGGGTTGCTTGTCGGGTTTTCGGACCCACCCGACAACACCTTAGCCAATGGAATGAGTGCGTTACGTGTCAATTGTCGGGTTGGTCGGGTTTCTACGGAGGTAGAGAGCCCCCAAGAATTGAAGCATTTCTGTAAATGACCTCATGCTCCCTGTAAGTGATTGTATCGATTGGACTTGATTGATGCTTCTGAATAAAGCTAACCTCCGGTGGCTGACTGGAGGTTCGCGATTGAAAATTCGGGTCCAGCACCCTCGGGTGCACGAGCGGAAAGACCGTGGCGGCCATTATTGGTTCTTCCGCTACCGCGAAGACGTAGTTCAGCCGGATGGCAAGGTCAAAGTAACCCGGAAGTTCCACATCATCGCGCCCAGCAGGGGTGAAGGGGGAATCTCCCTCAAGCAAGCCAACCTGGAACGGGACAGATTCCTTACCGGGCAGAATGCGGCCCAGACTCGTGCTGAAGCTGCAGTCCAATCCGCCCTGGTGGCGAACGACCCGGGCCAAATCATCTTCGGCAAGCTTGCAGAGTTGTGGCGATCGAACTACGTCGAGAAGAGCGCGGCCGGCAAGCCCCTGGTGGCGAAGCCCACTCGGGAGAAGTACATCAATCACCTCCATCACCACATCCTTCCGAGGTGGAAGGACGCCCGACTGGCCGATCTCCGCGCCCCGGTGGTCTTGTCGTGGCTGCAGGACGAAGCAAGGTCTTGGCACATGATGTCCGACCTCCGCGGCGTCATGAGCGGAATCATCACGAAGGCCATCGAGTGGGAGATCCTGCCGGAGACGTTTGCCAACCCGATCCACCGTGTGAAGCTTCCGAAGAAATGGGAGGTGCGCGAGAAGCGCATTCTCTCCGAGGAGCAGACCGCCATGGTGCTGGCAAAGCTCGACGAGCCCGGCAATCTCCTCATCTGTGAAACCTGTCTGGACACCGGGACGCGCATCTCCGAGGTGACGGGTTTGAGGGTCAAGTATGTGGACCTCGACATGGGAACCATCCAAATCGCCGAGCGCAACTGGAGGGGCGATATCGACGTCCCCAAGACGGACAAGAGCAAGCGCATCCTCGTGTTGGGTTCCCTGACACCGCGGTATCGGAGCTGGATCGACAGTCTCAAGGACAAGGGCCGCGATGCCTGGGTGTTTCCCCAGGAAAACGACGCCAAGCAACCACGGTGGGATTCTGGAGTGCGCCAAGCCCTGAAGCGAGCGGCGGCCTCGTTGGATCTCGACTTCCCCGGCTTCGGACCGCACAGCCTCCGAAGGGCCAACATCACCTGGCGCCAGCAGGTTGGTGCGTCGAGCATTGAAGCATCGAGAATTGCCGGCCACTCCAAGACCAAGATCACCGATGAGTACACGTTGGTGCCCTTGAAGCGGCAGGAGGACTTGACGCGCCGGATCCAAGAGAAGCGCGCCAAGGCAGCGAAGAAGCTGATTGTGCTCAAGCCCAGGGAAGACGTAGCCTGAACTGCTGCCCGGCCGCTTCCTTGCCGACACCGGTGGAGTCCAGGAGCCACGGCCCCGGAGTCCCGCCGGAGTCCACAGTTTCATGGAAGAGGTCATGGCGTCCAAATGGAGTCCAAATCGCCCTTCTGCAACTCATTGAAAACACTAGAAGCTTGGCTGTAAGTGATTGATTTAGCTTCCATGGCATGGAAGAGGTCGTCGGTTCGAACCCGACCAGGTCCACCAAAACTTTTCAAACACTTACAGCCAACGACCCGGTCAGAACCTCGTCTTTGGAGTCCAAAAAGGGGATTCCAAGAACGTCAGTGGTATACCGTGGGCGTCAGGTTCCGATGCAACTTTCTCCGCGACACCTTGTGCGTATTTTCGTGCCCGAATTCTCCGGCCCTCTCTTCTCCTTATAAAACCCGACAAATAGCACCTGATCCAACCTGTTAAGGAATCCGCGCAGATACCCTGCGATGGGTCTTCGTCCTAATCGCCGGCTCGTTTGTTGCGATCCTCGGTTTGAGCTCGTCGCAGGCCGGGTCGATCAGCCTCGGAAGCCATGAAACAGATTTGCTGAAGGGGATGCTGCGGCCTCCATCCTACGTGTCGGGTGTTTGTCGGGTCCGTTGTCACGGCGCGAACGATATGATACCGTTATATTCGGATTATATTATCCTGAAATCGAGGAGCTCGCGAATGAACCGCAAAGCACTCATCTTCGTTCTTCTCGTTCTTGCGCTTGCTGCCGGTCGGACCGACCGATCCCTTGACGATCGCCGGAGCAATTGGAGTGCTGCTGCTGGTGACGGCGGCGGCCGCGTTCTTCCCCGCGCGCCGGGCCATGCGCACCGACCCGATGGTCGCGCTGCGAGACGAGTAATGCGGCGTGCGGCCCCCAACTGTGGCGGACAGGGCCGTCCACGAATTGCGTAAACTGGAATCGACGCTGAGAGGCAGCCATGGAACCGGATCTCGATCAAGACCGTCGGCAGGCTCACGCACTGCTGGATGCGCTGCCAGCCGAGAAGCTGAAAGCCGTCCACGGTCTGCTCGAAGTGATGGTGGAGCCGTTGGCACGCTCACTGGCGCTAGCTGAGGTGGAGGAGGAAGGACTCACGCCCGACACTGCCGCCGCTGTGGATCGCGCTCGTGCTTCTATCGCCCGTGGAGAGGGCATCCCACACGACGAAATCCTTCGTGAATTCGGCCTGAAGCAGTGAACAAGGACGCCGTTCCCGAGCGCATTGCTGTCACGTGGTCGCCGGAGGCCCGCGCTGATCTGAGGGCCATTGATCGGCAGGCCGCAATTCAGATTCTCCATTGCATTGACCGTTACCTATCCAGGTCCCTATCGGCTTGCAGCGTCCGCCCTGGCAACCTGGCCGGCGAATTGGGTAGCGAACTGTGCAGAACGCACCTCTCACACCATCGCCACGTTCTGCAGCGGCACGCGCCGGCTCGCGGGCTGATAGTCGCGCCACGCGGCCGAAAGCCGGCGGACTCCGGCACGCAGCGTGTCCTCCTCGGCCAGGAACGGCAGCCGGATAAAGGGGGCGTGCTGTTCGGCAGCCGACACTGCCGGGCCGGGCGGGATCGGCGCTCCGTGGCGCAACGCCACCCGGGCTAACTCGCGGGCGTAGGAATTATAGTTTATGCACGCTTGCCGAAAGCTCACCAATCGACATAGAATCGAAGCTTCCGGATTTCCCGGACGAGGGTTCACTGGTGTGCTGCCCGCGGCATGGCGTCTGGCGCAAATCGATTCTGGATTGGCTGGATAAGCTTACAAAGTGAAGCTAAGTGTCCCGCTCCCGCTGCGAAGAGCCGCGGGTCGGGCGGAGGTTGCGTGCCATAGCCCTCTCGCCAGGCAACTTCCCTTGACGGAGAGGGCAACCGGAACGGAGGTGTTCCATGCCACTCTGGCTCAAGATCCTGCTCATCGTCGCGATGGTAGTTGTGCTGTTCATCGGCTCGGGCGTCGTTTGGTGGATGCGAAACAAAGACGGGTTGATTGCTCACGGGAAGGAAGCCGCAGCCGAAGGCAAGCAGTTCGGTCAAGGTACAGACAGTCAACGTTGTGTTGACGAGGCTTTATCGCGCTACCGGAAAGAGCCGGGGCTCGGAAGTGTAACCTGGAATAGCATCTTCATGCGGATGTGTCTGGATGAGAGCAGGTTGATACCCGGGTTTTGCGATAGCGTGCCCAAGACAACTGAGTTCCTGCGGACCGCTCAGTGGCGGATCGAGCAATGCAGCCGCATCGGTCTATCCAATGATACGTATTGCCCAAATCTGTTTCAGCCGCTACAGACTTTTTGTGAAAGGTCCAGGGCAGGAGCACTGTGAGTGCGGCTGGGCGCTTCTGGGTGCCGGCTTCCCTCCCGCGGCCGCAACCGCGCTCTAAGGCCCCGCACTGGAATTCTGCCGGAGTCCACTGTTTCATGGATGAGGTCGGGGCGTCCAAATGGAGTCCAATTCGCCGGAATCTGGGCTCCTGCCAGCCGTTCGATGTCAGGTTGTCAGATGGCGGACAGAGCTGATCGTTCCACAAATCGCGTAAACTGGAATCAGCGCTAAGAGGACAGCCATGGAACCCAATCTCGAGCAAGACCGTCGGCAGGCCCACGCATTGTTGGATGCGCTGCCAGCCGAAAAGCTGAATGCCGTCCGGAGTCTGCTCGAAGTCATGGTGGAGCCGCTAGCACGCTCACTGGGGCTCGCTGAGGTGGAAGAAGAAGTACTCGCGCCCGACACCGCTGCGGCGCTGGACCGCGCCCGTGCTTCACTCGCTCGTGGAGAGGCATCCCGCACGACGAAGTCCTCCGCGAATTCGGCCTGAAGCAGTGAGCGAGGACGCCACCCCCGAGCGCATTGCGGTCACTTGGTCGTCAGGAGCCTGCGCCGATCTGAGGGCCATCGATCGGGAGACCGCAATTCAGATTCTCCATTGCACTGACCGTTACCTATCCAGCCGCAACGGCGATGTGAAAAACTCAAGCCACTGGAAACCGGTTTCCGTCTTCGCTGTGGCGACTACCGCGTTTTCTTCGATCACAGGAACGAGACCACCGTAGAAATCACCGGCGTCCGCCATCGACGCGAGGCTTATCGCTGAGTCATCCGACAGTTCGCCCCCCGGAGTCCACGCGACCTGTCGTCCAGAGAACGATATCCGAACGGTCCCTATCGGCTTGCGGCATTAGTAGCTGTCCTTCCTGCATCCTCGACGTTGCGGCGTTTGCTCGCCCCTAATCCATGAGGAGATGCCTTTGGCTGATGTTACGTCCAGTAATCGCCCAATAACGTCCCGATGACCGTTAGCGGCCGCAATTGCGCCGAGGTAACCGATCGGTACCGATTTCGACCGGCCGCCGCCTCGTTTCCTCTATGAGCGCCAATCTCGGGGAATGGGGTTATGATCCTCGCTGAGGTGAGATAATCAGCCAATGCGGGTTGCGGCTGGCGACAAACTCGGCCCCTACGAGATCGTGGCGCTGGTAGGCAAAGGTGGGATGGGCGAGGTTTACAGAGCACGTGACGCGCGGCTGGGCCGCGATGTGGCCATCAAGGTCTTGCCGGAGCATCTTTCGAAAGATCCGCATGCACTGGCGCGATTCATCCGCGAAAACAAGGCGGTGGCGGCGCTCTCGCATCCCAATATCGTGGCGATCTTCGACACCGGAACCGACAACGGTACCAGCTACGCCGTCACCGAGTTGCTCGAGGGCGAAACCCTGCGATCACTGCTGGCGCGCGGCGCGCTGGCATGGCGCAAGGCTGTGAATATTGGAGCCGGTCTGGCCGACGGCCTCGCAGCGGCGCACTCCAAGAGCATTATTCATCGGGATCTGAAGCCGGACAACATTTTTCTCACCTCGGATGGCCGCATCAAGATCCTCGATTTCGGCTTGGCGCGCCTGGAGCAACCCGGAGGCGACGACAGCGAGACGCGGACCGAGGCTGGAGCGGTGGTGGGAACGCCAGGATATATGTCGCCCGAGCAAGTGCTCGGCCAGCACGCCGGGCCCGCCAGCGACATTTTCTCGCTGGGATGCGTGTTCTTCGAGATGGTTTCCGGCCAGCGCGCGTTTCCTGGCCGTACCTTGGCGGAGACGATGTCTTCGATTTTGCGCGATACGCCGCGGGATCTGACGGCTATGGGAGCGCAGGTGCCCTCCGAGTTGGACCGGCTGATTGCCCACTGCCTGGATAAGAATCCGCAGGCGCGCTGCCAGTCCGCGCGCGATTTGGCGTTTCACTTGAAGGCGATGGTGAGCTCTGGCGCGGACGCGACGGCTCCCGTTGCGGCTTCAAAGGCTCTCGACTCCATCGCCGTGCTGCCGTTCACTAACGCCAGAGGGGATCCCGAGACCGAATATCTATGCGACGGCATCACCGAAAGCATCCTCAACAGCCTGGCGCGGATCGGGCGGCTCCGAATCACGCCGCGCAGCACCGTGTTCCGATACAAGACCCGGGATGCCGACCCGCTGGCAGTGGGGCGTGAGCTGGAGGTACGCCTGGTGCTCACGGGAAGAGTGGTCCAACGGGGTGAAACGCTAGTGGTTGGAACCGAGCTGTTGGACGTCGCCGGGGGATCCCAACTTTGGGGCGAGCGCTACAATCGCAAGCTCTCCGATATCTTCGAGCTGGAAGAGGAGATCGCCCGAAAGATTTCCGATAGCTTGCGCGTGAAGCTCACGGGCGAAGAGAAGAGCCTCATGGCCAAGCGTTTTACCGAGAACACGGAGGCATATCAGCTCTATCTGCGGGGCCGGCATCATTGGATCCGGAGAACGCCAGACCATCTGAAGAAAGGCGTCGAGTACTTTCAGCAGGCCATTGCCAAGGATCCCGCGTATGCTTTGGCTTATTCCGGATTGGCGGATTGCTACAGCATCCTGGCTCTGTTCTCGGTAATCTCTCCGAAGGAAGGCTTCGCGAGAGCTAAGGCCGCCGCCGCAGCGGCAGCCGCTCTGGATCCGGATTTGGCGGAAGGCCACACCTCTCTCGCATTTATCCGGGCGTACTTCGATGTTGACTGGGCGGCGGCCGATGAGGGATTTCAGCGCGCGCTAGAAACCAATCCAGGCTACTGGGTGGCGCCGTATTGGTACACGTTTGCCATGATGTCGCGCGGGCGCGAGCAGGAGGCTGAGCAGCAGGTCCGCCATGCACTGGAACTGGAGCCGCTGTCGCCCGTGGTGCTGCATGCCGCGGGCTTGGCTTCCGTTCTGGCGCGCCGGTACGGGGAGGCGACGGAGCGATGTTTGCGAGGCCTTGATTACGATCCCGGCTACTTCCTGCTTCGGCTGTGGCTTGGGATGGTGTATCAATGCCAGGAGAAGCATGCTGAGGCGGTCCTGGAGTTTGAAAAGGCGCGCGACCTCTCCGGAGGAGCGTCGCTCGCGGTCGGCGCTCTGGGTAACGCGTACGCAGTTATTGGAAACGTGGATGAAGCGTCGAAAATACTCCAACAGTTGCTCGAACGGTCGGAACGGGAGCATACCGACTATTACCAGATTGCACTGATTTACGCCGGCTTGGGTGACAAGGAGAACGCGCTGCTCTGGCTGGAGCAGGCCTGCGAAGGTCGCGATGGCTTCCTTCCTTTGCTGGGGAAAGTCGACCCGCGTTTACAGGCCCTTCATGGCGAGGCACGCTATCAGAACGTTCTACAGCGCCTGAGGCTGGCGTGATGAATCCGCGAAAGGAATTACGCCGCTCCGATCTGCCGCAAGAGGGTCGCCAAATCGAAGTAAATCCGTCCCGCCGGAATCGTTCGGGTTCCGAGGTTGTATTCGTAAAACGAGCAGCCAGGGACCTGAACCTGTTTGCCCGTTGCCGCCACGTTGGCAAAGGGACCTTTATGCACGGCTTCAAAGTTCCATTCCACTGCAACCAGATTTTTAGCGTGGGCTAGATTCCGAATAGCATGTACATTGCCAGGGAAGCCAGCGATGAACGGGCGCACAAAGTTGTCTCGCACGGCTGCCTTGCCTTCGAGTGTTCCCGTTGGCAGATGGAGCACTACATCATCCGAATAGTAGGCCAGAATTTTCTGTTCGTCGGTGCCTTTCCAGGCGTCGAAATACTCTTGGACAAACGCGCGGACGTCGTCCGGCGAAGCTTGCATCTCTACAGCTTGCATAATTCCCTCTCTTCTCGGCGACCGCGGTAGACGGGCCGCGACAGCCATTATACACGGTGACGTGCGCGAATATCCTTGCGCAAGGGAGCTTGTGCAGAACGTATCGCTCAAACCATTGCGACGTTCTGCAGCACGGCGCGCCGGCTGGCGGGCTGGTAGTCGCGCCACGCGGCCGAAAGGCGGCGGACCCCGGCACGCAACGTGTCCTCCTCGGCCAGGAACGGCAGCCGGATAAAGGCGGCGTGCTGTTCGGCAGCCGACATCGCAGGGCCGGGCAGTATGAGCGTTCCGTGGCGCAACGCCACTTGGGCGAACTCGCGGGAATCCCCAGCAGGCAGTTTCACCCATAGAAAGAGACCGCCCGCCGGCAGGCGAAACGTCCAGTCCGGAAGGGACTCGCAGAGCAACCCGGCCATGAGATCGCGCCGGGGTCGCAATTCGTGACGGCGCAGGAGGCGGATTCGATCCATGGCGGCGATCAGCCGCACGGCAATAGCCTGGGTCAAGAGAGGCGAACCGAGATCGTTGGCGCTCTTGAGCCGGGCTAGCCGTTCAATGATCGGCTCGGGCGCACGCACCCAACCGACCCGCAGTCCTGGCCACGCCAATTTACTCAGCGACCCGATCGTAAGAATGGGCGCGGAGGGCGCATAAGCGGCGATGAACGGCGGCGTCGGCCCGCTCAGAGCCAGTTCCGCGAGAGCACCATCATCGATTACGGGGACCGCCAGTTCGGAGGCGATCCGCGCAACTTCCTTTCGCACGGATCCAGGCATCACTACGCCGGTCGGGTTCTGAAATGTAGGAGTCAGATAGACCAGGCGCGCCGCGGTGGCGATGACCCGGCCGCGCAGCACATTGATGGGCACGCCGGCTGCCTCCACGGGTAAAGGCGAGACCCGCGCCCCAACCACGCGAAAGGCGTCCAACGCGCCGAAATAAGCGGGGTCTTCGACCAACACCGAGTCGCCCCGCTGCAGGTAGAGCGCCGCCGAGAGCGCAATCGCGTGCTGTGCGCCGTTGGTGATCAGGACTTGCTCCGGCCGGGTCGGGAGGCCCGCTTTACAGTAATAACTGGCCACCGCCTGGCGCGCCGTGGGCAGTCCGAGTGGGTAATACAGCCGGTCGTGGACCAGCGCGGCATATTCGTCCGTCGGAAGAGTGAAAAGGTCCAAGGGCAGCTCGCGCAGGGGCAAGGGGGAGCCCATCGCCAAGTCGATGATATCCTCGTCGTCGCGATGCGCCAGCAGGCCGAGGAGCGGGCTCGCGGCAAGCACACCGGCCTGCGCGGCTCCGCGGGCCGCGGCGACGGCCGGCGAACTCTCGCAAACCCAGGTCCCGCTGCCAATACGGCTTTCCAGCCATCCGCTTTCCCGCAAGGCATCGTAAGCACTCACCACGGTGGTGCGGCTGATCGAAAGTACCTGCGCCAGGCACCGTTCGGAAGGCAGCCGGATACCGGGATGGATCACGCCTTTCCGTATCGCGTCCGCCAGCCCGCGGGCCAGCTTCTGCTGAAGCGTACCGGGGCCGGTGGGCCATTCTCCAAGGTGGGTTAACAGTTCGGGGGCATCCATAGCAGTCCAATTTTGATCGAAGTGGCTCTTTTTTTCAAGTCCACTTTGCGGCAGACTGAGACAAATGGAAAACAGCATCACGGCATGCGACATCGAAGCCCTGGGATCCGCGGCAAGAAAGGCGTTGGCGTATCTGCAAACCGTGGGCAGCCGTCCGGTAGCGCCGTCTACGTCGGCAGTGCGGAACCTGGCGCAATTCGACGAGCCCCTGCCCGAAGCGCCGACCGATACGTTCTGCGTCATCGATCTGCTGGACCGGATCGGATCGCCCGGCACCGTCGCAACAGCCGGAGGGCGGTTCTTTGGATTCGTGAATGGAGCGGCCCTGCCGGTATCGGTAGCGGCGACGTGGATCGCCAGTTCCTGGGACCAGAACGCGGCGCTGCGGGTGATGTCGCCGACCGCGGCAGCGCTGGAGGACGTGGCGCTCGGTTGGGTCCGCGACCGATTGGGGCTCCCTCCGGAATCGGGCGGTGCGGTTGTGACAGGCGCCACCATGGCGAATTTTACAGGGCTTGCCGCGGCCCGTCACGCGCTGCTGGAGCGAAGCGGTTGGGACGTGGAGAACGACGGCATGTTTGGAGCGCCGCGCCTGACTGTAGTGGTCGGTGAGGAGGCCCACGCTTCGTTGTTGAAGGCGCTTGGCCTGTTGGGGCTCGGCCGGCGGCGCGTGATTCGGGTGCCGGTGGATGAGCAGGGAAGGATGCGAGCCGATCGAATGCCGGCCCTGGACGATCGAACCATCGTTTGCATCCAGGCGGGCAATGTGAACAGCGGCGCGTTCGATCCGGCGGCGGAGATTTGCCGGCGGGCCCGCGAGGCGGGCGCGTGGGTCCACGTGGACGGCGCGTTTGGACTGTGGGCGGCGGCATCGCCGAAGTATCGCCACCTCACCGCGGGATTCGACCTGGCAGATTCATGGGCGGCCGATGGCCACAAGTGGCCCAACGTGGGTTACGACTGCGGAATCGCGATTGTGCGAAATGCGGCCGCCATGCGGGCAGCCATGGCGATCTCGGCGGCTTACTTCACTCCGGGAGAATTGCGCGAGCCATCCCACTACACCCCGGAAATGTCCCGGCGCGCACGGGGCGTGGAGTTGTGGGCCTCGCTGCGATCGTTGGGGCGCCAGGGCCTGGCGGAATTAATCGAACGGACCTGCCGGCATGCCCGGCGATTCGCAGAGGGGCTGCGAGCGGCCGGCCACGAAATCCTGAACGAGGTCGTGATCAACCAGGTGCTGGTATCGTTCGGTGAGCCGGCCGTGACCCGCGCCATAATCGCGAAAGTGCAGTCTGAAGGCACTTGCTGGTGCGGCGGCACGGAATGGCACGGTCGGCCGGCCATGCGGATCAGTGTTTCCTCGTGGGCAACCACGGAGGAAGATGTGGAGATGAGTCTTTCGGCCATACGAAGAATCGCGGAGGAGTCGAGGAGATGACAACCGACTGGAAGGCGCTGCGCGAGGAATTCCCCGCACTGGCGAATTGGACCTATCTGAATACGGCTACTTACGGCCAGATGCCGCGGAGTGCCGCGGATCGGGTGAGGCGTCACCTGGCGCGGCGGGATGAATTGGCGTGCGGCGATTACCTCGCCTGGTTCGACGACATGGATGCGATCCGTGGATCGTGCGCACGGCTGGTCCATTGTGAGGCGTCGGATATCGCATTCGTGATCAACGCGTCGATTGGACTGGCGACCCTGGTCTTGGGGCTTCCATGGCAATCCGGTGACGAGGTGCTCACACTCGATGACGAATTCCCGAATCAACTCTATGTTTCGGCACTGCTGGCGCGCTTCGGAGCCAGATTACGGGCAGTGCCGTGGTCAGATTTCTATCAATCGGTACACGAGCGGACGCGGCTCGTGGTCCTGAGCACCGTCAACTATGCGACCGGTTTCCGGCCGCCGCTCGAAGAGATCGCGCGGTTCTTGCGGGAGCGCGGTGTGCTGCTGTATGTGGACGGCACCCAGAGCGTCGGCGCTCTGCAATTCGACATTCAGCTTGTGCGGCCTTCGGTGCTGTGTGTCGATGCGTATAAATGGATGCTGTCGCCGAATGGCGCTGGATTCCTGTATGTCGATCCGGAACTGCGGCAGCGGCTCCCGGCGACCGTGGTTGGCTGGCGGAGCGATCGGGATTGGAGATCCGTCGACAGCTTGAATCATGGCGAGCCCGTCTTCGCGCAAGCGGCAGAGAAGTACGAAGGCGGGATGTTGTCTTTCCCGTCGATCTATGGAATGGGCGCCGCGATCGACCTGATGTTGCGGGTGGGCCCAGCGGCGATCGAAGCGCGTGTACTGGAACTGGCGGGGAAGGCCAGACAGATGTTGTGCGGGCTGGGTGCGGAGGTGAACGCGGACCAATCGCAAATCGTGACCGCAATCCTGCCGGGCCGGGACCCTGGCGAACTGGCGCGATCGCTGAAGGAGCGCCGGATCCTGGTGTCGGCACGGCATGGCAGGCTGCGGGTTTCGCCGCATTTTTACAACGACGAGACTGACTTGGAAGTATTGCGGAAAGCACTTTTGTAGCACAGGCATTCTTGCCTGTGTTGCTTCTTCTTGCCCTGGACGCTGATGGTGTGAGTAACTGGCTGCGATAACCTTTAGAGGGGAGTCCTCGTGAACGCGTTTCGAATTGCACTCGCTAACATCAGATTCCCAGCCACGCCAGAGGAGTCCATCACGCTGGCGGTGTGGGCCACTGAGCAGGCCGGCATCCAGGGCGCACGGATCGTCTGCTTCCCGGAATGCCTCGTCCCGGGTTACCGGTTAATGGGTAAATCTGTCCGGCCTCCCGATCCCGAGTTCCTCGAACGCGCCTGGTCCCTGATCGCCGAGGCAGCAGCGAAGGCCGGCACCACGGTCGTTGTGGGAACGGAACGCGTCGTGGACGGCGCACTTCTGGCCACCGCCCTGGTGATCGATCGGGACGGTTCCATCGCGGGCTTTCAAGATAAGGTGCAGATCGACCCCAGCGAGGAGGGTACCTACACACCAGGCTCCGGCCGCCGCGTCTTTCAGGCGGGCCCACTGACTTTCGGCATCGCGATCTGCCACGAAGGCTGGCGGTATCCGGAGACCGTCCGCTGGGCCGCGCGGCAGGGAGCGCACCTGGTGTTTCACCCGCACTTCCACCAAGCGTCGCCCGATTCGTACCGGCCAACGACCTTTGCCGATCCCGCGAATACCTTCCACGAGAAGGCGGTCCTGTGCCGCGCCGCCGAGAACACCTGCTATGTCGCCACCGTCAATTATGCGAGCCCAGGTTCTCCTACGACGTCGGCAGTCGTTCGTCCGGATGGGACACTCCTCTGCTACCAGCCCTACGGCCAGGAGGGATTGTTGATCGCAGACATTGACCTCGCCACCGCGACTGGCTTGCTGGCGGCGCGCTACCGGCCGGCCTAGTGACTCGCCGTGGTGCGGACACTCGTGTCTGCCGCGTCGAGATTCGTCTCGACGTGTTTGGGACTACTCCGAAACTCCGTAAATGGGCACGAGTGTTCCCGGTCCTCCGCGCAAGGATCGGCATGAAACACGATTTCCGCGGGCTTCTTTTCCACCCTCGGCGTCGAGCCCATTCTCGGTCGCACATTCCGCCCCGATGACGATCAGGTGGGCCAGGTGGGCCGGGCGCCGGGCGCAATTCTCGGCGGAGGTTTGTGGAGGCGCAAATTCGGCTCTTCGCCGGATGGAACTGCCGTGGCTACGAAACCGCGTGATTTCCGCAACAGGCGGGCGGCATACAGGAGGTCCTGGGAGAGGTCTCGGAGCCAATTGGGCATGGGGGAATAGACGAGTCGGCGGGTACCAGGTTTCGCGGATTTTCGAGAGCGCGAGACCGCGAATCGACCGGTGGGGGCAGCCCCGCGAGAGCCCCTATCCGCGCGGGCGGTGTGTCCAGTAGACCTTGGTTTCTTCTTCGGAGGCGATCTTCCAGGCGTCTTCACTCTTGACGAAGATCAGTCGCTCCTGCTCTTCGCGCGCGAAGATCCGGGGGCCGCTGGTCTGCCAGTGCTTGCGGAAGGAGGCGACCGCGCGGTCTTCGGACACGGGAGTCAGGGTCAGGTCGGAGATCCGCAGGATTGCGGTCTTACCGTAGCGTGCCACCGATTGAACCGCGGCACGGCGAACCTCGTCGTTGGACGGGTTCTGCCGGTTGAAATACCGGTCGAGTTGGGAAGCATAGCAAGCCGCAATCAGGTTGGGATCTCCGGAGCGGGCCGCGCGTTCCCATTGCGCGATCGCGTTGCGGATGCCCCGTTCCGTCTCCGGCGAGACTGCCGGTGGAATGGCAAGGTCCGCGGCGGTCGGGGTGGCCGGTGCGGGGGCGGGCGGGGGGATCGGGTCCGACACAGGCGTTGGCGGCACGGCGGGAGTGCTGGGGACAGCCACTGGAGCCGTCGGGGCGCTCGTCGAACCCACGGACCGGTAGCCCAGGACTGCTGCCGCAATGGTCAGAGCCGCCACCGCGGCTACCCAAGTCCAGTTCCGGCTAGGGATTTCCTGTGTTTCCACGCGCCGGGGACGGGACGGCGGCAGCAGGGGGCGTGGAACTGCGGCATCGGCGCTTGGTTCCGCAGCGCTGGCGACGGAGTCCGCGGCAGGGTCGTTTGTGGCACAGCCATTCTTGCCTGTGTCGGTTTGGCCGGAACCTGAATCCGCAGGCTCTGGAACGTCGCTGCCCGCCGGAAGAACGGCAGGGGCCAAGGGGGCCGATTGCAAATCGGCCTGCAGGATGGAATCCTGCCCCACTGGGGAGTGGGAGGCGGAAGTGGGGCGGACGCCCTCGTCCGCGCCGGACCCCCTGATCCGGCTCTCTGGTTGTTCGAGCAGGCCGACCAGGGGGTCGGCCGCGGGCCAGGGAGCCCGCCCCACTGAATCGCCGGAGACCGCATCTGACTTCGATGGCTCCTCCTGGGGGGCACGCATTCCTCGGAACTGGCAAGGATGCCCGTGGTGCTTGGGAACAGCATGGGGTGTCCGGCGGCATGCAGGCGCCCATCGGACCACACGAAGAGTTCCGCGGTGATGATCTCTTCCCGAACGGGCTTCAACAAAAGGAACAGCGATCCGGGTTCGGCAAAGAAGCGGCGCATCAATTCGTGGTCGCGCTCGTCGATGGAAGAGTCCGCTCGGACGTGGCTGCGGTAGAAGCCCAATATCTGAAGGTCGTCCGCCCCAGAAGCACGAAACCACTCGACGGACTCTTCCAGACCTTTGAGGTCCTCATCGGAGAGTGCGTAGGAGGGGCCCAGTCGATGGTCGCAGAGTACCGGCTCGAAGTCCGCCACCAGGATCGGATCGCCGGAGCGGTCTCCCAGGAGGATGCCGCCGGCCTCGTTACCCTGGGACGGCACTCGATGAAACGCGGTGAGGACCTCCAGCGAAATACCGCTGGTCACGCGGCTCTCGAAGCTCACGATAGGCGCTATCGGAACTTGCGGTTGGGGCACGGCCGGCGAAGAGTCTGACATGGCTTCTTTCAAATGGAATCCTGGTCACCTGGATGGGTTGCGAAACTCGAAGCGGATTCGCATGGCGCTCTCGACCGGGGCGCCGTTGCGCCGCGCCGGGTCGAATCGCCAACGGAAGAGGGCGTCGGCCGAAGCGTCGGCCAGTTGACGATTGCCTTCCACGACTTTGACGTTCACGACGTTCCCGAGCCGGTCGACTTTAGCCTGCATCTCCACACTGGCTCCTTCCTCCAACGGTACCGCGTCCGGCGGCAGAGAGGGGAGCGGTTGTTCGACGGGGCTTGCCGCCACAAATCCATCGCCCGCGCTGTGGCCGGTGAACACTTTCTGGAACGCTTGCCGGATCGAAGAGGGTTGCGCCGGTTTGAAGTATGCGACCACGGCCTCCGGCCTGTCGGCAACGGGAGGGGAGGCGACCACTCGCGGAAGGGCGGGTAGGGGGCGCGCCAGCAGCACGGGCGGCGGGTCAAGAAGCGCGGGCGCGATGCGCGTGGGTGGGGCGCTTGGGCGCTTGGCCGCCGACGAGCTCTCGGAATCGGAATCGCGGCGGTCCCGGGAATTCGAGATGGGGGTGCGCCTTGCTTTAACTGGCGGACCGGGAATCGTCTGCCCGGCTGGGGTTACGGATGGCGATGTGTCGGGAAAGGGAAGCGGCTTTGCCTCCTGAGCGGGAACTGGGGCTGACGCTACATCGCGATCGATCTGAGGTATCGCAAGGCGGACGGGTTGGGGGGCGGGGCGGACCTGGTCGGCCTCGGGCCCGCGGGCGCGCTGAAGGGCGATCTCGCGGGCGGTATAGAACGAGATGAGAGGCAACGCGATGGTCACCAGCACCTTGGCCGGCGTGGCGGGAGGGAAGGAAGGAAATGCCCGCAAGCGGGCGACGGCGGCGGCACCACTTGCCCTACCTTGGGCGAGCCGAGCGGCAATGGCTGGTCCAGTGTCCGGCTTGGGTGCGAGGGCACGCACCGCGTCAGCAGGCCGATTAACAATCGGCCGCAGGTTGACAACCTGCCCCACATTGGCTGCCAAATGAGCAGTATTGGGTCCAGTTCGTGCGCGGTACGGAAGACCACTGGCCCCAGCTCTGGCGAAGTCGGTCAACCCACTCGCCGCGCGCCGGGCGATGTCGGCGACGTCTGCCCCGGCTTTCAAGGCCCACGCCAGACCGGCATGGGCTAGCTCCTGGGATTGCGATGCCAGTGACGGCGCGACGTGTGCCCGCTCCGGAGATGGCGTTGTGAGCGGCTCCGGCAGCGGAAACTCCAGGTAGCTGGCATGCCGCCGGATGTCGTCTTCCTCCCAGACGAAGACGGCTCCTTTGGCGTTAGTGGCGTCCTGGCCCCGCACCAGGAGGAAAATGGTTGCGGGATGGCGGAAGTCCGTTCGAAAGAGGTCGAAATCCCGCTGGTCGAGGTACAGACCGCGACGGTTGTGGCTGCGGCAGAAGCCCACCGGCCGAAAACCCTTGCGGCGCAGGCGTTTGAGGCGTTGCTCCAGGAAGCGGTGGTCGCGAGCCGACAGTCTGTAGTTCTGGCCGTGGCGGTGTTCAATCGGGAAGGCTTCGAAAGCGTCCACCTGCGTGCGGTATCCATCTCCATCGGGGGCAAAGCTACCCAGCAGGATGCCGCCGAACTCCGTGTCCGCCGGTGCTTGATCGAGGCTGGCGCGGAGCCCGGCGAGCACGGTCGCGGAGACGGCCACACTGACACCTACCCCATCAACCTTCCAAAAGAACGCTGGGACCGCCGCTGGACTCATCTCCTGTAGCACTGCCTCTGCTCCGTTCCGCCCGCGGCGACGGGCCGCGTCGTAGCGTCTGGCGGCGCATGGCGCCGACCACAGGCAGAGCGGCGCGCGGTCGAACGCAAACACACGCCCGCTGTCCTGGAAGTAACGCTGTAAGTCTGGACGTTGGACCCCCAGGGAGCGTTTCCGGCGGTAGGCGTTGGCGGGACGCGGGACTGTTCGAAATCGCCCGGTCGGGCGTCATGCGGCGAGTGCCGTCTTAGCAGGCAAACCGGAAGGATAGTTCCGGTTTGCTCCTTTTAACTCCTTTAGTTTCAATCAAGGACCGGAGATTCCGGAACTACGGTTCCCTTTTTTGCGGACTAGGGTTGCGAGTGGGTGCCCGCCCGGCTCCGGCGAGGCCGAGGACCCGGCTAACGCAGGCGAGATAACCTTGTACAGTATTTCTTTGCTTAGGGCGGGCTGCGAGACTCGTTTTTGAGGGCCGTAAAGATGATACGTTCACGACGGGTCTGGGTACTATTCTCGATGCTCTTCGGGTTGGAGGGTATTCTCGCAGGTCAGGTGATACTGGAGTCTGCGCTCGGAGCGAGCCGCGCCACCACCACTAAGGCGCCCGCTGCGCGCACGAGAAAAGCCATTGGCGGCATCGTGGGCAGCCTTGACAAGGTGATGAAGACAGGGCAGGAGGCTGCCGATAGCGGATCTCCCGGAGCGTCGCGCGGGACGGGAACGGACCCGACGGCCCCGGTGGAGCAGATCATCGTGTGGACTCCCGCTCCGACACCTGCCGTGCCGGCCCGGATCTACGAGGATCCCAAAGGCATACGGGCAGGCATGGACAGCGAAGAACTGATCCGCCGGTTTGGTCCGCCTGCCCTAGAAGTGTTCGGCGCTTCGAGTGGAAGGACGTTGACCTACTCAGGGAAGAGCGGCACCATCCAACTGGAACTGCGGGACGAGAAGGTGGCGTTGCTGGGCCCCATGAACCGGCAGCAAGCGACGGTGATTCTGCCGCTCCGGTAACGTGGGGCATGCTTTAGCTTGCCCAGTCATCAAGTCTTGGCAAGCTAAAGCATACCCCACGTACCGTGTCGGTGTATGGTGGGGCATCCTTCATCTTGCCCAGCCTTGATGACTGGGCAAGCTAAAGCAT
>PMTT01000870.1 GCA_003167275.1 Bryobacterales bacterium | reverse complement strand
CTGTGGCGCAGTTCGAAGGGCGAATGGTTCGGCGGGACGCCGGGCTTCTACTGGGGCAACAACAACGCTAAGGACCTCGCCATCCGGCTGGAGAATTATCCCGATCCCAAGGGCGCGCCCGACTACATCCCCTTCGTGCCGACGAATCGCGACCTGGCGTGGAACGAGATGTACCAGAAGTATCGCGGGCAGATCGACGAGCAGTTCGCGTTTCTGGCGTTCCGCACGGCTCCGCTGGTGAGCGCGAGCACGATGGATGCCAAGGTCGCGACGTCGGACCTGGCGTCGCGGATGATGGTGTGGGCGGAAATCGGCAAGCCGAATCAGCGCGAATGGGTGGCCTCGGCGAGGTACGGATATGCCAAGAACGACGGATTGTATCCTTCGGGCTACGCGCTGTTCCGCGCCGAACCGACGGACACGTTGCGCACCGCGATCCAGGAGAATGAGAAGGCTCGGCTGGCTGCCAAGGCCAAGCCTGAAGCCAAGCCCGCGGCCAAGACCGCATCCTTGAAAGACCGGCTGTGGAAAGGTTGGGTGCTGCCGTCCTCCGAAGCCGACACCTGGTTCGTGGGCGGTTCTGCCGGCTACTACCGCATGCTGGAATCGGACGACGTGGAAAAGGCGTTGAGCGCGCAACGCGCTGAATATCGCGGCCTGAAGCTGAGTCCCGAGAACGCTATGAATCGCGTCTACATGGAGGAGACCAAGGGGGTGCTGTTCCTGGATTCGCTGCGTCGCAAGATGGGCGATGACGCTTTCCTGAAGCTGATGGCGGACTACTTCGCGGCCAACAGCACGAAGACCGTTACGGCGCAGTCGTTCCTCGACAAGGCGGGCGTGGCCTTCGACTTCACCGAACCGGGCGACGGCCCCGCTTATCTGACCGGCGATATCTCGCGCCATCTGGCGTCCGCCGTGCTGGTCTACGGTACGGTGCGCGAAGCCGGGGCGAACCGCTATGCCGCCGAACAGATGCAGCTTCGGTACCTGGATCGCTACGAAAGCGAAGTGCCGATCTACAGGGATTTCGAAGTCTCGGACGACCTGCTGCGTCACCGCGATGTGATCTTCGTAGGGCGTCCGGAGGCGAACTCGGCGCTTGCCGCGTGGGCCGAGAAGCTTGGGCTGTCGTACCAGGGAGCGGCATTCCAAATGGATGGCGACATGCACGCGTCCGAGCGCGAGGCGTTGGTGTTCGCGGCGAAGAATCCGCTGGACGCCGCCCACATGGTAATGACCGTGGCGGGCAACGACGCGCTGCGTACGGTGAAAGCATCGCGCGCCGAAGCGTCCGCGGAGTACGTGCTGCTGGATGACGGCAATCCGTCGCGCTCCGGGTTTGTAGGCCAGGGCGCCGGGGTCGAGGGCGATCGCGGCGGCCGGAGGCGGTAGGACAGGCCTCCCGTGGCACAGGCATTCTTGCCTGTGTTGGTTTTCTTGCCTTTGGAAACCAACACTGGCCAAGAAACAGAGGAAAAGCGGAACTACAGTTCCGGTTGCTTTATTTAGAATCAATGACTTACCGAAAGAAAACGGAACTACAGTTCCGTTTTCAGCCGCGCATGCAGCGTTGGCCCAAAATCGAGGGAAAAACCAACACAGGCAAGAATGCCCGTGTTACAGCGGCACCAGGGAACGGAGCTTTCTCACGGACTCGATAATGCGGTGGGACACAAAGTCGATTTCCTCCTCCGTGTTGAAGCGGCCCAGGCCAAAGCGGATCGACGAGTGAACCAGGGCATCCGATACTCCAAGCGCGCGGAGTACGTGGCTCGGTTCCACCGTCGCTGAGGTGCAGGCCGATCCGCTGGAGAGCGCTACGTCGGGAAGACTCATCAGCAGGGATGCGCTCGACACTCCGGCGAAGCTCATGTTCAGGTTGCCGGGCAGGCGGTGCTCCATCGAGCCGTTCACAGACACCTGGTCGAGTTCGGCCTCTAAGTGCGATTTCAAACGGTCGCGCAAGGCCCGCAGACGTACGGCTTCGGCCTCCATCTCACGGGAACAAAGGTCGCAGGCCGCCCCAAAGCCCACGATACCCGGAACGTTCAGAGTGCCGGAGCGCATACCGAACTCGTGGCCGCCGCCATCCATCTCGGGCGCCAGGCGCACGCGCGGATTCCGCGGCCGGACATACAGCGCGCCGACGCCCTTGGGACCATACATCTTGTGCGCGCTGATGGACATCAGGTCGATATGGTCATCGTCGACCCGGATGGGAATCTTGCCGAAGGCCTGAGCTGCGTCGCAGTGGAACAGGACTCCTTTTTCGTGGCAGAGGGCGCCGATTTCGCGCACCGGCTGAAGCACGCCGATCTCGTTGTTGGCATACATTACGCTCACCAGCAGCGTGTCCGGCTGGATGGAATCCCGGAGGCGATCCAGGTCGAGGAGGCCGTCCCGCTCGACGGTGAGGACGATCGCGCGGTACCCGAACCGCTCCAGACGCCGGACCGGATCGAGCACCGCCCGGTGCTCGGTGGCCAGGGTGAGGATGGAGCCTAACGTCGCGCCGGGATGGGGTCCGGCGGTCCGGGTGGCCTCGACCACTCCCTTGATCGCCAGGTTGTTCGATTCGGTGGCGCCGCTGGTGAAGACGATCTCACGCGGTGAGGCGCCGGCCAGATCGGCGATGCGTTTACGGGCGAACTCCACCGCTTTCTCCGCTTCCCAACCGAAACTATGGCTACGGCTGGCGGCGTTTCCGAATTTGGGTCCGAAGTAGGGGAGCATCCGGTCGAGCACCCGGGGATCCATGGGAGTGGTCGCGTGACAGTCCAGGTAAACCGGCTTCTGCATATGTGGTACTGGTGCGGTACTTGCCTGCCGCTTCTTTTATTGTCACGCCGCCGGAGCCCGGTTGTCGCGCGGCCCACAATCGCGGATACTGGTGATACCGGCTGACACCGGCGCGCCATGCCGAAGCCTTCGGTTTCTCCTGAAACGGAAGTGATGGGTACGCACCAGATGGTGCCCCTCTATCGAGTCGTCCTTCTGGACGACAACGATCACACATACGACTATGTGATCGAGATGCTGCAGCAGATTTTCATCTTCACCATGGTGGAAGGGTACCGGCATGCGGAGGAACTGGACCGCACGGGGCGCACGGTGCTGATCGTCTGCGAATTGCCGGAAGCCGAGTTCGCCCGGGATCAGATCCACGCTTATGGCGCCGATTGGCGGCTGCCACGGTCGCAGGGGTCCATGTCGGCGGTGATCGAGCCGGAGCGGTAAGATCGCGGGACAGGCCTTCGGGCTGGCGGACAGGCGAAACCGCCGGTCCCACCAGAGACCAGCACCAATCTCTTCAGACAGGTCACGAGGTCTATCCCACAAGCCATCCTGACCCAGGCTGATATGATGAAATCTATGATGTTTTTCCGTAGTTTGGTCTTCCTCGGCCTTGCTGGTGGTTTGCTGGCTCAGTCCGCTCCACCCAAGCCGGTGTCCCCGCCTCAGCCGGCATCTACACCTCAGCCTGCGTCCACCACACCTCAGCCGACGGTCATGATGAGCGTCGAGAACCCACGGCCGAAGGCGGTTGTCCCTCCCGACAAGGTCGTGATCTCCGTCGGCGACGTGAAAATCACGGCGGCGCAGTTTGACCTCATCATCGATTCCCTTCCCGAACAGTCGAGGGCGGCTGCGCGCGGACCATCCCGGAAGGCGTTTGCCGACCAACTGGTAAAGATCCTGGTCCTCGCGCAGGAAGGCAAACGCCGCAAGCTGGATCAGGCGCCAGGCTACCAGATGCAGATGATGATTCAAGGGGACAATGTGTTGGCCGGTTTGACCTTCGAGCAAATCGCCAAGGACACCAAGCTAGGGGATGAGGATGTGCGCAAGTATTACGAACTCCACAAATCGGAGTTCGACGAGGTACACGCCCGCCATATCCTGATCCGCATGCAGGGCTCCCCCGCTCCGGTGAAGCCTGGCCAGAAGGATTTGAGCGACGCCGAGGCGCTGGCGAAAGCGCAGGAACTCCGAAAGAAAATCCAGGACGGTACGGACTTCGCGACGCTGGCCTTAGCGGAATCCGACGACACGGTGTCGGCAGCCAAGGGCGGCGATCTTGGGTCGTTCAAGAGAGGCCAGATGATGCCGGCCTTTGAAGAGGCAGTGTTCAAGATGAAACCAGGTGAGCTCAGCGAACCGGTAAAGAGCCCGTTGGGGTACCACATTATCAAGCTGGAAAGCAGGTCGGCGGGCAAGACGTTTGAGGAGGCCCGGGCGGACATGGAAAAACGAATGCGTCCAGAGGCGGCTCAAAAGGCCATGGAAGAACTCCTGAAGAACAGTGCCGCGACTTTGGATCCCGACTTCTTCGGCTTGGCGAAACAATAACTTGAGGACACGCAAACTGGCCATCGCCTGCCCCGGTTGCGGTTCGGGCAACGTGTTTTACAGTTGTACTCCGAACTGCTGCTACAACCACGTATGCGCGGAGTGCGGGACCACCTTCGAACCTATGACGATGGCGACGGGCCGCACGCTAACCGGGGTGGCGCCGCCCGATCCGCTCCCGGAGGCTGCCGATCCGACGGCGGCGTGCGTGAAATGCGACTCCACGGCGGTCTACATGACCGAGGATGGGACGCTGGTGTGCGGAAAGTGCGGGGCTCTCCTGTTGCTGGAACTGACGGAGATCTGTTTGGGGTAGTCCCGATTAGTAGCGCCAACGACCAGGCCGCTGGCGCTACTAACGCCGACCGCCGCTCGTAGAGCGGCTGCCAGACGACGAAAAACGATCGTCTGTCCTACTGGTCTTTATGAGCCAGACGACTGCACGCGGTGTCCGCACCCGTCGGATCGATGGCCGAACTCCCTTCCTGAATGTACGAAATCTTGCCTTCCTTGTTGACGACGAAGGTTGCCCGATTGGCCATGCCGTTGTCCACCATGAGCACGCCATAGGCAGCCGCCACCTGCCGCTTCGCGAAATCGCTCAGCAGGGGAAACGCGACGCCATTCTTGGCGGCAAACTCTTTTTGTGAGGGTGTGTTGTCGGTGCTGATGCCAAAAACCTTGGTTTCCGATGCGTCGAATTTAGGCATACCAGCCTGGTATGCTTTCACTTCGGCGGTTCAGCCACCGGTGAACGCGGCGGGGAAAAAGGCCAATACGACGTTGAATTTACCGCGAAACTCCGAGAGCGTTACCTTGCCTCCCGTAGTGGCGGTCAGGGTGAAGTCGGGCGCCATATCGCCCTCTTTGAGTTGCGTCTTGGGCGGTGGAACTGCCTGAGCGAACAGGTTAACCGAAACCAGCACGCCGGCAAGGACGTAGGACAGCTTCCTCATGATCTCCTCCAGATAGGTTGAGCCTAGCATTGCCGGCGCCCGTGCGCAAACGGCCCCGGATTGTCCGGATTGTCAAGATCGCCCCGGACTTTTACAAACATTAAAACTATTGCCCTCGAGTCGGATGAGAGGTATTCTAAAGTTGAACGTGGATTGATTTAGGGCTTTCCGAAGCCCAGTCTAATTGCAACCACGAAAAAAAGTGCTAAAGGCGAGTCGGTCTGTTCGAGAACATTTCGACCCTGGCGCCTTTTGGCTCCAGGGTTTTTTGTTTTTGGACGGGCCCCTTTGCCGGATGCTGGAGGATTGGATGAGCGTCTGGCCTCAAACGACAGATGGCCCTTTGCTGTCCGGCAGCAAGGGAGCTTTGGTTTCGGTGTCGATCAACGTTGATCCGCGCCACTTAGAGTCGCTACTGGAAGCGCTGGCGCAGGTCAGCTTCCCCATCAACCCGCAGATCTATCACGACGCCCTGATGGTGTACCTTTATGCCGATGGGCGCGAGGAGACCGAGGCGACTACCTTGGTGGAGTTCCCGGCCTACGCCGGGCACTTGGAGGAAGTCCAGCGGGCGATCGAGTCCTACGGATTCGAGCCAGCCACCGTCCAGGTGACCACCATGCTGGACGAGATCCAGGCCGCATCGCAGCCGGAGAGGCCTCCCGAGGGTGCACCGTACGTGTCGCGGTATCGGGTGAAACACCGGGTGGCCAGCGCCGTACATTAAGTAGGACAGACGACAAACAACGATCGTCTGTCCTACTGAGCTAACCGTACCTCTCCTGGCTCCAGGGGTCGCCGCGCATGTGGTAGCCGTTGGCTTCCCAAAAACCAGGGCGGTCCTTTTCCATCAGCTCGACGCCGGCCACCCACTTGGCGCTTTTCCAGGCGTAGAGCTTTGGGACGATCAGTCGGGCAGGTCCGCCATGCTCGGTGGAAATAGACTCACCGTCGTGGAGAATTGCCACAAGAGCGTCGTCGGCGAGAAAATCATCGAGCGGCAAATTGGTGGTCCAGCCGCGGTCGTAACCGTAGACCATCGCGAAGTGCGCGTCGCTTCGAGCCCCACCCGCCAGGCGGTTCAACTCGCGCGTGGAGACGCCTTCCCACAGATTCCCCAGGCGCGACCATCGGGTGACGCAATGGAAGTCCGCGAACACTTTGACGCGCGGCAGTCTGAGGAATTCTTGCCAGTCCCATGCAACTTCTGCACCGGTCAGCCCCGAAATCCGGAACTGCCACTTCGACAGGTCAATGGCGGGAGCACCACTGGCATCCAGAATGGGCCATTTTCGCGTGCGCGATTGTCCTGGGGGAATCCTCTCCCGGCGGAGTGCGTCCGCACTGACAATGACGTCGGCCGGAAGGTCTTCCGGTGACGGCGGATCTTCGCCTTGTAGCTTGGTGCGGTCCATCCCGAACATTCGACAGCGCTCCCTATCCCATTCTACAGTTCCGCTTTGCCAGCACCTTCGCGTGGAGGATCGCTCCCAAGAGCGATTTACAAAGGACAGCGATAATTATTCCCTCAGGCCATCCAAATATGCGCCATAATACCAGGATAAGCTGCCAAGTGTAACGGCTACGTTGGTACCACAGGTGCTCACGGTGATGGCGATGCTCAGGTCCTCGATCGGGTGCGGGCTTCTCGGTAGGGTGCAACTCCCCGTATGTTTGTTCGTCGCGGCTGCCGGTGTTCTTTCCGCACAAGAACTCCTGCCGGTATCCGGTCCCGGAGGCCGAGTCCGTCTGTTTACGTCGGACATGGCGACTTTGGAATCCCAGGACGTTCGCAAAGATCTCCCCTGCACGGTGACCGTCAGCAAGCCGGTGCTCGGTTTCGATCTCAAGTATCATTCGGGATACGAAGTCACGGTCCCGCTCAAAGAGCTTGCCGGCTCGGACAATCATCTCACCATGGTGTTTCGGGTGACTCCCGAGAACCACCCCGATGAGCCGGTCTACTTCAACCAGCATATTCAGGTTCCGGTGCTGGATGACGACGCCAGCGGCCCGGCCTATTTGCAAGGCACGTTCGAGGTGGGGGAAGGCAAGTACCACGTCGACTGGCTGATGCGCGACCGCGCCGAGCGCCTCTGCTCGTTCTACTGGGATATCGAGGCGAACCTGCCATCCAAGGACAAGCAGATGGCGTTGGATATTGCCCCAACCATCGTGCAGCCGGCCGACAAGGAGCCTTTCAAGCAGGAGGCTCCGGTGGAGCGCCACCAGCAGGACCCACCCTTGAATGTGAAGGTGGTCATCAATTTCGCCCCTCAGGATTCAGCGTCGGCCACGATGCAACCCCTGGATACCAACGCCCTGATCTCGATCCTGCGAAACATCGCGCGCGAGCCACGGATCGGCAAGTTTTCGATCATCGCGTACAACATGCAGGAACAGCGGGTGATTTACCGGCAGCAGGATGCCTCGCAAATCGATTTTCCCGGCCTCGGCAAGGCTTTGAATTCGCTCAATCTCGGGACCGTGGATCTGAAGCGGCTCAGTCAGAAGCATGGCGATACGGAATTCCTCACCAGCCTGATCACCAAGGAACTGAAGGACGAAAAGCCGGATGCGGTGATCTTCGCCGGGCCCAAGGTGATGCTTGAGGACGGGCTATCGCAGGAGACCCTGAAACAGCTTTCGGAAGTAAAGCTTCCGGTCTTCTACATGAATTACAACCTGAATCCGCAGGTGAACCCGTGGCGGGATGCGATTGGCAACACGGTCAAGTATCTCAAAGGGCTGGAGTTTACGATCACGCGGCCGCGCGACGTGTTTTTCTCCTGGAGCGAGATCATGGGCCATATAGTAAAATCGAAGTTCGGGAGAACCGGAAGCGGTAATTCGGCGTCCCAATAATTATGCGGGCATTCCCTGTTGCACTGCTGTTGGTCTCCATCGCATCGCCAGCCGTCGCTCAAAAATTCGGGACAGCCGAGAATCTGGCGCCCTACATTCCCACTCCACAACTGGTTGTCGAAAAGATGCTGGAGGCCGGCCACGTCAAGGCCGGTGACGTGGTTTACGACCTGGGGTCGGGCGATGGCCGGATTGTGATCACCGCCGCGCAGAAGTTCGGCGCGCGCGGAGTGGGCGTGGAGATCCAGCCGGACCTTTGCCGGAAGGCGGTTGAGCGGATCAAGTCCCTGGGCCTGGAGGATCGGGTCAGCATGGTGGAAGGCAGCGCCCTGCACGTCGACCTCAGCGCCGCCAACGTGGTGACCATGTTCTTCCTCACCAGTTCCAACGAGAAGATGAAACCCAACCTGGAGAAATATCTGAAGCCCGGTTCCCGTGTGGTTTCGAACGAGTTTCCCATCACCGGCTGGAAGCCCGTGGAAGTAGTGCACGTGAAGACCGGGTCCATGAACCACAGCATCTACGTCTACGAGATCGGGCGGACGCGGTAGAAAGAGTGCGTAATTGTCCTGGGGATCTGGGGACAACCGCTCCCTTACGGTCGCGGCTCGGTTGCGGCGGTTGCCGTGCGAAAGCGTAGTGGCTCAAAGGTGAGGACAGCACGTGCGAAAGCGTACCTCCCTCCGTCCGTGTTATAATTCGATAGTCATTCCTGTTCGAAAAGTCCCAGGGAATTTTTATGCCTAAGCTCAAGACACACAAAGGTGCGTCTAAGCGGTTCAAGAAGACGGGTACCGGCAAAGTGGTTCGTAATCACGCTTTTGGCCGCCATATCCTGACTTCCAAACCGCACAAACGCAAGAAGAAACTGCACCAGAGCGTGGTGGCCGACAAGGCCGATCAGCCCGTTCTGAAGCGTATGCTCCCCTATTAGGGTGAGCCTCATTGCGCGGACGGAGCGCGTGGCACGTGCCCGCCCCGCCAATCCATCAAGAATCTAAATAAGGAGACAAACGTGCCCAGAGTCAAAAGAGGTACACATCGCCGGGCATCCCGGAAAAAGACGCTCGCCCTAGCGTCTGGTTATTTTCTCACCAAGAGCAAGCTTTATCGCGCAGCCCAGGAGGCCGTCGAGCGCGCACTGAAGTTCGCCTACGTCGGCCGCAAGCGAAAGAAGCGCGATTTCCGTTCGTTGTGGATCGTCCGCATCAACGCGGCATGCCGGACAGCGGGCATTTCCTACAGCCAGTTTGTGCATGGCTTGAAGGCCGCCGGCCTGGAACTGAATCGAAAGGTCCTGGCGGACGTCGCCCTGCACGACGACGCTGCGTTCCTCCAGTTGGTGAACTCGGCGAAGGCTGCTCTGGAGAAGGCATGAGCCCGGCTGAAGAGAACACCGATTCCCTCAGCAGTCTGGAAGAACGCATCCAGCGTGCGGTCCAGCTTGTGGTCCGTTTGCGCCAGGAGAAGGAGGCCGCCCTCCAGGAGGGCGCCGAACTCCGTGCGCAGGTGGAGCGGCTTACGGGCGAGGTGAAGTCCCTGCAGACGGACCGCAAACAGGTTCGTACCCGCATCGAAAAGCTGCTGGGCCAGATCGACCAGTTGGGCACGGAGTAGGGCGTATCGCCCTCCGGAGGTCCGGATGGAAAGCACTCCCGAACGAAAGCCTGTCCGCGTAACCATCCTGAGCCGTCCGTACACACTGCTCGCTACGGGCGATCCTCGGGAAGTGGAGGAAGTGGCGGCTCACGTGGATGAGTTGATGCTTTCCATCGCGGCCCGCGCGCCCAACGCCGATACTACGCGCATTGCCGTGCTGGCCTGCCTGCACCTGGCAGACAAACTCCGCATGTTGGAGCGCGATCTCAACCGGCTGAAGGAGCGCGTGGATCGCAAGTCCGAGGAGTTCGCCGGAATCCTGGAGGAGTTGCTGACTTCGGAGGAGGGATGATTGCCACGCGCCTGCTGATTGTCCTGCTTGCCGGGATGGCAATGGCTGCCGTTACCACATACCAGTCTGAAATTGCGGAATGGCGCGGCGTTCGGGAGGCGGCACTCAAGGCCGACGGCGGATGGCTGACGGTCGCCGGATTATTCTGGCTGCACGAAGGCGCCAACCCCTTCGGCAAGGATGCGTCGAGCGATATCGCCCTGCCGGATGGTCCCGCGCAGGCCGGCGTCTTCGAACTGCATAACGGCAAAGTAACGGTCACGCTCGATGGCGCTACTCGCGAGGTGGTTCACGATTCCGCCGCCGACGTCGTCAAGGTGGGACGGCTGAGCCTGTTTACGATCAAACGCGGCGACCGGTTTGGCATTCGGCTGAAGGATCCCGACAGTCAGTACCGGCACGAGTTTCACGGAATCGAGTACTTCCCGGCCAGCGAACCGTACCGCGTCACGGCCAAATTTGTGTCTGAGCCGCGCAAGATTCCGATCCTTAACATTCTGGGCCAGACGGAGGACTCCGAATGCCCGGGATACGCTGTTTTCCACCTGCATGGGAAGGAACTGCGGCTGTATCCGATCATTGAGGAGCCCGGCGACAAGCAGCTTTTCTACATTTTCCGCGACCAGACCACCGGGAAAGAGACCTATGGGGCCGGCCGGTTCCTGTACTCGGATCTGCCCAAGGACGGCGAGGTGGTGCTGGACTTCAACAAGGCCTACAATCCGCCTTGCGCCTTCACTCCGTACGCTACCTGCCCGCTGCCGCCCAAGGAAAATCACCTCGCCGTGCGTGTGGAGGCGGGAGAAAAGAAGTACGGGCATTAGGCGATGTAGGGTATGCTTTAGCTTGCCCACCAATTGCATCAAAGGCTGGTTGGGCAAGCTAAAGCATACCCTACATCGCCAACAAGGCGGCCATCAACTCGATCCCGTCCCATAGATTCTGAATCCGGATATTCTCGTTGAAGCTGTGCTGGCTGTTGTCGTGGTTGGCAATCGGCGTGGTGATGGTGGGGACCTGTAGGATCTGCTCGATCATGAATAGCGGCACGCTTCCGCCCATGGTTGGGAGCCTCACCACCGGCCCCCGCGCCGCGTCCGCGGTCCGCAGCACGAGTTGCGAGATGGGCAGGTCCATCGACGTTCGCGCCGCGGGGTAGCCGCCGGGCTCGACCGTCACTCGCGCCACTTTGGGATGCGCCATGCGGGTCTCACGATCCGGATCGCCCTCCACGATGAAATAGCCCTGGCTGCGGATGTGCGCGATCACGCGTTGCGCGGCGGCTTCCGGGCCGATGCCCTTCACCAGGCGGATGTCGATCGATGCGGTGGCCGTGGAGGGGATGACGTTGCTGGCCTGCGCACCGGTCCGCGCGCTGCTCATGCCCCGCACGTTCAATGACGGCAGGTTCAGCAACTCCACCAGCTTCTTTCCACCGTTCTCTGTACGCCCCAGCCAAAGTTCGCCCATCAGATCGCGATCCACGTCCGGCGCTTCGGCCACCGCGCGCTTCTCGGTCTCGCTCAGGGGCTCGATGCCGTCGTAGAAATGGTCGATGGTGACGCGCCCGTCATCGTCCTTCATGGAAGCCAGCAGGCGCGCCAGCATCATAGCCGGATTGGGCGCCCAGTTGCCGTAATGGCCGCTGTGCAACTCGTGGTTGGGCCCGTACAGGGTGATATCGATGGTGGCGATCCCGCGCGCGCCGAATACGATCTGTTGCCGGCGGCTCTGGTGCACCGGACCGTCGCAGATCAGCCAGACGTCGCTGCCCAGCAGGTCCTTGTACTTTTGCAGGATGCTCCCGAGATGCGGCGAGCCGGCCTCCTCCTCGCCCTCGAAGACGAATTTCAGATTGGAGTGCAGCGCCGTCCCGGACGCCTTCAGTGCATCTAACGCCGCGGCGATGGCGATCACCGGCGCCTTGTCGTCCGACGCCGACCGCGCATAGATACGCCACTCGGGATCGATCCGACCGCTTGACGGGACGGGAATGACGTCGCCACCCTTGTCGAGGGGGCGGTTGCGGAGTACCGGCTGCCACGGCGGCGTCGCCCACTCCTTGGGGTCGAGCGGCTGCCCGTCGTAATGCGCATAGAAGATCAGGGTTCGGGTGGCGCCGGGCGTCTGGATCTCGCCGAACACCACTGGCGGAGCGCCGGGGACCTCCAACAGCCTCGTCTTCACGCCGCGCTTTTCAAGGAGCGCCGAGACCGCGGCGGCGTTGCGGCGGATGGCGGCTTCGTCCCGCGCCAGGTTGGGCATGGCCAGCAGGTCCATGAATTCCGCGAGGATGGCCCGCTCGTGGGACTCCCGCCAGTGGCGCGCGGTGAGGGCGGCCGGATTCGTTTGGGCGGATGCCACTGCCGCGCAAGCGAGCCAAAGGGCAAGGCTTGAGGTCTTCATCATTCCATCCTGACACGGGCGTTCTTGCCTGTGTTCTCTTTCTGGAAGTATTTTTCACTTGACTAAAAGTATTCTATAGATTACTTTTAGTCATGCCTGAATTACATCGAAAGCAAAACCCATCCAGGATCCTGTTCCTCCTGGTGGCTTTGCTGGCGACCGCAATCGATATCGGTGCGTTCCGGGTGCTCGCACGCGTCGAACTGGGGCCAACCCCGCGAATCCTGGTAGCGTTGGCGCCGCTCCCCGGCGACATCGCCCTCATCTGGTTGGCGCTCCGCGCAATTCGCAAGCTCGACGAGTTCCAGAAGAGGGTCCATTTCGAAGCGGTCGTGGTGGCTTTTCTATCCACCGGGGTGGCCGTCTTCGTGTATGGCTATCTCCAGAAGGCCGAAGTCGTGGGCCCGCTGAATTTCGGAATCGTCTGGGCGCTCATGCTGGCGTCCTACGCCGTCGGATACCGCATCGCCGTGAGTCACTACCAATGAAGAACCGCATGCGTGTGCTCCGGGCGGAAATGGACTGGACCCAGGCGGACCTGGCGACCAGAATCGGCGTCTCCCGGCAGGCCGTCATCGCAGTGGAGAACGGCAAGTACGACCCCGCGCTGCCCCTGGCCTTCCGGATTGCGCGTGCGTTTGGCAAGAATGTCGAAGACGTTTTCATTTGGGAGGACGAAGACCCTTCCCAGAAAGGTGGTACGAAATGAGACTGTTGATTCCCCTGCTTCCGTTACTCTTCCTCGCCGCACTTTGCGCGCAGAGTCCCGAACTGACTAGCTCCTCTGTGTCGGAGGCGGTCGAACAACTTACCGGTCATCGCGCCCACATGACCAACGAGATCCGCCTGCTGGCCGGCTCCCACCTCGCTGGTCCGGCCGTCACTCTGCGCCTGGTCCGTGACGAGAAGGCGTCCGCCACAGAGGCCGGCCTGGTCGCGATCAAGCTATTGGAAGCCGCGCCCGCTGGTTCCGTGGTGGTCGCCACGCTGGACGGTGAGAAAGCCTTTGCCGTCTTTGGGTCGACTTTCGCCGCTCTTGCCAAGACGCGGCGGCTGGCGGGCTTTGTGGTGGACGGTTCCGTTCGGGATCTGACCGATTTGAAGCGTTTCGCTTTCCCTACTTATGCTCGCGGTACCGCACCCGGTTCGGCAGGAGGCCACTATCGCATCGAGGGGACGAATGTGCCGGTTTCCTGCGGTGGCATCGAGGTGAAGCCCGGCGACTATGTGGTCGGGGATGAGGATGGAGTCGCGGTGGCCCCGAAAGAGCGTTATTCGGAAGTGGTGGCGGCCGCGAAAAAGTGGCAAGCCGAAAAACAGGCGCTCGTCCCTCTGATCGAAAAGCACGGCTCCTACCTGAAGGCTCTGGAAGAGCGGAGCGCTTCCGAACGGCGCCAATAGATCGTGGCACAGGCATTCTTGCCTGTGTTGGGTTTCGGGGCAAGGAAACCAACACAGGCAAGAATGCCTGTGCCACGGGAATCACGCTCTATACTGAAGCCAATGCACGGCAAGATCCTGGTGCACGGTCACCGCGGCGCCCGAGCAAGAATGCCGGAGAACACTATACCCGCATTCCAATACGCCATCGAGCATGGCGTCGACGCCTTGGAAATGGATATTGCGGTGACGAAGGACAACGTCATCGTAATCTCGCACGACCCGATTCTCGAAGCACCCATCTGCACCGGGCCGTCGGCCAGAGCCGTGATCCATGAGTTGACCCTCGCCGAAGTGCGTCAGTGGGACTGCGGCGCCGTGCGAAATCCTTTCTTCACCCTGCAGCGAGGATTGGCTGCCCCACCGTCACCAGGTGTAGTGAGCTGTGTAAGTCAGCGTCCTCTCCTCATTCGGCTGAAGCGTTACTTCGTATTCGATGGTCCTGCTGTCCGCCTGGCGATGTGCCGATGACTCCTGTGTGATCGTCCAGGTGGACCACCGGTAGAGGTGCTCCACCACGCGAACAGTCGCCGCCTCCTTCTTGTGATTGCGTAGCTTGATCTCGAACGACTCATCCAGCCAGCCGCCGGGCTGCATCTGCGATTGAAACTTGGTCTGCCGCCGCTCGCCAGTAATATCGAACGCGTTCCCGGTGTACACCCGCACCGTCTCATCCTTGGGTGTGTGATCGATCTCGTTTTCGCCGGTGAATTCCACCTGGCCATCCTGATCGCGGCGATAGAACCGTACGCGGCCCTTGGGCAGCGGCACTCCCAGATGGTTGGCGTCGCTATTGGCGAACTCGCGCATCACCCACACGTGCGGATTGGATTGCGTGCCGTACTGCTGCACCTGGCGCAGATCCTGGTAGCCGTTAAAGTTCCGGTCGAACTGGACGCCATCATAGATATAGAGCCGTTTGGACTGGATGGCGGAGGCGCGCAGAAACTCCACCTGTTTGGTCTCCCGGTCGTGAATCGTGGTCGGCTGCGGAAGCGTGTAGAGGTGGTAGTCCTCGAAGGCCTTCTCCGTCACTTGGGGCGGATGCATTCCCCCGCCGCCGATGCCAGCGCTAAACGCGTTCACCGTCTGGTTCTGCGGCTGCACTTTGTTCACGTCTCCCGCCATCAGCTTGATGTGCGCGTGGTCGAACTGTTTGCCGCTCTGGTTGTCCAAGGTCACCCAGCCGACCAGATCTAAGGTATCGCCGGTCTCCGGTGCGACGATGTTGTAATCGCTGCTCCAGGTCATGCCCCCGGAAACATAGCTGAGCTCGGCGTCGAATTTGGCAGGTTGAGCGGAGTAGAGAATCCAATCGAGTGCGGGTTTGAGTATGGTGTCGTCGCCCAGTGCCGGGAAAATCGGCTGCCCCGGAAGCGTGAACTGCAGCTTTCCACCCACCTCGATAATCGGTTGTCCCGCGCCGCCTTGCGCCATCGCCATCTGGTTGCCTTGATATTGCGCGCCATATCGGTTGATAGCCTGGAGATGCGGCACGTAGCCGCTGCGCACAATCCTACCGCTGACGATGCGACTGGTCCCGTCCGCATTTCGCACGGAGAACTCGATCGTCTTGCCTTCGTACAAGCCGAGCAACAACTCCTGCGACACAGGATCGTTGCGATAGTTCTGTTCCAGCACCTGCACTACCCGTCTGCCCGTGGGGTCGCGCAGAATCACCGAGTCCGGCTCCACTTGCGCAGTAGCGCCTGAGAAGCGCACGGTGTTGTTGCCCGCCTTCAAATCGAGCGGTAAGATCTCGCGAATCACCGCGAAGTTTTGGTTGTATATCGTCAGCGCGGGATCGGCGCCCAATACCGAGGCCGTGAGGCAGGTGCACAGTGCCGCAATACGGCCACATGCTCTCGTCAAGCAGTAAGTCTTCATATCTCATTGACGCTGTCCTTGGCACAAATGTTGCCCTCAGGTTCTGCCCGGATGTCGCAAGTCTGGTGACCTGCGGCCGTTCTGCGTCCCGCAGTCGTACCTGATACCATGTCTCCTGGCATCATTGCCGATCGAAATGTCCACAACTCCACTGCTCCATACCATTCGCGATCGGGGAAGCGACGCCGGAGTCGTCTTCCTGCACGGTTTCTCGGGAGATCAGGCCAAGACCTGGGGGAAGTTTCCCGATTGGATTGCCGCCGACCCCCGCGTCTCGGAATGGGACCTCTTCAGCATCGGGTATACCAGCCGGCTGGTTCCCGACATCGTGGGCATCTGGAGCGCGGATGCGCCACTCGATCGGCTCGCCCTCCTGCTATATACGGCGACTGTATTGCCCGCCCTCAAGCGATACCGCAGCCTGGCATTCGTGGGCCACAGCATGGGTGGGCTCCTGATTCAGCGAGCCTTGCTAGACCATGACGACCTGGCCCGGCGCGTGAGCCACGTGGTCTTGTTCGGGACTCCCAGCGCCGGGATCTCCAAAGCTGGCCGCTTCCGCTTTCTCAAACGCCAGGTCCGCGACATGGCCGATGACAGCGAGTTTATCCAGGCCCTCCGCGAACACTGGAAAAAGAGGTTCGAATCGAGTGCTCCTTTTCGATTCATGACCGTGGCAGGCGATCAGGATGAATTTGTCCCCTCCTCGTCATCGCTGGAACCATTCCCGCCGCCTGCGCAGCGTGCCGTGGTGCCTGGCAATCATCTCGATATCGTAAAGCCCGACGACGTGAACAGTCCCAGCTTCCAGCTTCTGCTGGGTGCACTGGTCGGTGAGGCTGCGCCTTCGGGGGCTCGGAGTGCTGCGCGGCTGGCCGTTGAATCTCGCGACTTCCTGCGCGCGGTGGAACTGCTGGAGCCCCAAAAGGACGAATTGGACGACCAGGGGCTGGTTGAGCTTGCGCTTGCGCTGGAACAACTGGGACGCCAACCCGAGGCAATCGCGTTGCTGGAGCACCACGCCGGCACCCGGACGGATCCCATGGGTGTCCTGGCCGGCCGGCTGAAGCGGCGCTGGCTGGCGGAACGGCGCCAGCGCGATGCGGAACGTGCCGAATCGCTCTATGAACAGGCTTTCCATCTGGCGCGCGGCAAGAACGACGCCGCCCAAGTGTACTATCATGGCATCAACCTGGCATTCATGAAGCTCGCGCTCCGCAATGACCGAAGCGCCGCCCGGGAACTGGCTCTTGAGGTCCTGGACTATTGCGCCCAGGCAGCGCCCGTAGTCTGGCAAATCGCCACCAAGGGGGAGGCGAATCTCATTCTCGGGGAAACCCAAGCGGCCCTCGATCATTACAAGGCTGCCCTAGCCAAGCATCCCACGCCTCGCCAGGTTGGTTCGATGTTCCGGCAGGCCTTTCGCATCGCGGATTTGATGGACGACGAAGTGGCGTTGGATGAGTTGACCACTCTCTATGGCGGCGAGGAAGGCACGTTAGGGTGAACAGGTCCTGATCGCCGGGGGCGTGGCACGCTCCGTGCTAGAATGCGCCAGGATCGTAGCAGCCCGCCAGATGCCCGAAGAACAGCGCGGCAACAACTCGTCCGGCCGGTATGCCTGGGCGCGCGGTTTGCTCTGGCTCAGCGGCGCCTGGGTCTTGCCGCTCTGCTGGTTCCTGCGATGGCTTCTCCCACCCTCTGCTCTGACGGCCAGCCTGGTACTGCTCATCGCGGGTCTCCTCGCGCCTCTTCCCGCGCTCTTGATTTCCAGCCGCCGGCACCACCACACGCTCTCCCTGGCAAAGAACGCACGGGAAGAGGCGGAACAAGTGAAGCTCCAGTTGGAAACTGTCCGCTATCGAACGGCGAGATTGCGCGAAGAACTCTCGGCCGCCGACCGGCAGGCCCGGTTGTCGCACCAACTCACGCTTCTGGGCCAATTCACGGCGGGCTTCATGCACGAATTCAACAACCCGCTGGCAATCGTGACCGGCCGCATCGAGGTGCTGCTGGATGAACGCAAGGAAGACGCGACACTCTGTACCGACCTGCAGCAGATGCTGAAGGAGATGCGCTATATGGGAAACATCGCGCGCACACTGCTTCAGGCATTGCGGCGCGAGCGCGGCAGCGAGATCTTCTCTCCTCCTGCCCCGTCCGAGGCTTTGGAGGAAGCGCTTGCCGCACAACAGCCTTCTGCGAATGACCATGGGGTTCGGCTGATGCGGGAGTTCGCCGAGGTCCCCCGCGTCAACCTGCCAGGGCATGTGGTGAGCGAAGTCGTGCGCGGTCTGCTGAGCAATGCCATAGACGCGCTCCAAGGGCGTGAGGACGCCACGATTTGGGTTCGGCTGGAACCCTACCGCACCGCGGGCGCCAAGGTGGTTCTGCGAGTGGAAGACAATGGACCCGGTGTTCCCGAGAGTATCCGCGAGCACCTGTTCGAGCCGTTCGTTTCCCAGGGTCCCGGGCGGGAGAGGCTGGGGCTCGGCCTCTTCCTGGGCGCCAGCCTCCTCGATATGTACGACGGACGCCTGTGGTATGAAGAGAGGAGCGGTGGCGGAGCTAGTTTCGTCGTCGAGATCCCCCCGGCGCGCTTTACGCGGGGCCAGCCTTACCATTGGTTTGTCGGAGGTAATCCATCGTGAAGCGCATCTTCGTGATTGACGACGAGGCGGCGATGGGGGAGAACATTCAGCGTATGCTGAAGTTTCCCGAGACCACCGTAACGGCCTACACGAATCCGGTCACGGGCCTGGCCGATGCACTGGCAAAGGCCCCCGACCTGGTGTTGCTGGACATGCGGATGCCCGCCATGTCGGGCGAGGAAGTCTTCGCGCGGCTGCACGAGGCGTACCCCGGCCTGCCCATCGTCTTTCTTACCGCGTTCGGATCGGTCGAGAGTGCGGTCCTGGCCATTCGCAGCGGAGCATTCGATTACCTGCAGAAACCATTCCGGCGGGAAGATCTTCTGCTGGTGGTGAAGAGGGCTCTCTCTCACTCCGAGTTGGAGCAGGAGATCGACAGGCTGAAGGGGAGGCTGGAATCGCTCGGCGAAAGCGACCATCCGCAGAGCCGCAGCGCCGTCATGCTGGACCTGACCGACAAGGCCCGGCGGGCCGCCGCCACCGATGCCACCGTCATGATTCTGGGAGAGAGCGGCACGGGCAAGGAGGTTATGGCCCGCTACATTCAGAGCATGAGCCCACGTAAGAATCGGCCCTTCGTGCCGGTGGAGTGCAGCGCCCTGCCGGGTTCGCTGATCGAGAGCGAACTGTTCGGTTACGAGCGCGGAGCATTCACCGGCGCCGACCGCACGAAGAAAGGGCTAATCGAATCGGCCGACACAGGCACGCTGTTCCTGGACGAGATCGGCGACCTGAGCGTGGAGCTGCAAACGCGCCTGTTTCGTTTTGTCGAAGAGCGCCAATTGCGGCGTTTGGGCGGGCTGCAGCCCGTGCGAGTGGACTGCCGGATTCTCTGCGCGACCAACCACGACCTGGCGGCGAAGATCAAGGCCGGCACCTTTCGCGAGGAGCTCTACTACCGGCTCGGAGTGGTCACTCTTAAGCTGCCCCCGTTGCGCGAGAGGCCGGAAGACATCCCTCACCTGGCCCGTTTCTTCCTGGAGCGTTTTTCCCGGCGCTACGGCAAGAGCCTGTCCGCCTCGCCCCGATTCTATGAGGCACTTCTGAGGCAGCCTTGGCCGGGCAATGTCCGGCATCTCAAGAACCTGATGGAAAAGCTCACGGCCCTTCACGCCGGCGGCGTTCTGGAGCCGGAGGACCTCGCGGACGAGGTGCGACCAGCAAGCACGTCCCACCATCTTTCCAACCTTCCCTGGAAAGAGGCGCGGGAACAGTACCTGTCGAGTTTCGAGCTCTCATACGCACAGGCGGTGTTGGCTCGTTGCGACGGGAACGTCAGCGCCGCGGCGCGCGAGGCGGGCGTGGATCGCAAAACGTTCTACGCGCTGCTGAAGAGAGATAGGGATTCGCAGGGTGGGGAATAGGAGCGCTCGGCGGAAACTCGCTGTTGAATCGCCGGCGCGATCGGCAGTCAAGACGTCGTTCGGGCCGGTCCCGTTGCCGAATCCGCGGCGGGACCGGTGCTCCTGGCGGACCGAGGGGCCGAAGACGTTATGATCGAGGTCTAGTTCCCTATGGGTCCAAAGTCCGGCAGCCGAGTGTGAACACGGGTCAGAAAGACGCCGCCCGCAATGATAGCGCTGGGGACTTGCTGAGCATCTATAATTGTAGTGGCGAGAAGCCGCCCGAATTGAACAACGGCTCCGGTGATGACGAAGTCATCTATCTGGCTAGTCGAGACGCCATTGGTCGTGAGAATGCGTTTGAACTGGCCAGTGCCGTCGCAATTCACAGTGTAAGTTCCTGCTTGCGTGCCGGTTACGATAGTTCTCGCTCCGGTTGTTGACCCAGCCGTTGGCTCGTTCACGACAAAGGCACCACTCAGATTACCGTTTCCATCGTAAGACCTTGTCGCGAGTGCTATTGCTGCGTTAGCGCCATAGGTGCCGATCACCGCGTAGGAGCCCTGAAGGCTTGCCAGGGTGTAGCATTTCGTCTGAGCATCTGCGGCAGACACGCCGACGAAGCCCGTGAAGACTAATACCGCGGGGATGGCTAGGCTCTTCTTGCTGAACATGGTTTCTTCTCCTTTACCCTTAAACAAACGCTGCCAAGAAACGTCCTGAAGCGTTGACAGTTTACTCTAGCTCGTTCACTCTGGTGCGCCCCGGCTTACATAGAAGATGTCCATTCAGGCAACACACCTGCGTGGTTGGACTACTCTGGTTATCGCAGATATCGAGAACTTGCCTTTACCTCGTCCTGATGACTCGGACACAGGTAAGGTAATGTTCGAGCTTGCGTTCCCGAAACTCCCAGGCGTGACTGAGTGCTCTTCTGCCCCCGGCAACGCGGGGGCTGCGTCCGGCCTTTGCGAGACCCGGTTCCTGGTCAGTGCTTATGACCTTGAAAAGCTGTAAAATAGCATGCACCCTTTCAATGAGCCTGTCAAGGAGTTTCTCGACATTTTAAGGCCTGAATAGCGTCCAGAGTGTGGCATTTTGCTGCAAGCACCGTCCGCCCGCGAACAGGCAGGAACGGCCGCCTGGCCGATATCGGAGCGGCAGTGGGGAATAAATTCCACAACCTTCGGCAGATTCGGGGAATCGGCTCCCCATATAGGAATCTCAATCATCGCAATCAATTGAGATAAAAGGACTCCATATTTGGCAATGCGCGTGCCTTTAGGCTGGCATGGCTCTACCGCGAAGAAAATCCTGGCTCCCGGCCGCGTTGCCGGTTTTGGTGGCCCTGAGTTGCGCTCTTCTGGCTCCACAGCCGGGACAGGCGATCCCCGCGTTCGCCCGAAAGTACGGGGTGAAGTGCTTCAGTTGCCACACCATTCCGCCGGCCCTGAATAAGACCGGCTACATGTTCAAGCGGCTGGGGTACCGTATGCCTCCCGACGAAATGGATGGAACCAAGGCGGCGCCCAAGATTACCGATTTGGGCAAGGACATCAAGTTCAGCATCACCAATTCCCTCGCGCTGATCGCCCAGGGCAGCTTCACGGTGGACAAGACTAAGGGCGATGGCATCAGTCCCACCTCCAGTTCCAGCTTCAACCTGGATGAAGCCGCGCTGTTTGTGGCCGGGGCCGTGCCGGACAGCGGCTTTTCCTACTTCACGCACTTCGAACTGTCGCAGGGCGGTAGTTCTTTCCTGGAACAGGCAGTGCTGGGCTACACCGCGGGACGCGCCAATAGCAGCTTCTTCGTGAAGGCTGGCCAGATGCACCTGCAGGAGGGAGAAGGCACGCGGGCAGCCATGTTCTACAACCTCTTCCCCGATCCGGCTCCCGTGCTGATCAACACCAGCCCGTTGAACTTTACGCTGGACCAGCATCCGGTGGGGGTCAACGTGGGATACACCTGGGCTTCGAACTACTTCAAGCAGGTGTTCGCGGTCTCGGCCAAGGTCACTAACGGGCTGAACGCCGACGGCAGCGAGATCCTGTTCAATTCCACCAAGAACTCCAAAGACTATTGGTTCGACGCCGACTACTGGTTCGGCCCCGACGGCGGTGTCACGTTCATGACATACCGCGGCACAAAAGACCAGATACAGAACCAGGGAGCCGCGGACGAGTTCACCTATCGCCCCACCATTCGCCGCTATGGTGTGTTCGGCAACTACCTGTTCTTCGATAAGCTGGACGTCCTGGGCGGCTACCTGCGAAGCAGTGACGACTGGCAGGATGAGCCGGGCGCTCCGGTCACCCGCTTCGTTTCGAACGGGTATCGCGCGGAGGTGGACTACTACCTCCAGCGAGGCTGCGCAATCATGGCGCGGTACGACCACCTGAGCCAGAATATCGCCGGGGGCCCGGCAAACCATAGCGACGCCTGGAGCGTCGGCGGCGAAAAAGCGCTCACTGAGCTCGGCAACGTCGTGCTGCGCGGCACCTATGGTCACGAGCATGACCAGGACCCGGTTTCGGGCTTGGCAATACTCGACAAACTCTTCAAAATCGATGTGCGGGTGATGTGGTAGGACAGGCCTCCTGGCCTGTCTCTTGCTAAAGGAGAAATCACAATGAAAAGACTAATCCAAATGTTGATGTTGCTCGCGCCCCTCTCACTGGTGTCGCAGACAAGCAACGTGGTGCTTCCACAGGATGCGGGACCGGACAAGATCGATGTGAGCGCCTATCCGGCCCCACAGCAGGCGGCCTATAAGCTGTTTTCGACCAAATGCTCGAAGTGCCACACCATCGCGCGGCCCATCAATACCATGATGAAGCGCGATGAATGGGAGCGCTATGTCAAACGCATGATGCACAAGCCCAACTCGGGCATCGGCGACGCACAGGGAAAACAGATCTTCGAGTTCCTGGTCCTCGATCAGACCGAGCGAAAGGACAAGAACCCGAAGGCCTTCTTCCCCGCCCTGAGCGACGAAGAAATCGACAAGCTGAAGAAGAAGTAGAGGGAGACCCGCCATGCGCTATCGCGTAACGGTCCCGGACCAGGAGTATTTCGACCGGAACATCCCGTGCCGTACCGCCTGCCCCATCCACACGGAGTGCGGGCGGTACGT
>PMTT01000035.1:357-2578 GCA_003167275.1 Bryobacterales bacterium | reverse complement strand
TTTTCCTGGATACCACAGGGCGGCCGATCTCTGCTTTACCAGAGTGGCGGTCCGGCACGCTCACGGCCACGCTGGTTCGGAACAGTGGGCTGACGTTCTACGTTCGCCATCCCGATCTGTTTCCGCTTATGTGCGCGATCGTCCTGGCGGTTATCGGCGGCGCTGGGTTTTGGGCTAACAAACAGAATTAAGCAATTTTAATGATCGGATTTGACTGCTCGCGGCTGGATTTNNTCACACGATGGCAAATTTGGAGGTTTTCAACGTGAAGTCTCTTTTCTGTTGTCTTTTGGGAATGTGTTGGTGGAGCAGCGTCTCCTCCGCTTCGGAGGTGTTGATCTATCACAACAACTTCACCGGATCCGTTTCACCTACGGTGGGAGCTACGCCCGCTGCTGGCGTTTTGGCCACGAGCTGGATCTTCGGGGAAGCGTCGGTCGATCCGAGTTGGGTGGGGCAGCCGATTCAGGGCGCGGTCGTGGACGTCTCGAACCCGACGGCGAATTCAATTTATGCCGGCTTATTTCTGGGCATGTGGGCGGCGAATGGCGTGGGCGGCGGACCGGGCACTCTCCTCGCCCCGGTCGGGTATTCGGATTCGATCGAGCTGACGCCCGGTAACCACGGAATCGAGCTCACGGGGGCGGGTGGGTCGGGGTTGGGTGCCTTGTACCCGATTCCCGCGGGGAAGTTCTGGATGGGATACGCGTTGGAAAACAAAAATTCCTCGACAACCGCAGCGGAGCTGGACGCGCTCCGGTTTCTCACGGGAGACGCACCGGATATCGGCACCTCCAGCGCCTTTGCCTTGCTCGGCAGCCAGGTCGGCACTCTGGGAAACAACCCCTCCATCGCTTCTGCGCTGAACACCTACTTGACGCAACGGATCATAATGTTTGTACCCGATCCGCCTTCCGATGTGCCGGAGCCTTCATCGGGACAGCTCGCCGGCCTGGGAATCCTGTTGGCCGCTGCCATTCGCTATCTACGCACGGCGCGACTCGCCTGACACTCCACTTCGCGAGACGCGGCGCCGCACTCGCGCCTGTCTCCGTGAGGCTGGGCGGCCCACCCAAACAATGAAAACCTGAAATCCGTATGCCGATCGGTTCCCCTGGCTGGGGAGGATCGAGTACCGCCTCGGCGTCGGCGGTTCCTTCCAGCCGGGGCGCGAGTCCAGGGTCTTCTCTTATCTCGACGATTTGGGACAGACCGTCCAACTGGCGCCAGCCATCTGCTACGAGGGTTGTACGCCGCCGATTTCGCCGAGAACGCCCGCGGCGGCGCGGAGTTGTTCGCGATTCTCTCCAACGATGCGTGGTTTGGGCGGTCGCAGGCGTTGCGCGGCATTGCCGATCTGACACGGTGGCGAGCCATCGAAACTCGCCGCCCAATGGCCCGTTCCACCAACACCGGCCGTACGGTTTTCCTGGATACCACAGGGCGGTCGATCTCTGCTTTACCAGAGTGGCGGTCCGGCACGCTCACGGCCACGCTGGTTCGGAACAGTGGGCTGACACTCTACGTTCGCCATCCCGATCTGTTTCCGCTTATGTGCGCGATCGTCCTGGCGGTTATCGGCGGAGCTGGGTTTGGGCTAAGAAACAGAATTAAGCAGTTTTAATGATCGGGTTTGACTGCTCGCGGCTGGATTTTCCGCCTATAGCCTCCAGAGCACTCCGCTACGCCGGATGGTCTTGGGATCGCCGGTGATCGGCACCGGCGGAGAAAGACTGGCGGCGGAGAGAGCCTCGGAGATGGGATTTGCAATGATGAACAGTATTAACAACCCCATCCCGCTCTGTCCCATATCACACGATGGCAAATTTGGAGGATTTTCAACGTGAAGTCTCTTTTCTGTTGTCTTTTAGGAATGTGTTGGTGGAGCAGCGTCTCCTCCGCTTCGGAGGTGTACATCTATCACAACCACTTCACCGGATCCGTTTCACCTACGGTGGGCGCTACGCCCTATTCTGGCATTTTGGCCACGAGCTGGATCTTCGGGGAAGTGTCGGTCGATCCGAGTTGGGTGGGGCAGCCGATATATGGCGCGATCGTGGACGTCTCGAACCCGACGGCGAATTCAATTTATGCCAACTTATTTCTGGGCATGTGGGCGGCGGATGGCGTGGGCGGCGGACCGGGCACTCTCCTCACCCCGATCGGGTATGGAAATGCTACACTCGAGCTGACGCCCGGTAACCACGGAATCGAGAGCACG
>PMTT01000035.1:0-319 GCA_003167275.1 Bryobacterales bacterium | reverse complement strand
CTACTTGACGCAAGGGATCACAGTTTTGGTAGCCGATCCGACGCCTTCCGATGCGCCGGAGCCTTCAGCGGGACAGCTCGCCGGCCTGGGAATCCTGTTGGCCGCTGCCATTCGCTATCTACGCACGGCGCGACTCGCCTAACACTCCACTTCGCGAGACGCGGCGCCGCACTCGCGCCTGTCTCCGTGAGGCTGGGCGGCCCACCCAAACAATGAAAACCTGAAATCCTGCGCCAACCGCCGGACTTGACGGCAGATCGCTGCAACTGGAAGGGGCGGCTTTAGTAGAGCGATGCCTTCGATGGCTTCCTTGAGTTTG
>PMTT01000897.1:4087-18788 GCA_003167275.1 Bryobacterales bacterium | reverse complement strand
CTCCCCGGCGAAGCGGAACGATTCCCGGACAAAAAGGCCAGAAGCTTCTTACAAGCGCTCCGCCGCAAACGCCGTTTCGGCGCGATGGGATTGCTCGCCCAGGCGTTCCTGGATTCCGGACTCGAAACCGCTCAAATTCGCAGGCAATACGGCCAGGCGTTGATTGATCGGGGCATGCCTTCCGGCGCCGAACCATATCTGCAACAGCTTATCAATGAACCGGAAACAAGCGCGTCGGAACAAGCTGAAGCACACGGACTGATGGGGCGCATCTACAAGCAGAGATACGTCAACGAGGCCGGAAAGGCAAATCCTGAGCGCGCCAGGAGCAACCTGCAGCGATCGTTTGACGAATATGCGCACTCATACAACGCCGCCCCGATAGCAAACACGTGGCACGGCATCAATATGGTTGCTCTGCTCGCGCGCGCGGAGAAGGACAAAATCACGTTGACCGGCGCAACGGACTACCGGGCGCTCGCCAAAACCATCCTGGATACCCTGGACAAGAAAGAAGAAGATGCCATAGACGGGCTGTGGGCCTGGGACATAGCCACGCAGATGGAAGCGTTCGTGGCCCTCGGCCAGGTTGACGGGGCAACCCGGACCGCGAATAAATACGTCGTCTCAAGGGGGACCGACGACTTCGAGATCTCAAGCACCCTTCGCCAGCTTCTGGAAGTCTGGCAACTCAACAATGACACTCCACCTGGCTACACGCTCCTCCCGATCCTGCGTGCGGAGCAGCTCTTCAAGGGCGGGGGTGGTCTCACAGTGCCCATTGAGGAAGCCCGTCGGGATCTCGGAAAAAATCTCGAAAAAATATTCGGCATCGACAGTGCCAAGTCCCTCAAGTGGTACCGGGATGGGCTTGAACGCAGTAAATCGGTTTGTCGAATCGAGAGGGCTGACGGGAAGGGGTTCGGCACGGGGTGGTTCGTGAAATCAACAGATTTCTTCCCCAGTCAGCCGCTGCGGCCGCTGGTTCTCACCAATTCGCACGTTGTCAGTGAGACGTATCCGGACGCCATCAGGCCCCCTGGCGCATGGATGAATTTTCAACTGCTGGAGAAGCGCATTCAGATGAAAAGTATCGTCTGGTGTTCCCCGGTGGCAGAGCTCGATGCTACCTTCCTGGACCTTGCGGACGAATTGACGCCCGACCCAATGCAGCTTTTCCCAACTCCACTCGAGATGGCGGAACCGGGACCCAGAATGTATATCATCGGCCACCCCGGCGGACGCGACCTGGAGTTCTCGCTGAACGACAATCGCCTGATCGCCTGCAATGCGCAAAAGCTGCACTATCGCACCCCCACCGAGGGTGGCAGTAGCGGTAGCCCGATCTTTGATCAGGTCGGCTGGCAGGTCGTTGGATTACATCACGCCGGCAAGCTGAGAATGCCGAAGCTGAACGGCCCCGCCGGCGAGTTCTATGAAGCGAACGAAGGCATTTCAATCCTCGCCATCCAACAGAAAACGAAGTCACTTCCATGACGTCGCCCGACGTGGCGCGGACACTCGTGTCTGCCGCGTCGAGACTCGTCTCGACGCGTTTCGCCTTCGGGAAATACGTTGCCATACTTGCGAAACGCTGAGCACTTAGCTCGGCCTTCATCATGTGCTTCCAGCCGACGTGTCGATTTCAGAACGAATTAGTAGTGAGACAAAGTTGGCGGACGGATTCGATCCAGGTGTCGAGCGCTTTGCTTACTTCCGCAAGAATCCTGACGTTCTGACGTGCCGCGAGCGCCTCCGCCAGAATGCCTGCGAGTTTACCCGCCCGGTCCGCGAGTTCTACATAACTCTCCATGCCGTGCTCGGGGTCGGCCGGAAGCGCCTTGCTGAACGCCTCCGGCGTGAGATCCGTGAGGGGCAAGTCGATGTGCTTTGCGAACATGGCTCCAAGCTGGCGCCGGCCAGCTTCGTCCGGAAATGCCTGGTCCAGCGCGAAGCAGGCCGGCTCGCGAAACTCCGGGTCCGGGCCGCACACCAGCTTGAAGAATGCCAGCCGGTCGTCAGGCGGCGAGGCGAGCGCCAACCCTCCCCTCCGCATCTGAGCGGGCGGGAGCGAGGCGATGGCGCCCAAAACCCCTCGCACCGTCTGCCGCCTGCCTCCACGCTGCAAAAGCTTGAGGATCTCGGTTGCTTCGCGGTTCATGACTTCGGCGCTATCTTTCTGAAAAGGGATCCCTCCGCCGTCCACGAATGACGAGAGCCATGCTTTGTCCAATCGAATCGTCTCCGGTCCCATCGCCACTCTCAGCTCTCCCAAACCGGATCCGCAGAGCAGATCGAGAAAAAGCAGGCGGCGTCCCAATAAGGGAGACACATCGCGGGAAGACCAATGCTTCAGCGTCTTCAGAATCTCTGCCATTGCATCGACGATCGAATCCGGAAGAGGAGAGCGCAGGTGCAGGATCGGAAGGCTTAGGGCCATTCTCTCGAAATACGTATTCCACTCCGCGCTGGGAGCCAAATCCTGGACCTGTCGCCTGGCCCGAAGCAGCAACTCCTCCAGCCGATCGATCTCAATCGTCCCAGGCGCCACAACCGCGGCCGGAAACAAGAGATTCACCAGTTCTTCCAGAGCGCCCTTCGAACGCCTTGCCGTCCCCAGCCTCAGCCGCAGATCCTCCCAGGATGCCGTGGCGAACAGCGTCTCCGTCTCCCACGGCTCCGGCTCTCCGAGAGGAACCCGCGCCTGCACTCGCTGCATCATCTGGCGCGCCGCCCGATACTCGCGCGAGCTGATCAGGCCCTGTCCCTTCGACTGGTAACACTGCAGAAGGTAGGGTTCCGGGAGCAGCATCATTTCGTCTACTGTCAGCACAAAACCCACGGCGAAGCGCAGCAAGGCAGAAGCCGCGGCGGGCAAGTCGGCCACATCTGCATTGATATACTCGTATGCCTGCTGCAGCCGCTCGCGCGAAATCGGCTCTCCGGACGCTTGTGAATCCTGCAGCATGAGCCGGTGGTACGTGGCCTCCGCCAGCGATTTGGCCGAGCCTTCCCGCTCGAAATACGTAATGGCGGCCCGATGGACCCGCTCCGCCAGTTCGCGCTCGTTGCCCACCATCGCCTTTAACATCGATCGCCGCAGTTCCTTGCGGTGCCACACTTCACCGTTCTGCCGGTACGCCAGCCAGTCGTATCCCGCCAGGGCGTCCAACGCCTCCTGCGCCTTTCCATCGTCCATCGGAGGAAGCTTGAGTGCGGGCACCAGGATGTCGCGGATCAATTCCTTGGTGACATACCGCAGCACCAGCCCTGGGTATGCGATCGACCGCGTTACCTCCGAGACGCGCAGCAGAACCCGCCGGTAAACCAGCGCCGCAAATAGTTCGCTTGTCGCGCGTCCTCCCTTCTCGATCTCGCTCTCGATCTCGTCCACGGATTGAATTTCGCCGGCGTTGATCAGCCGGGCGAGCAGCTTGAGTTCCAAAGGGCGCAGCGGCAGTATCCGGGAAGATGCTAAACGGTCTGCCATCGCGGTGGCGACCCCACGATCGCGGAGTAGCGCCCTGACATCGTCCGGTTCCAATTCGCTCAGTTCGATGGCGCTCTTGATCCCAAATTGCTTCAAAGCGTCACGCGCCCGGTCGAACAGCCGGCCCGAGATGACCACCTTCAGCACGCCGGAATAAAAAGCTTCCGATACCTTCTCCAGCCATTTGTAAATCTTGACTGACAAATCGCGCTGCACCACCTCTTCAAAGGTGTCGAGCACCAGCAGGAATGGCCGGACCGTGGCGCCAACCAGATCGAGGGCCTCGTGTATCCCGCTGATGAGCAACTCTCTCGTGCCGCGCTCCATCGACTCCGCCTGCACGTTAAACGATTGCGTGGTATGCACTCCTTCCTCGTGAATTTCGCGGGCATCTTCCCGCTTCTGGCGCAAAACTACATCCAGCGCCGGATACTGCGACGCCACCTGCCTGGCGATCTCCATCTCCAGCCAATACTCATCGGAAGGATTGATGCCGGGCCTGTCGAAGTCCAGGATTACCACCGTCGCCGCTGCGGTGCCGACTATCTCGCGCGCCACCTTGGCNNGTCCCTGCAGAAAGTCGTCAAACTCCTGCAACTGCCGCTTGCGCCCGTAGAACCCTTGCTGCAACAGCACATCGTAATCCGCCAGGAACCGGGATTTCGTCAGGAGCTGTTGCACCTTTTCCCGATCGGGCTTCGGAAAATCCAGACCTTCGGCTGCCTCCAAAGCTGCAGCCAGATCCGGCAGATCCTTGAGGTCGATCGACTCCGGCGCGAGCGACACCTGCTCTATGAGCAGCCTCCGCAGCATCTTTCCGAAACCGTCCGTAGAGGGCAGCGCGCCCGCGAGCCGTTCTTCCAGCCAGTGTTCCTGAAGCAATCGTCCCAGAGCCGTCGTACGGATACGGGGCTCCAGCATCCACCAGACTTTATTGCCGTCCGCGTGCGTCGAGCAAGCCGGCGCAAGTCCGTTCAGCACCTCGGTCCGATCCCACGACCCGGCCACCAGCCCCGCCAGTTCCACCGGATCGAACCGGCCCGATAGTGCCGCCAATTCCTCCGCCTGCGCCTGAAACCGCTTCAACCGTCCGGTCTCCGGGGCCGGCGCACCCTGCCAAAACCCGGATTTCTCCATACCCCGGCTGCGATCCACCACCATCGCGAATGCCAGTATGTCCTGCTCCTCTTCATCCGAACGAGGGCGCATCACCGTTGTCCCTCCTGAGCGTCCAGATAGGTTTTCACCAGTCGCATGGCTCTCCGCCCCAGCTTGGGCATCGCCGTGGAAGCGTCCTCATCGTGCCACTCAAGGAACTGCTGCAGCGCGTCTAGCGCCTGAGTCCGAATGGTCTGTTGGTCTGGAGTTCCAAGCTCCGCTCTTTGCATCGCCGCAATCGCGCGCGTCATGTAGTCGACGATGTGCTGCTGCGTGGGCTGCACCGTGCGGTAACGCAAGGAGAATTCCTCCACTGCGAACGGGACGTCGCCTTTCATTCCGTCCAGCACGATTCGCAACCACGGTGTCAAACTGGCCTTCTCGTAAATCGCGATCAGCAGCGCCGACGCGTCTTTGCCCTGAATCTCCGTCTTGTTGAGGTCGGCCAGACGCAGCCACACCAGCCGGTCGCCGCGCACCATGTTCAGCGCCCCGATGGTCTTGTCCGCCAACTCATACCGCAGCCACGTCGACAGCGTCGTACTGAATTCCTCAGCCGGCGCAAACCGCGGAACCGCCGCCCCCGCCGTCCGGCAGATCGTGGCAGCCAGCTCCGGCGCTTCCAGCTTGGAGATCTCCGGCGCCGCCAGATGTACCTGCAGGTGACCGCTGGCCGGAAGCATGGAAGTCAGAACATCCATCTGAAATGTCCTCCCGCTCGCCGCGTCACCGCCGATTACAATCACCCGCGGAGTGTCGTTCAATGCGGAGCGCCACGCCAAAGTCTGGAAATCGTCGCACCCGATGATCGGCCAGACTCTATCGTTCAACCGCCAGATCGCGATTTCCGATGGGTCCGGCGCCGGCAACTGCTGCATCACGCTCTTGTAGTGCTTCCGCACGCCTTCGAGCGGCACGCCCCGATTTATTTTCGTGCCATTGCCGCCCGAGTGTGTCCATTCGCCCTGGTGGAAACCGAAGAGCGAGAAGTCCTTGTTGAAGCAGGGCCCACCCGATGCGCCCGGCGTCGTGTTGCAGCCGTGCAGGAAGCGCAGCGCCGGCACGGCCGTCGTCACACTAGGGTCCGGCTCCACGATCGTTCCCAAAGCCAGCCTCATGGGGTGTCCGCCCGGATGTTCAAAAATGATGATGTTGGCTCTCGGCTCCGGTACCACCGCTCCTTCCATCACCGCCCACTTCCGCTCCACTCCCAGCGCCCTCTCCAGCCGGATGATCGCGTAATCCCAGAACGTCGCCAGCCCGGCCACCGGATCCGGAAACCGGGAATTCAACTCCTCCGATGTGCAACTACTGAAGACCACGCACCAGTCTTTGTGTGCCTTGACGCGCTTCGTAGGTTGCGGAAGAAGCCCGCTTCCCACCATCCGCAAGAAATCGTCGAATTCAATCTGAATCCTCGGGAATGCGGCCGTGTCGGGCTGGTACACACGGGGTGCTGTCTGGTTGAACAAGGGAGCCACCACGTGCCACGCCGTCAACACCAGGTGCGGTCCAATCAGGATCCCCGTGCCTTTGGCGGCGCCGTCAATCAGCACTTTTACCGTCCAGCTCATGCCGCTGGCAACCCCCCGGAACATCACTTCCGGTTGCCCGAAGCCCGCCTCTTCCGCCACAATCGCTTCCAGCGCCGCATTGCCGGGCACGCTGGGGTGGTGCGCCAGATCGCCTGCCAGGTTTCCATTTTCCAGTTTCCGGTCGACTAATAAATGGATCAGCGGCTCGATCCAGTCCTGATCTCGAGCCACGCTGAGCCCTTGGGCGAAGGCCTCCTGATTGTCGGCCGACAGCCCCACCGCCGCAAACTCCGTCAGTGGCCGCGTGAACCCGAAGCGTTCTACCTGCGCCTCCCGGTAGACTCGCTCGAACTCTGCGCGCGATGCGCGGATCGAAGCAGCGATCTGGGCGATGGCCAGCATCTTATTGGTTGGACGGCTGGCGGTCGATCAATTTGACCCCGCGGTCCTTCAATAGCTTCCGCAGCGTGGGAAGCTCCTCCCCATCGTTCCTGGGCAAGCCATTCGGCGCATCCAGGGTGAGGCCCAGGATGTGCCCCCAATTCTCGCGCGGCAACGCACGCCGGCCGCCGTAGTGCAGACCGCACGCGACCGTCCCCCGTGTCGCCGCCACCACCACCGACCCGCTGTTGCCCCCCAGCGTCGTACAGTCGTGCGCCGCCAGCCATTTCGGCGGCGAAGATATCACCGGGTTCGTGATCGTTCCCGGCGCCAGCCGTTTAAACCCGAAAGTCGATTCGAATAGTTGCTCGACCAACGTGAGTTGCTCGGTCAGGCCGGGGTTCGCCGGATACCCAATCGTGAATATGATCAGGTCCGGCTGGGCCCAGTCCGGCGACACATCGAACGCCAGGCAATAGGGAGGCCGATTCGCCGCCCCGGCCGGCTCCAGCTCGATCAACGCCAAATCAAGCTTCGAATGGTCGATCGCCTGCAAAATGGGATCTTTCCCGCAGAACACCACCGAGCGAAGCGCTCGCGCTTTCACCGACTCCCGCGCGCGAAACTCGTGTCCGAAATCGATCTTCACCCCCGCGTCGATGTTCCACCCATCTCCATCGGGCACTGCGATAGCCTGCAGAACGTGCCGGTTGGTGAGGATCAGATCCGGCGCGATCAGGAATCCGGTGCCCCGGAAACCCTGCGTCGCCTTTGGATGATCGATGCGTCCGACGCACGAAACCGCCTGCTCGATCTCGTCGGCCGCCGGCACGATGACGTCTCTCCAATCCCCCACCGGACTGCTCGCGAAGTCCACTCGGTTGTTCTTGACCAGGAAAGAGGGGCGCGAGCCATCCGTCCGCGCGATGACTTCCAGCGCCTCCTGCGCCTCCGGCTCCGCCAGTTTCTCGTCATCGTCATTGGCCATGGCCTCGAGTGCGCCCCCGCCCTCGCGAGCGATCCTTTCGGCTAGCTCGTAGAGATGCGGCCGATCGCCCAGGTGAGTCTTGACGATCCGCTTCAACTCGGCTTCGGCCCGCTCCACCCGGTCCGCGATCGCCGGCGCGGACAAGTCCGGTTCACCGGCTTCGCCAGCCGATTCGTTAAAGGATTCCGCACCGGCGAAAAAGCGGCGGTAGTGCTCCTTGGCCTGCTTCCCCGTGAATTCGCTGGTTGCTTCCGGCGGGTTCATTCGCTTACCTCAAGCCGTCAGTTGTTCCTTGAAGAACACCGTCCCGAATTCGTCAATGTAAGATACATCCATTTGGCGCCCCGCCAATCGCAACAGCGCGAAGCCGTGGATTCCCATCCCGGGATCCTGGGGCGACTCACGCTCGTCCGAAGCGATCACCGGAACATCGGGAAATTTGCGGGCGCCAAACGGAACTGCCTCCGGAATCGCGCCGTGACCGATGCATCGCGCCTTAATCCCCAAGTGGTCCCCGAAGATCATGCACCTGTGCTCATGTCCCCAAAACCAGGCGAATACCTGGCCCAGCATCGGTCCCATTTTCGTGTGCAGAGCCCGATTGTACGCGCCCTTCTCGTAGGACGAGAAGTATTGGTGATGCGAAACCATGATCGATTTGGCGCCGCCGCCTCCCGAAAGCTGCGCCGCTACCCAATCCTTCTGCGGATCCTTCAAACCGTGTTCCTCGTAGCCTGAATCGATCCCGATCAATTGCCAATGCTCATTGCGCAGGTTGAAGTAGCTGGCTTCCTGCCCGAAGCCCCGCAGGATCGTGTCGAAGTATCCGTAACCGCCGCTGTACATATCGTGATTGGCATTCAGCGAGAAATACCGGCAAGCCTGGCGCGATGGTCCGTGTTGATCGATGACGTCCAGGAAGCGCTTCTTCGCCTGGCCGGGGGTGCCCGCGTAGTAGACGTCTCCCATGTGGATGGCGTGCGTCGGGGCGGCTTTCTTGATCTGCTCCATGACGCGAACCGCTGTCGGCTCTCCCGTTCCCCAATCGGCAAACAGCGCCACCACGGCGTTCGCCGGAAGATCGTACCGGAAATCCGTCAGGTTCTTGTGGGAAACGAATTTGCGCTTGCCCTTCAGCCACGATTTAATCTTCTCCAACGCCACCGAGGCCCAGCCGACGTCCGTCCCATCGAACGGCTCCTCCAACAGGTCCTCTTCCTTGCCTTCGAGGTATTCTTCGTACGCGCTCTGCACCAGGGAAAGCACCTGGTTTGACGGAATATATGGCGCCGGCCCTGGCCCTACGGCTTCCAACTCCGCTGAATCCAGCGTCTGCTCCTCCATCCGTGCCCATTCCAGGGATTCAGACAGGCTGTTGGTTACCATGTCCAGCGAGGGAGCCCCGGGTTCCGCAGGAGCTTCGACCGCGCCTTCGTCAAGCTTGGCTTGAAACGATTCGCTCTCGAGCGTCGCCAGAGTGGCGGCTGCAATGTGTAGTAACTGTTCCCGGTTGGTGACTAGCGGGTTCATCCCCTTGCCTCCTTGGGAGAGTTTCCGGATTGATTCCTGAAAAGAACTCTCGTGGATTATAGCGAGAACGGCAATAAAAAGGGGACATTTCTTTTGAGATTTATTTGAAATTCATCCGTCCGGTTCATACGGCGGTTCCCCATTTCCAGCAACCCCCTCTGGGACCCCCACCGGGAGGATCTTTGAACGGCTCTCAAACAGCAAAACTACTCCCACAACACGGTCCGCAACTACCCCGGAGCAGGCCCGTGCGGGATTGGCCGAGAGCGCCGCTCGCTCGGCGGAGATGCTCGCTCAAGCGCTCGGCGGTGAACTGGCGGCCCCGGCTACAATTCTTAGGGGCTCGCTGTTATGAGTCATCCTCCGGAGTTGTCCTTTCCTCGTGGTAGTCCATCTCGGTGTTCACTTCCCAGAGCCCGGTCTTGTCCACATTCCCGGCGATGATGTTGTCCACCGCGATCATCGCGGTCAGCATCGAGTGGTCCTGGTTATTGTAGCGGTGCATTCCGTTACGGCCGATCAGAAACAGATTGCGATACCGGTCAACGTGCTCGCGGATCTCGCCGAAGCGGTTGTAGGTGCCGAAATACGCCGGATACGTCTTTTCGATGCGCAAAACCGTTGAATCGAGCACCTCAGTAACATCGATAATTCCGATCCTGCCAAGTTCCTCCGTCGCGAACGCCACCATGCGCTCATCGGAGAAGTTCCAGATCTCGTCCGACTTGTTGCAGAAATACTCGAGGCCCAACCAGACAGTCTCGGGATTGGCCACCATGAATGGGCTCCAGTTGTTGTAGACCTGGAGCCTGCCGAGCCGTGCGTCGGGCTCATGGATATAGATCCAGTTGTCTCTGATCAGCTTCTTTCCCTGCGGAGTCTCATCCCAAATCCGGAGCGACCGAACCAGGAGCCCGACCGTGATGAAGTCACGGTAAACCAAGCCGTCTGACACTTCCAGGACACTTTGGGGGGGGGCGACGTCGAACGACCTCATGACCTCCTGCACCGGGGCCGTGGAGAAAAAGTAATCGCCCTCGATGCTTTCAGTCCGTCCCGTCGCCGAATCAGTGGCCTCCAACGCTTTCACCTTCCAACCATCCGTGATGATCCGGTCGACCGTCAGGCCCGTCCGGATCTCCCCGCCCTTCTCTCTGATTTGGCGCGCGACTTCCTCCCACATCTGCCCGGGACCGAACTTGGGGTAGAGGAACTGGTCGATCAGCGAGGTCTGGGTATCTTTCTGGCCGATATTTCCGTTACTACCCCTAATCGCCTTCCTCAGGGCGTGAGTCAGCGTCGACCATGCGGAGAGAGCTTTAATGCGTTGAACACCCCACTCGGCCTGGATCCGATTGCAGGGCATGCCCCAGATCTTCTCGGTGTAGGACATAAAGAACGTACGATACAATTCCCTGCCGAAGCGGTTGATGAAGAATTGCTCCAGGGTATTCTCCTGTTTGATAGGAAACAGGACGCTCTGACAGTAACTCATAGCGATCTTGAAGATCCGCCACCAGCCTAGCTTGAGAATGGTATCTCTGCTGAGTGATATCGGGTAATCGAAGAAGCGTCGCAGGTAATAAATGCGGGACTTGCGCGGCCGGAGCAGCATCACACGATCCGCGGCGGCAGGGTCGGGACCAGGTGCGGAAGGCACAATAGCCCGTGCCATGCCATGGTACCGGATGGCGGCCGGCCCACTTACGGACGATTCCAAGGGAAGCATTTGCAGCCACCAGTTCATCACGCGGTCGGACTTCGAAAAGAATCGATGACCACCGATATCGATCCGGTTGCCTTTATAGTTCACCGTGCGGGAGAGGCCGCCCATGCAAGCGCTCTTCTCAAGGACGATCGGCTTGATTCCGGCCCGAGTGAGCAACTCGTAAGCGGCTGTCAATCCCGCGGGTCCTGCTCCAATGATGACAGCCTTCGGTGGATTCGAGTCGCTCAACCTCAGATTCTCCCTATCGGATTTCTAATGAATGTTAGTAGTCGAAATCGTTGTCTGGAGTGGGACGCAAGTGCACACCCCTGGTGGCAGTATGACCTCGTTTGGGATTCGCAAGCCTTTCGCTTTCAGGCACATGCCAAACTGCGGCATGGACCGGCAGATCGGGTACAGGCCCGATTAGTCTTGCCATCAACTGCCAGGAGTCCATGCTGTCGAGCAGATCGCTATGATACCATGGCCAATTGGTGTCGGCCCACGCGAGAACATCCATATCGATTGTCATTTCAGTCCACAATGGCGGCCCCGAGTTCCGGAATTGCCTGGTCAGCCTGGCACAGCATCGGGATCAGTTCGAGGAGTTAATCGTCGTGGACGATGGGTCGACGGACGATGCACTCTGGTATGCCGTGGAATTCGGGGCAAGGATTGTACACGTTGCTTCCAGGCGAGGTCCGGCGCACGGCAGGAACACGGGGGTAATGGCGGCAACCGGGGATGTCGTCCTGTCACTTGACGCCGATGTATGCGTGGGCGCCGATACGATTTCAAAAATCCGGCAGCGCTTTGAGGACGATCCGGAACTCGGCGCGGTTTTCGGTTCTTACGATAGCGAACCCAGCGCTCCCGGTCTCGTCTCGCGGTTCCGCAACCTGCTGCATTGCTATGTGCACCAAACGAGCAACCGCCGCGCCTCTACGTTTTGGGCGGGTTGCGGCGCGATTCGCCGGCGGGTGTTTCTCGAAAGCGGGGGATTTGATGTCGCCTACTCGACTCCCTGTGTCGAGGATCTCGAACTGGGAATGCGTCTGACCCGCGAAGGCGTGCGCATCGCGCTCGATCCGTCAATCCAGGTAAAGCATCTGAAGCGCTGGACGCTCTGGAAAATGATCAAAACCGATATCTGGCAAAGAGGAGTCCCCTGGACCCGGCTTATCCTGGAGACTCACCGGATGCCGAACGATCTGAATCTTCGGCTCGGCGCCCGCGCCAGTGTGATATTGACGGCGCTGCTGTGCCTTCAGATGGCGCTGCTCGCGGCCGGCCGGCCGCACGCGCCGGCATGGGGACAGATCCTCGCTTTACTGGCCGTGCTCGCCTCGGTCGTGATGCTGAATCTTCCTTTTTACCGCTTTCTCGCCGCCCGGCGCCAATTCCGGCTGGCGGTGATTTCCGTACCTTTGCACTTAATCCATTTTCTCTGCTGCGGGACGGCGTTTGTTTTGGGGGCCATCATTCACTATTGGAATCATCTGGGAGCCAGCCTCGGCCGAATCAAGCTGCGCGGCCTGGACAGTCGGAAGAGTGAGGATTGACGCTCCTCCGATTGGCTGCTGGAGGCAGTCAGGGAGTAAGGGTGAGATCTAGATTATGCACTCATCTCCAGGAACCCGTGCCCGCTTTTGCCTGGTAGTGCCCTGCTATAACGAGGAGGAAATGCTGCCTTCGTTCTTTGAGGCGGTTATGCCCCAACTGGAGACTGCTACCAACGGCAGTTGGCGGCTTACCTGCGTCGATGATGGCAGCCAGGATGCCACCTTTGCTCTCATTGCCAAACAGCACCTCTCGGATCCCAGGGTCGTGGGTGTCAGGCTGAGCCGAAATTTCGGCCATCAGGCAGCCGTGTCGACGGGCCTTGCCTTCGCTTCGGGCGACTATGTGGGAGTAATCGATTGCGATCTTCAGGATCCGATCGAAGTGTTGGTGGCGCTTTATCGGAAAGCCATCGGGGAGGGCCTGGATGTCTGCTACGGGGTCCGCGCCCGGCGTGAGGCGCCTCTGCTTCTTCGAATGGCCTACCCGCTGTTCTATTGGTTGATTGCACGGCTCTCCCAACATCACTGGCCAAGAGATGCCGGCGACTTTTGCGTCATGAGCGCACGATGTCATAAAGTCCTTCTTTCCTTGCCAGAGCACTCCCGCATGCTGCGCGGTTTGCGTTCCTGGGTCGGATTCAAACAGGCCGGGCTGGCCTATGATCGCCCCGAACGTTTCCGGGGATCGAGTAAATATGGCCTTTTCAAACTGACCGCTCTGGCTATGCAGGGTTTAATCGCGTTTAGCATCGTCCCACTGAGGCTGGCCAGCCTGACGGGTCTTCTCATGGGAGGCGCGTCCGTACTTTTCGGCATTCTGGTGATTGGCAACCGCTTTTTTCGACAATTCACAATTTTCGGCTACTGGGTCGGCTTGAACCCGGGTGTTACCACGATCCTGTGCTTCCTGTCTCTAATCGCCAGCATCCTATTCGTTTCGGTCGGAATTACGGGCGAGTACCTCGGCGTCCTCGTGGAGGAAGTAAAGCGCCGCCCCACCGCGGTGGTCGAGTCGGTGCTGGGAGCCGTGGAGAAGAACAGTTTATCGGACAATGTAGTCTACGTATCGGCGGACACTCCTGAACAAGGAGGCGCGCAAGGCGATGTCTGAGTTCGGCCGCATGGTTTGAATGTCGGGGAGTAAGGGTCAGGGAGTAACGGTGAGATACTTTCCCAATTTTCTCCGCATATCGATGCGGATCGTGATTTCGCCGGGCGGCAGTGGCGTGGTCCTTCTGTAGACCAGGGTGCCGGCGGGCGCTGGCACCCGCAGCCATCCCGAGTCCGGCATCGTGGTGCGAAGCATATCCAGGTCCGGACGGACGCCGCCCTCCTGTATGATCACCAGTGAGATCCAGGATTCCTTCAGGAACGCCGCCATGGCTGCGGTGCTCTGGACGAACGGTTCGTAAACGCTCTGCGGCCAATCGGTCTTGGCAAATGCCTTTGTCGATCGAAGAACGATGTGCTTGGCGGCCGGTTCCCGCATCGCAAGGCTCGCAATAAAGTCGCCCTCGTGGATAGCATCCCCGGCGACCAGGTACACCAGTTTGTCACCGTCCGGGCCCTTGAGAATCTCGCCGACAAGAGACTCATAGGCCAGGTCCGGCTTACGCATGAGAGGCAACGCCCGCATCAGACTGGCGGCCGCTGCCAGCATGACAAGGGCAGTCACTGTAACCGGAGGCGGCAACCGTAGGGCGGCGGCGATTCTCGCCAGAAAGCTCAAGCCGCAGGCCGCCAGCACCACGCACGCAGGAAGCGCCGGAGTCAGGTAACGGTCATCCCACGGCACGATCGCGATGCTGAATAATCCCCAAGTCCCGAGGAGCACCCCGGTGACAAAGGCCCAGCGAGGCTCCGCCCGGTATCGCGCGGTGATTGCGCCCAGTACTGTCAAGGAAAAGAACACGGGGCCGAGACACTGAAAAGCCTGCAACGGAAAAGCCGTCGCTGCCTCCACCAAAGCCGCGATGCTAAGCCGGCCGGTTTGGCGAAAGAAGTGCATCCACGTCAGAATCAGCAGCAGCGCCACCACGGAGGGGATCCAGAGGGCCCGATGCTTAAATAAACCGATCTTCCCGGCCAACAGTATGGCAATCCAGGGCACAAGAATCAAAACAACCCCGCGTCCATGTACAAGAATCGCGGTAACGGTGAGCACCCCATAGGCGATCCACCACCTGGGCCTGCCCTCCAGAGCACCGCCGCCAACGGCCGTGGCCGCACAAAACAGAAGGGCGAGCAACGCATCGGGCATCACGGCAAAGAGCGACTGTTGCGAAATCGGAAAGAGTAGAAAAGCGGTAGCCATGATGAAAGCCGCGAATGCTCCGTTAATCTCTTGCA